>DASQMG010000520.1:0-4801 GCA_035645595.1 Flavisolibacter sp. | reverse complement strand
CAACGCACCTTTGTTTTAGAAAACAGCAGCGCCGACCCAACCACGGGAACATGGGTGGACAAAGGCCGTATCTACGATGCAGCGGCTGACTTTTGGGCTATTGATGGAACCGTGTTTGAACATAATGGCGTTAACTACTTTTTATGGAGTGGCCGTACAAGTGCCGCCAACGACAAGCAAAATATTTATATAGCTCAAATGGCTAACCCGTGGACATTAACAGGCTCCCGTACCTTGCTGAGCACCCCAACCCTTAGTTGGGAAACGCAGGGCGACCCGGACGTAAATGAAGGGCCAGAGATATTGAAAAACCCCGCCGGAAAAGTGTTTATGGTGTACAGCGCTAGTGGCTGCTGGACGGATGACTATGGTTTAGGGATGTTGACTTTAAAAGATGGCGGCAACCCGTTGGTAGCGGCCGACTGGACTAAATCTCCCACACCTGTTTTTCAAAAAAGCCCTGGTAACAATGTTTACGGTCCTGGACACAACAGCTTTTTTACTTCGCCAAATGGTGCAGAGAACTGGATATTATATCACGCTAATGCAGCGCCGATGAACGGGAATGGCTGTGGTGCAACAAGGAGTCCGCGGATGCAAAAATTTACGTTTAATACCGATGGCACGCCTAATTTCGGAACGCCGGTTGGAACCAACACTCCTATCACGGTTCCTGCAGGCGAATAAGCGCTTAACGGATTTGTTCACTCTCTTCTTCTTAAAAGCTGCTTGGTTGTAAAAGCAGTTAAAAAATCACCTTTGCTCGAAAAATCAAAATCAGCCATAACAATGATTTCAGTTAAACAAACCACCCGCCTTTTTTTGTTTTCGACCCTATTACTCACAGCCTGTATGGATAATGCAGAAACAACAACATCCGGTAATGACAGCACATCAAAAAGCGGAACCTCCTTACTACCGGATAAAAAAGGATTTGAAAAAACGGTGTTGAACAAGCCGGCTCATTTATTTGTGGTGAAAAATAAGGCTGGTGTGGAAGCTGCCTTTACCAATTACGGCGCCCGGTGGGTAAGCATGATTGTTCCCGATAAAAACGGCAAATTCACAGATGTGATTGTAGGTTTTGATAATGTGGATGGTTTTGTATCCTCTGCAGAACCTTTCTTTGGGGCTACCATCGGCCGCTACGGCAATCGCATTAAAGCCGGTAAAATTACAGTAGCTGGAAAGACGTATAACTTAGATATAAACAATGGCCCCAACACTCTACATGGTGGTAAGGACGGCTTTCATAATGTAATGTGGGAAGGACAGCAGGTTAATGACAGCGCTGTGGCATTTACTTATACATCTCCGGACGGCGAGATGGGTTTTCCTGGTACGTTACAGGCAAAGGTTACCTACACACTTTCCAGTAATAATACTATTAAACTTGATTATGAGGCTACCACCGATAAGCCTACGGTTTGTAACTTAACCAACCATGCTTTTTTTAATTTGAACGGATCAGGCAGTGGTACGATCAACAATCATATTTTGCAAATCAATGCAGATGAGTATACACCGGTTGACAGCACTTTAATTCCTTTTGGCAAGATGGAGAGAGTAGCCGGCACACCATTCGATTTTACAACGCCAACCGCTATCGGTACAAGGGTAATGGATACAACCAATACGCAATTAAAATATGGTAAGGGCTACGATCATAACTATGTGTTGCGTAAAGGAACTACCAATGGAACAACGAGTGTTGCCAACATTACAGGTGATGTTTCCGGCATAACCATGAACGTATTTACAGTAGAACCGGGCTTGCAGTTTTACGGCGGCAATTTCATGCAAAGCAAAAACAACATTAAGGGCGGCAAGAAAGATGATTTTCGTACAGCCTTTTGTTTGGAAACGCACCACTTCCCCGACTCACCTAATCAGCCGGGTTATCCAAGTACACTCTTAGAGCCGGGAAAGAAATATGAAACCCATTCGATGTACCAATTCTCTGTAAAGAAGTAATTAACCTTTACACTTACTATTAAAAACAAAACGTCTATGAGTAGAAAATTGGTTCTGCTACTAACTGTATTTTTAAGCTTTCAAAGCTTTTCGCAAACTACGTTCACCAACCCGCTCAAAGCGTCGGGCCCCGATCCCTGGGCCATTTATAAAGATGGCTGGTATTATTATATGAACACCTCTATCACCGATGCCGGCGAAAATGAACTACGCCTTTGGCGCACGAAAAGCATGGCCACCATCGGCGAAGCGGAAAGTAAAACCATCTTCGATCCGCCAAAAGACAAACCATACAGCAAACAATTATGGGCGCCTGAAATTCACTTCTTGGATGGCAAGTGGTATGTATATTTTGCCGCTGATGATGGCAACAATTTGCACCACCGTATTTGGGTTTTAGAGAATAATAACGCTGATCCTTTTAAAGGTGATTGGGATCTAAAAGGCAAACTGCAAACAGACAGTGGCGATCATTGGGCGATTGATCTTACTGTTTTTGACCATAATGGAAAGCGCTATGCTACCTGGAGCGGATGGAAAAATTATAACAACGAGCAACAAAACATCTATATAGCCGAAATGGAAAACCCCTGGACAATGAAGAGTGAACGGGTGTTGTTATCAGAACCGCAATATCCCTGGGAGCTGCATGGTAAGGTTCCTTTAGAGTGGCAAAAAAACACGGGAGAACCACCTTACCTACGTATTAATGAAGGCCCTCAATCGCTGGTTAAGAATAACAGGTTGTTTATTATCTATTCAGCCAACGCGTGCTGGCTCGATTACAATTTAGGCATGCTTACTTATACAGGTAAGGGCAGTTTGTTAGATAGAAAGGCCTGGAAAAAACATCCAAAACCGGTATTCAAACAAGTACCGGAAGAAAGCATCTACGCACCGGGCCATAACTCCTTTTTTAAATCGCCTGATGGTAAAGAAGATTGGATTTTGTACCATGCCAACCCATCGCCCACCGACGGTTGTGGCGCTAAACGGGCACCGCACATGCAAAAAATTTCATGGAATAAGGATGGTACGCCAAATTTGGGAAAGCCAAGCAGAAAGCCAATGAAGGTGCCTTCGGGAAGCCCTGTATCCCCTTGAACTGTACCGGGGAAGTAAGAACTACACGGCTTTGTTGAAGTGAATCTTAATCCGGGTATCAGCACGTAAGCTCAATCAATTCACTTGATTGAGCTTTTCTTTTGCTATTAGGCAAAAATTTTATTGGTTCCTGTGGAATTAAATTAGGGGAGCCGCCTCGCAAGCATTAAATCATAAAGTCCATTTATTCTAACACTACCCGTCGGTCTTTCGGGTACTTCACACTGTAACCCATCTTTACTTTCTTTTCCTGTGCAGGTTGTAATGAAATATTCCAGGTGGCAATGCCGGTTTCTTTTTCTATCTGCGCTTCGGGCGCCGATAAATCATCTACGTTAATTTCTTTAATAACAGAAACAGGGAACTGGTCTTTTACAATAATGGTTACCGGAATTCTTTTTGTGTTCATCACTGTGATTTCATATTCTCTTGAATCGGTTCTATTGCTTCCAATGAATTTTTTTGAACTAAATTCTTTGAGCAATTTTCTTGAAACTTTTATGCTGTTATCCTTACCTAATGAAAGCGATAAAGTATCACCGACCGTAGAAAGATCCAGATAAGTTTTACCTAAAAAGGTGCCTTCATAATACAGATTGGTTTCACCTGATTGCAGATCATATTCCTGCCAGGATAAAACCTTTGCGGTAAGAAAAGCTGATGGGTCAACTTTGGGAGTAGATATATATTCATACAAGGCCGGAATATCTAATTGCTTAATACCGATTTTTGTTGTTTTACCATCAGTTTCTAAAGTATATTTTTCATCAATTTTATAAACGGTGGTTGTTGATTGGTATTGGGTAGTAGTAGCAACCGGTTCGATACCGCGAACCTTCATCTTCGAAGCAGATCCGGTAACCATAGACTCCCTCCGGGTTAACCCATCGTCATCTTTATTCGTTCCGTATCCCACAACAACAACTTCTTCCAGCGATTGTGTATCTGCCTGCAAGCTGATAGTAATGTATCCCGGCTTTGCGGCAATTTCTTTGCTGCTGTACCCAACCGATGAAACAATGATAGAACGATTGGCTGCCACGTTCTGCAGCTTAAAAAATCCGTTTACATCAGTTGTTGTTCCTGACCCTGTTCCCTTTACAATAATGCTTGCACCCATAATGGGATTGCCGCTTTCATCCAATACCCTTCCACTAATGACCCCCGGAATGGTGGCCTGCTGCCGCATCCACGCAACAGATGGATCATAAAAGCCCAGCATCCACGGTTGCAGTTCCGATGGGGTGGCATTATCGCCGGGATTTCCGGTACTTAATTGTATCACTACATCTTTCCATGTTTCACCGCTGTACTGAAACACGTTCGCATTCATTAAAACATTTAATGGCCTTGTTACATCCGTAACTCGCACATCATAAGTAGGAAACCACCCAGCATCCTTCACAGTATAAATCAAATCAAACTTTATAGACTGTGGCCCCTTACTATCGATAAGGGCAGTAACGGTATAATTTACGCTGTCTCGTTTCTTACCAATTTCGGCTAACTGCGCTCCTGTTCTTGCCAGTTCCTTTTGCGTTGCGGCAATACGTTTTTCAATCTCCATTTGCTTTTGCAGCACGTCTGTCATTCTTGCCCGGTGCAGGTCAAGGGCGAGTTTTAATTCTTCTGTTTTTACGCCTGTTTGCCCGCCGATGGATTGGTTCTTAACCAGCATCTCTTCTTCCTTTTTATACACTTGTAGTAAACGATTGTCGCTCCC
>DASQMG010000519.1:0-11425 GCA_035645595.1 Flavisolibacter sp. | reverse complement strand
TCAATCCGCCTGCAGGAAGAGGAGCGCCAGCGCCTTGCTGCCGACCTGCACGATGATGCCGGACCTTTACTGGCCACCGCCCGGTTATACCTTAACGAAAATCTTATTTACCAGGATAAGGCTACGCAACTCCAATCTATTTACCAGGCACGGCAAATATTGGATGATACTATTCAACTGGTACGCAACATCAGTCATAGCCTGATGCCGCCTACCCTAAAAAATTTCGGTCTTGAATCGGCTGTTAACGACTCTTTTCAAAAAATCAGCGGGTCGGGCAGTATTAATGCCAGTAGCCGTTTTCATGATTATAAGGAACGCCTGAAATTAGACCGGGAGCTGATTATTTTCCGTATTATCCAGGAGTTACTTAATAATATCTTAAAACACAGTAACGCCAGTTTTATTCATCTTACCCAAAATTTTCAGGGCGATAACTGCTATATCCGTATTCACCACGATGGAAAAGGACTGATACAAAGTGATTTTGAAAAATTAAATAAAAGTAAAACCGGCTTAGGTTTAAAAAACATCAGTAGCCGTTTACGGGTAGTACAGGGGAAAATACACTTTGAAAAGGACCCCTCCCAGACCTACTATAAGGTAACCATTGAAATTCCAAGAGAAGAAGTACCCGAAGAGATGCTCTATAATTCATAATTTTAAAGCACAAGCAATTTCCTATGGATGTAATTAAGGTAGCTATAGCCGACGACCATAAAATATTTCGTAAAGGAGTTATTCTTTCGTTGCGACCCTACACCAACATAAAATTTGTTTTAGAAGCCGAAAACGGTGAAGAACTTTTAGCCGGCCTTGAAGAAGCAGCCCCTGATGTAATTTTAATGGACTTGCGCATGCCGCAAAAAGATGGCATTGAAACCACCAAAATAGTAAGCAAGAAGTACCCCAATATTTATGTGCTTGTATTAAGTATGCATGAAGATGAACGCTTTGTATCGCACCTGATGGAAAATGGTGCTAATGGCTACCTGCTTAAAAACGCAGAGCCCCAGGAAATTAAACGGGCTATTATGGACGTTTATGAAAAAGGCTATTACCTGAATAATTTTGTAAACCGCATCTTAATAAAAAAAGCTCATGCGAAACAAAAAACGCTTCCTTCCTTAACTAACGACATCACAATCAGCGATAAGGAAAAAGAAGTGCTTCAGTTTATTTGTATGGAATTTACCGCGCAGGAAATAGCGCAAAAAATGGACATCAGTCCCCGTACGGTAGAGGCAATTAAAGACCGGCTGATGGAACGTTTTGGGAGCAAGAATACGGCGGGCTTAGTATTCTTTGCTGTGAAAAATAATCTGGTTGATTAAAGGCTCATTTCCGGTACATCACCGTCTACTATTAACTTACCTGCTGTTTTAGCCTGTATTTCATCCACGCTGATACCCGGGGCCCTCTCCAATAATCTGAAGCCGTTTTCAGTTATGTCCAACACTGCTAATTCGGTAACAATTTTTTTCACACATCCTACGCCGGTCAGGGGCAAATTACACTGTGATAACAGCTTCGATTCTCCCTTTGGGTTGGTATGCATCATGGCTACAATAATATTCTTGGCACTGGCAACAAGATCCATAGCACCCCCCATCCCTTTCACCATTTTTCCCGGTATTTTCCAGTTGGCAATGTCGCCCTTTTCACTTACTTCCATAGCACCTAAAACAGTCAGGTCAATTTTACCAGCCCGAATCATTCCAAAGCTCTCGGCGCTGTCAAAAAAGGCACTGCCTGCAATAGTAGTTACCGTTTCTTTCCCGGCATTAATCAAGTCTGCATCTACTTCTTCGGATAAAGGATATGGTCCCATACCTAATAAACCATTTTCGCTTTGCAGCATGATAAACATGCCTTGGGGAATGTAATTGGCTACCAATGTTGGAATACCAATTCCCAGGTTTACATACATACCATCTTTTAGTTCCTGCGCAATGCGCCGGGCAATGCCATATTTATCTAAAGCCATGAAGAAAATTTAAATTTTGTTTTAAAAAATCCGATCAACTTTAACCTGCACTCTCTTCGCTTCATTCATTAAAAATGACCTGGCGTTTCTGGGCTTCTGTTCTATACCCCCTATTTCAACTCTTCAAACACACCTGTTACTTTATTCTTTCGCACATTACCGGCATTAAAACAGCGACCGTTCATTACCACGTAAACGCCGGGTTCAAGCGTTTGTACAAAGGCCAAAGCACTTCCTAAATTAAAAAGCCCATCTGACGACCCAAATTTATAAGGGATCATCGCTCCGGTAATCACAATAGTTTTACCTTCTACTTTGTTATGAAGCAATACTGCGGTTTCTGCCATTGTATCCGTGCCATGCGTAATAATAATTTTATTCTCTTTACTTTTTCGGCAATGTTCGGCAATCAGTTCACGGTCCTCTGCGGTCATTTCCAAACTATCTACCATCATTAATGTTCTTATTTCTACCGGTACAAGGTTCCGGCCCAGGTCAAGCATTTCAGGCAGGTGCGAATCGTTGAAGTAAAGCTGCCCTGTCAATTCATTGTATTCCTTATCAAAAGTACCCCCCGTAATAAAAATCCGAATGCTCATACAGTAAAGATGAAGGGTAAAAATAGGAAGGGTTGTTCTTGTGTGTTTATTTCTTTTAATTTTCCGTTATGAACGATTTCTCCGGTGAAAAAGCAACATTGCAAAATGAGCAGGAAGCTGCAGTTGCCATTTTATTCGGCTGTCTCCGGCATAGCGGAAAGCCGGTACTAAACAGGCATATCGAACATCTTTCACGCATGTTACTCTTAAGTAACAAGTTTGCTCATTTTGATTTGCAGCCTTTAGCGCAAAAGGCGCTGCCTTTGCTAAAAGCGTTTGGATCAAAAATGGTAATTGAACACAGTGCACTTTTACTCACGGAAAGCTTTAAAGAAACATTGTTTGCTATGGTATGTGAACTGATGACAGGTGATGGTGATTTATCGGAAACAGAAAGTGAGATTGTAGGATTGACAGCTCTTTATTTAGGTGTTTCGATAGAACTGATGCGTATTATGCTTACTACATTCATTATCCGCAACCGTTATAATGTGCACTGAACCAGGTAGGGCAATAGGGCTTGAAAAACAGTCTCCACCGAAGGTAAACATCAATTCAAATTTGTCTATCCTGCCTCAGGTCTTTGCATCCTTCTCCATACTTTTACCAATGGCAAATCCCACCAAGGCAGCAAGAACAGTAGCCAAAGAGAGCACCAGGTAATTCTCTCCTACGGCAAAATAGGCAATAAGGGCTCCAAATACAGCAAATAAAATAGCCCAGATTATTCTCCCTTTTACACGCTGCTTTGCAGGAATAGCAGCTGGCTTTTGATACACGTGACCCTGGCGATTACGACTTTCGGGCATAACAAAAGGTTTAGAAAATAAAATACTAGAAAATGTCGAAGAAATGTATACAGCCTACGCCCGCTTTTTACTCTTTAGCTTGATCACGGAGGATGCATCAGATTTTAGCAATGTATCAATACTGGCTTTTACATTTTTTACTGTAATGTCTTTTTCAAACCATTCGCCGTTAACAAAAAGTACCGGTATTTCTTTGATACCTAACTCTATGCCTTCTTTTAAATCGTCCTGTACATGTACACCCCAATCACTGTTTATTAAATGATCTAAAAAGCGCTTGTCCTTTACACCTACTTCCCTTGCATACGACTTAAGCGAGATAACGCCCAAGTTGCGGCGGTGCGCAAACAATAACTGGTGCATTTCCCAAAATTTATCTTCCTGTCCGGCACCAATAGCTGCTTCTGCCGCCTTATGCGCTTTTTGATGGACTTTGGTTAATGGGAAATGACGAAATACAAAATTGATTTTCCCTGCGTATTCTTCCAGTAATTGCTTGATCACTTCAGTGGCCTGCCCGGTTTCGTCGCTTTCATAATCGCCAAACATCACCAGCTTCACTTTCGCTGTCTTATCACCAACAATAATTTCTTTAGACGGGATAACAGGTACAATATCTTTTTTAGCTGCGTTCATAAAACATCTATGTTTAATTTTTACTCCAATTAGTTTGCCGAAAGGAGATCAGGTTCTTACAAAATATCCTGACTACTAAAATACTGGCAAGCGTTTTAGTGGTTCCTTTCCTGTTGCCCCAATATGGTTTCTATTGTATTATGCGATGCAATAGAGGATTCCCCATTGCTTCGGCAAGAGTACTACATCTGGCTGTAAAATAGACAATAGAGCAGTTAATTTTTTTATATTCGGTCCAATACCCCTATATTCCTACCGCCTACATCACCATTTTGCTTATCCCGGAATCGCCTTATGTGGTTACCAGGGATGTGCATCAGTCCTAGATACTAAATTTATTTAGTAAAAATTCGAACATCCAGTTCTACAATAGTCACTTTACTGTGGTAGGGGCCAGAAAGACGCTTTTGTTTTATGGATGCCCGTTTTTTTAAGGGTTGAGTGTCTGGGAAAAAGAAGAGGATTTGCTAAAGATAAAGTGGCAGGAGCCCATTCACTGATCACATAGCAAATGACCCGGTGCACGTTGAGCAGGAATTTAATTGAGATAGAAGAGGTACTTCTATTATCAGGATGCAATGAAGATAACCTGAATCAGGATCTTAATTTGTTTTCAGACCTCCGCTTTTTTGCAATTCAATTGCAGTATAGCTCAACAGAACCTGATTCTAGAGCATGGCATTGGCGTTGGGCTGAAGAAAAAGATTTTTGCTTGCTTTGGTAAGTACTATTTTGAACCCGTTTACAAACCTGCGGATTGCCCGTTCCCGTTGGAGGGCTTTTGCAAAGTTTGCTGAAGTTGCAGCATATTCATACGCCTGTAAATTCTTTAATGCAGAGAGCAACCCATTTTGCTCCTCCTCTGTGCCATAATTACGGGAGATGGTAAGAACTTCAAAAAAAAGTAACTCCACACGAATAAAAGCAGCTTCCCGGTAGCCTAATTCTGCCAGGCTGTTTTTAATTTCCACGAACCGCTGTTTATGTTCCTGAGAAAGGTTAGTTGTCATAATAAGTTTTTTACCCGGTTTTTAATTTGCCGACACCGAATCAGTTCATGCCATGCACCAGAGGACCAGACGTCAAGAGCCCACTGATATTCCACTTGGGTTACGGTGATCTTTTTGCAATTACTTTGAAATTGATATAATTAAAGAATAGCTGCCCGACTATCTTTGATTATAACCATTTCCATAAAAGTCCTGCCCCTGGATCGTTATTTACTTTCTCTCTGCCTCTGCAGCTTTACTTTCTTTACCTCGCCCAAGCATGAAAGCATTTTAAACAAATCAGTTGCAATATTGTTTGAATCCAGGTTGCTTATGGGTAATACACAGTGTAACGAATATTTTAAAAGCTGTTATAGATAAAGCAACATAGCAGGAGTTAATTATGCAAGCAACAATCCGGTACTATGGCGCCTTGTAAACGTAAAACCCTCTTAAAGATAGGATATTAGGCACATAGCCCCTGCTACACATAATACGCACTACCTGAAAGATGGCTTTACAAGCCAGCTTATAGACCAACTGCTTGCTCTTTAAAACCTATAACAACAGGTAACGGCCTGTCATTGCAGTGCCTATTTTTAGTTGGCAGCAGGAATAAACTTTAGCGACACAGAGTTGACGCAGTGCCTTGTATTTTTCGAAGTAAAACGTTCTCCTTTAAATACATGCCCTAAATGAGCATCACAGGAAGCGCAAACAATTTCGATCCGTCTTCCATCGGCATCAGGCAAATGTTTTACAGCGTCAGGTATTTCATCATCAAAACTGGGCCAGCCACAGTGCGATTCAAACTTATCGTGTGAGCGGTACAGCGGTGTATTGCAGCGGCGGCATATATAAGTACCGGTTTCTTTATTGTTATTATACTCGCCGGTAAAAGGCCTCTCGGTTCCTTTATGAATAATGATTCGCTCTTCGTCAGGTGTCAGTTTATTGTATTGCATAAACAATTTTACAGGTAAATAATAGGTACTACCAAGCATATAAAATGCCGAAACTGCAACTCCGCTATACTGGCAGCACAATATAGAATCTTGCACCTTTACCCTCTGCCGACTCAGCCCAAATTTGACCATGATGATTTTGCACAATCTTTTTGCAAAGCCCCAGGCCGATACCGGTTCCGTCATATTCGCTCTTACCGTGCAGCCGTTTAAACAAGTTAAAAATTTGTGCAGCATGTTGCTGCTCAAAGCCAATACCATTATCACAAAAAGCAATCTTAATGTAACGGCATTGCAGGTCGGGTAGTACAAGCAAGCCGGCTTCTTCTACTGAAAGCAGATGACATTGAATATCTATCTGCACTGGAACCTCCGGTTTCGAAAACTTTAGGGCGTTACTGTAAAGGTTGAAAAAAAGCTGTGTCATTTGCATGGGCACGGCTTTTATCGGTATCATTTCGTTTTTGGTAATTATTGCTCCCTTTTGCTGAATTACCAGTTCAAGATCAGCTTCTACTTCTTCGATGATTTTAGTAAGGTCAACAAGCTCAAAGTGCTGTTCTTCTCTTGTTTGGTGCGAGTAATTCAATAAGTCATCAATAATGCTTTTCATACGATGGACCGATGTACCAATTTTTGTGAGATAAGTAGTGCCCCGCCCGTCTAACTGTGCCGCATAGTTATCAAGCAAAAATGTGGTGAATGTATGTACCTTACGCAATGGCTCCTGCATGTCATGAGAAGCGGCGTAAGTAAATTGTTCCAGTTGCTCATTGGACTGTACCAATTGTTGGTTGGCAACAGCAAGTTCCTGGTTAATAATTGTCAGCTCTTCATTCACGGCACTTAGTTCACCGGTGCGTTGGTCTATTTGTTCGGCTAATTCTTCTTCAAATAATTTTTGCTCATGAATATCGGTACTGGTACCTATCCATAATTGAATTATGCCTTCGCTATCCTGTTGGGGAACCGCCCTGCTTAATTGCCAGCGGTAGTCACCATCGCTATTTTTAAAACGGTGCTGAAAAATGAAATCTTCACCGGTTTCTATTGCGTGCATCCACAACTTTATATTTTCATCCCTGTCGTCAGGATGAACAATTTGCAGCCAGCCATCTTTTTCTATTTGCCCGTACGTTAACCCGGAGTACTTATAAACAGCCTGGTTATAATAATTAAGATGGCCTTGCACATCGCTCGTCCAAATAAATTGCGGCATGGCATCAGCCATGAGGCGGAACTTGGCTTCACTGGCTTCTATCTTTTTACTGGCCAACACCTGCTCAGTTACCTCTATAGCGACAGCCATTACACCCGAGATGTCACCATCCGACTCCCTAAAAGCCTCATAAACATAATCTACGTAAACAGTTTGCAAACGATCCTGTCTGTAAACGCTAAGAGAAACACCAAATGCTTTATATGTTTCACCGGTGCGAATAACATTGTCCAACAAATCTTCAAAGCCCAGACCTTTCAGTTCAGGTACACCTTCAAATACTGACCTGCCTACAACTACCTCTCTGGGTTTACCTAAAAACTCTATCATCCTTTCATTGGCAATTTCTACTATATAATCAGGTGCTTTAAGTATACACATGGCAACCGGGGCCTGAAGAATAGTGTTGCGCAGGTTTTGTTCACTTTTCTCTATTTTTTGCTTAGCCTTTATTTCTTCGGTTACGTCTACAGCTATATCCAGGATGGCGTATACTTTTCCTGCTGCATCAAAAAGCGGTGTGTAAGTAATATTATAATAGTTATACGTCATCACGCCGCTCTTTACAATCCCTACCTGTGATCCAAAACTTTGAAACATCTTACCTGATGTAAAAACGTCATTAAGTATTTGTAAAAAAGGTTGATTTTCTGTAAGTAGTTCGGGCATTACTTCACAAAGTGGTTTACCCTCTATATCCGGGCCCTTACCAACAATATCAATAAAGCTTTGATTAGGCATTTCCACAATCAAATCTTCGCCCACAAATAAGCCTATCCCCGCAGGTGCGGCCATAATCACCGAGCGAAGCTTAGATTCGCTTTCTTCAATTTTTTTCCGGGATACAACCGTTTGTGTCACATCATGGCAAAGCACCATTACACCACTTATTGTTCCATCTCGTTCTTTATAAGGCTGAAAAACAAGATCCAGGTATCCTTCTTTTCTCTTTTCATTTACGTAAACAAAATACGGTTGGCTGTACAGGTAAAGCGACTCGCCTGATTCCCGCACTTTATCAATAATAGGACGAAAGACCTCCTCGGTTTCCGGTATCAAGTCAAATAAAAGCCGGCCGGTTAATTGCTCTACTGTGCGCTCAATGAGCCGACCGTAGGCTTCATTTACTACATCGATCCTCATTCCCGCACCACTCAATACAATAATACCCACCGTAGCTTCCCGTACAAGGTTATGAAACCGTTGATCGTATAGTTGAAGGCTGTTAACCGTTTTGACCTTTGCCGTTGTTTCGTTACACACGGCAAGGACGCCACCTACATTGCCTTCCTCATCTTTTACAGGGCTATAGCTAAATGTCCAGTAAGCATCTTCCAAAGCTCCGTTGCGGTAAATAGGTATCAACTGGTCTTCGCTCCAGGTAGCTTCGCCGCCTGTAAGCACCTGGTCTATCAAAGGTTTAATAACAGTCCATATTTCCGGCCACACTTCTGCGCCGGGCTTACCTAGCGCACCCGGATGCTTGCCATTATTGCCAAGGCTGGGACGATAAGCATCATTGTAAAAACAAATAAGTTCCGGGCCCCACCAAAGGAACATGGGAAATTTGGAGTTCAGCAAAATACCAAGGGTTGTGCGCAAGCTTTGCGGCCAGCCTTCAGGACTGCCAATTTCTGATTGCTCCCAGTTATAGTTACGGGTCAGTGTACCCATTTCGCCACCGCCTTGTAAAAAAGAGAACCGTGTTTTAGTAGGGATGGCTTCCATTAAAAGTTTCGCTTATGGTGGGTTAATGAGTATTGAAAGTACGCAGATAATTGCCGCAGTTGTTACCACGAGATAAAAAGGCAACTTGTTACCATAAAATATCATTGGTGAGAGCAAGGTTAGGGCAAGCTGATTTTAAAAATCTTTTGGCCGATCAGGACGTCATAATTATTCACCGGTGCAGATAAAAAAAGGTGGTCTTAGAAATTTTTTGGAAGAAAGCATTTTCTATATTTAATGTTCCTTCCAATCTCCTCCCTAGTTTTTATTCACCAAACCTTAGATAACCTCTTTACTTATGAGACAATATTTGCTTGCTGCTACCTTTATTGCGCTATTACTTTTTTCGTCCCGGGCTATTTTTAATGCAACGGCACAGGAGGGCCGCCTAAAAGCTTTTCCCTCCGATAGTTCCTTATTGGCGCTGGTAAATAAATACGTTCATACCCCCATAAAAAAAACCACCGCATCCAATGGCGATGTTTTTTTACAAAGGGATATGACCGGGTACCTGCAGTCGACTGTTCTTAAAACGCCTGAAGTTCTCCCATCTGAGAAGGATCATGGCCATGATCATAAGGATGCAATGTTGCGCACCTTCCTAAACAGGGCTCATCCAAGCGTTAGTACATTAAATAAATACTTCAACGAAGCGGCTGTAGAATTCAGCGTTCCGGCAAGCCTGTTAAAAGCTTCGGCACAGGTGCAGAGTAACTGGGCGCAGGTATCTGAATCTATTTATGGCTCCTGGGGAATCACGGGCCTGATAGAAAACAAGTTTGTGCAGCAAATCAGCAAGGCCGCCGCTCTTTTAAATGTAAGCCCTGATGACATTAAAAATGACGCAAAAACCAACATCAGGGCTGCCGCCGCGTTACTGGCCTCTTATCAAAAAAACCGCCCGCCAGCTGTTAAAATAGAAGACTGGTTTGAGGCGGTAGCATCGCTGACCGGCCTTTGGGATGAAGCCATGAAGGTTAGTCTGGCCGTTCGCATTTTCGATGTAATGAAAACAGGAAGCAAATCGGTAAGCCTTTGGGGAGAAATCATTTTAATCGACCCGGTAAATGTGGTTCTGCCAAAATCTTATACGGAGCCCGACGCAGGCAAAACAGTAACAACGCAGCGTACAACGGCGGTTGATTACCCGGCTGCTGTTTCAAATTTCACCACCTGCAACTTCAACAGCAGGCCTGCTGGCAGTGTTATTAAATACTATTTTATGCACTATGTTGCTACAGGTACCTACCAGGGCGCCATCAACTGGTTTAAAAACTGTTCATCCAACGTTAGTGCGCATTATGTGATAAGAAATAATGATGGTGAAGTAAGCCAGGTAGTAGCAGAAGCTGACAGAGCCTGGTCGCAAGGAGTAACATCGTACAACGACTTAGGCATTGGCGTAGAGCACGAAGTGCTTGCCAGCAATTTGGCCATGTGGGACAGTGAACCAATGCTTGTGTCGGCTGCCAATTTATGCGTGAATGTTTGCAACCGCAGGGCGATACCAAAAGTACGCCGGGTAAACAATGGCGATGCAGGTATTTACGGGCACAGCGATGTAAGGGCAACAGACTGCCCGAATTTGACGCCGGCCCGCTGGACCAATTTCCTGAACCGGTTAAATACAGTGAGTGTTGCTCCGCCACTCCTGTACAGCATTGGCAATGCAGGAAGCGGAACACAATTAACCGCTACGTGGAAAGCAAACCTTGAACCCACTTTAGCGGGCTACCGTTTGTATTATGCTACAAGCGATGCACTGACGAACTGGGTTTTGGCAGCCAATGAAACCACCCTTACAGCAGCTACTACTTCTGTAACCCTCGATGCTTCACAATTCCTGGTACCGCCAACCGGCAATGTCTATCATTTTAAATTAACGGCTGTTGTAACAGACAGTACCAATCCCCTGGTAGAAAGTAGTGCCAGTGATATTTATTCAAGATCTTCCAATACAAGCGGGCCCAAAGTTTTAATAGTAGATGGTTTTGATAGAACAACCGGTTCCTACACAAATTCGACGCATCCCTTTGTCACAAGCTATTTTAAATCCTTGCGTAATAAAGCATCGCTACAGGTAAGTAGTGTGGCCAATGAGAAGGTAGAGGATGGAACATTTGTATTGAACAATTATGATATAGTAATATGGTTTGTAGGTGACGAATCAAGTGCTAATGTCGTTTTATCCACCGCTGAAAAAACGGCTATAAGGACCTTCCTTGATAATGGCGGAAAATTAATTTTTTCCGGCTCCGAAGTAGCTTTCAATATCGGGAGGACAGGAGCACCAGCAATTGACTTACCGTTTATGAGCGGTTATTTAAAGTCCACTTATGTTGGAGATGGTGCTGCTACCTACACACCTGCTACAGGTATCGCCGGCACTCCATTTGAGGGCCTGAACATTCCATTTGGAATTACGTACCCGGAAGATTTTCCTGATGCCATAAATCCTGTAACCGGCGCAACCGCAATCTTAAATTATAATGT
>DASQMG010000518.1:0-3306 GCA_035645595.1 Flavisolibacter sp. | reverse complement strand
CCGGTGGGCCGGTATCATGGCTTTTGGCGCAGAAAAAACACCCATTGTGAAACAAATTTCTGCCAATGTTTTTTGCGCCGTCCGCATGAGCGGAATGGGTGTAGCCCTCGCACCTGTGGCAGCCCAACAGGTGGCCCACATGATGCACTAAAGTTTGATGAATCTTTCTATAAAACCTTCTCCCTTTATAAAGTAGATGCCCGACTTGAAAGTGGAAACATTCACTTTTTGATTAACGCTGCTTATCTGTATTGTTAGTACAAGGCTTCCATTAGAATTGAAAATGGCAACGGTTTTGCCTTTGGCCCCTTCATTCAATAGGATATTTATTTCGGTAGCAGCAGGGTTAGGATAAACCCGAAGCGCTGGCCCTTTTTCCACAACAGGCGCTTCTTGCATCCACGGCTCCTGTAATCCTTTGCTTTGCAGGATAGCCGCTCTCGGGCCGCCTGCTGCAAACACAGCGTGTATCCTTTTTTTCTGTCCTTCTGTAAACAGGTTCATACAGGCATCTGCCGTGTAATCCATAAAATTCATGTACATATCACCCATAGTACCATTATCGCAGGTAGAAATAAAAGTTGATGGGCAATCCCTGGTGTAGCCAGCTTGCTGTGGTGTGTCATAAACACCGTCATCGCCGCATTTGGCGTCGCCCCAAATATGTTTCAACCCAAGCCAATGGCCCACTTCGTGGGTCGTTGTTCTGCCCAAATTAAAATTGCCGGTACCGCTACGCACACCAAAAGCCGAATTGGTAATAACTATTCCGTCCTTCACTTCATCACTGCCCGGTGCACTTGAGTAACCAGCACCTGCTACCAGGTTTCCCACCCAGATATTCAGGTAACTTTTGGTATCCCAGGCATCATCTCCCCCCTGTGAAGAAAACTTAATTCGATCGTTTGTTATGAAGTTGGCTATTGAAGTTTGCTTGCGCACAATACCGGTAGTGGCCCGCCCTTTCGGGTCGGCAGTAGCCAAGTAGAATTCTATTTCAACATCTGCAGCCACAGATTGAAAGCGTTCGGGGGTATTGGCAGCATCATCATTCTTTCTCCTGAAATCCTTGTTCAAAACGGCCAGCTGGCTTTTGATCTGCGCATCAGAAACAGCCTGCGATGCATCTTTATAAAGCACGTGCACCACAACCGGAATTTTTACAAGGGAGGTACCCGCCGTTCTGGTCTGTGTTGAAGAACTGTGTGTTTGAACAAAATTTTCGGCCTCCGATATTTTCTTTGAAGCTATGTCACCTGGTGTTTTTTGCTGGACATAATATTCGGCGCTGGCGCAACGCTCTTGTGCAAAAGCAGCCATGCCTGATTGTATAATTAGAAGAAGTAAGAATGTCCTCATAGTTCCCGGTTTGAAGGGTAACCATAGGTTTACGGAAATTTAATTCGGCTTTAAGCTGATACTGGAAAGGTGACTTTAGGAACGGAGATTTTTGGTGGAATTAGGTAGGATACGCGGAGAGATTTCAAACATACTACTCTTTTCCAAAAGTTGCAAGCCATTATTCCGTTATGGTTAACAATGGGTAAAAACCGCAATCCTTATTTTTGACAACATGAAGAAAACAATACAGGCCATTTTTATTTTTACTTCTGCGTTATTTACCAGCTGTGGTAATGATGAACCCAATCCTGATGACACTTTAGATAACACTCCTAAAACACCGGTAATAAGTTATTCAGTAGCAAGTACTCTACCACACGATACGGCTAATTTTCTGGAAGGCCTGGAATTTTATGAAGGGAAATTGCTGGAAAGCACAGGCCCTGAAGGAAAGTCGAAACTACTGCAGTACGATCCGGCCACCGGGAAAGTAGAAAAGGAGGTGGTGTTAGATGCAAAATATTTTGGGGAAGGGCTTACGGTTTTTAAGGATACGCTATACCAGTTAACCTACCAGCAAAGTACGGTTCATGTATATGCTGCAAAAGATTTTAAAAAGATCAAAGAGCTGCCTTACACTAATGGCGAAGGCTGGGGCCTGACACATGACAGCACCTATTTAATTGGAACCAATGGCGGCAATAGTTTACACTATTACCAACCCGGTACATTTAAATTGGTAAAAAGCATAGCCATTTCGGAAAATGGGGTTCCTGCAGTTAATTTGAATGAGCTGGAATATATTAATGGATTTGTGTATGCTAACCAGTGGCAGTACAATACTATTTTAAAAATAGACCCTGCAAAAGGCGAAGTAGTCGCAAAGATGGATTTGACCAGCATTGTTCAGCAGGAAAAAGCCCAAAACCCCAGGGCTGATGTTTTAAATGGAATCGCGTATAACCCCGGTACAAAGAAGTTTTATGTCACCGGCAAATACTGGTTGAAGATTTACGAGTTGCGATTTGATCTTTAAGCCTTTTGTACCACATAAATAAGAGAACTGCATTTGTCTATGTTTAGTAAAGCAGAGAAATTGGAAAACACCCCGGTAAAACCAGCACCAACCCAGGAAGTTTTGCCACCGCGGTACTTTGTGCTCAACAGACTGATGTAAAAGGCATCGAACCACATTGGTTTTTTTGCTGTGATCTTCAGCCCATGTTGCTCCACTAATTTTTGAACTGACCTTGGTGTAAAATGGTACAAATGCCGTGGCACATCGTAAGCGGCCCAATAAGTTTTATAAGTGTTGGCATCGCCCGAATTATAATTGGGCACCGCGATAAAAATCTTTCCCTCTGGTGTTAGCAGGTTTTTCAAATGCTCTATGTACTGGTGCAGTTGATGTACATGCTCCAGCACATGCCACAGTGTTATTGCATCGTACGTGCCTTGTTCTAACTGATGCAGCGAATCGGGTTGTTCCAATTGCAGCCCAAATAGCTCCTGTGCATTTTTTCTTGCCACTCCATCGGGTTCTATCCCCGTTACCTGCCACCCCTGATGCTTCATAACCGACAGGAACGCACCGATACCTGCACCAATATCCAAAAGCCTTCCTTGTCTTTTTGTGTAACCGGTAATCAGTTTTGCTTTTTGGCTTAAGGTGTAGCTTCTTACTTTTTGGTATAGTTTGTTCAGTAACCCTTTATCCGTATTTGAATGTGAGATATAATCCTGCGAAGCGTAGTAACGGCCAATGGACGCCTCATCCGGCACATCCTGCGTAAATCGTACAGTGCAATGGGCGCATTGCCATATCACAAATTCTTCTTTACTAACGGAATGGTCTTGCACTGTAAGCAGCGGGTCAATGTTTTCGCTGCTGCAAACCGGGCAATGGGTGTAATGAGTAAGGGACATGAAGTGAGTGATAGTAGTTAGTAAAGAGTGGTGGCTATA
>DASQMG010000517.1:0-16297 GCA_035645595.1 Flavisolibacter sp. | reverse complement strand
CTATTAAATCTTCCCCAAAACATCAAGAAAGACTGGATTGATAAAGGGTATCCCGTATCAAAATGATGGCGCTTAAACCAAATAATGATGAGCTAACTTCATCAATCAGTATCCTTTCCGCAACATATCGGCATACTCGTTTGGCAACGGGCTTTCTTCCACTGCTTTGGCTGCTTTTTCCACATCGTAGGTAAAACGAATAAATGTAACCTGAATCGCCTCGTTAACTATTTCCGAACTATCTGCATTAATAGTGAGCATAACATAGCAGCCTTGCGGGTTACCATCTTTGGGCTTGCCTACCGAACCAATGTTGATGGCATGACGATAGTGTATATTTCCCGCTTCTTCTGAAAGTAATATTCTATGATAGGGCTTATGCGTATGACCGAAACACATGATATCCGCATCTGCGTTTTCCATAATACGCAGCAAGCTTTTTTCCTCCCTGTCTTCGAAAAGATACTCATTAATTTTTCTTGGACTGCCATGCACCAACAGTAAATTCATCTTGTTCTTATTTAACTGAAACTCGATTTTAATATGTGATGGAAGCGTTCGTAAATAGGCTCTTTCATTTGGTTTCACAAGGGAGTTGGTGTAGGAGATGGAAATCTTACCCATATCTTTTTCAGTATCTGTTTTATAAGCGCAGCCACATTCATCGCTCATAAGGCCAATGCCCTGGTCGTAGTTACCCGCAATAGTTGGAATCCCCCGCCTTCTTATTTCGTTAATGACTTCATTAGGCCAAATGTTGTAACCTACCAGATCACCCAGGCAATAAATGGCATCAGGAGCCTGTTCGTATATGCTTTTGAGGCAGGCTTCCAGAGCGGGCAGGTTGGCGTGTATATCACTCAAGAGTGCTATTCTCATGTCAAAAGCTTTATGTGTTTTGTACTTGTGATTTTGTATAATACATGCGTTTGAGCCAAAAGGCTACATTGACCAATGCGATCAGGGCCGGAACTTCCACCAATGGGCCGATAACCCCCGCAAATGCCTGTCCGCTGTTGATGCCGAATACACCAATAGCTACGGCTATTGCCAATTCAAAATTATTCCCCGCAGCTGTAAAAGCGATAGCTGCGTTTGTTGAATAATCTGCTCCCATTTTTATCCCGGTAAAGAAGCTGACAAGGAACATGATTGCGAAGTAGATGACCAAAGGAATGGCAATTCGAACCACATCAAAAGGTATCTGCACAATTAATTTGCCTTTCAGGCTAAACATAACAACAATTGTAAAAAGCAAAGCAACAAGGGTAACTGGCGAAATGAAGGGAAGAAAGTTATTGTGATACCAATTTTCGCCTTTTGCTTTTCGAAGTACTATCCTTGTGACTACACCGGCTACGAAAGGAATTCCTAAATAGATAGCGACACTTTCTGCAATTTGCCCGATTGTAATGTTGACGACCGAGCCGGTAATTCCGAAAAATGGTGGTAACACTGTAATGAACAGGTAAGCATAGACGCTATAAAGTAACACCTGGAAAATGCTGTTCAGAGCAACCAATCCAGCTGCATACTCCCAGCTTCCTTCTGCCAGTTCATTCCATACAATTACCATTGCAATACATCGGGCAAGTCCGATCAGTATTAGTCCAATCATGTACTCAGGTCTGTCATGTAAAAACAAAACTGCCAGTAAGAACATGAGGATAGGGCCGATTACCCAGTTTAGAAAAAGGGATACTCCTAGCACTTTGGTATTCTTAAATACTTCCTTCAATTTTTCGTATCGCACCCTGGCAAAAGGTGGATACATCATTAGTATCAATCCCATTGCCAATGGAATATTGGTGGTGCCTGACGAGAAGGAATTAATGACTGTGGAAGAAGAAGGAAAAATGTAGCCTATTGCTACTCCAACCCCCATCGCAAGAAATATCCATAACGTTAAGTACCTATCCAGGAAATGTAACTTTTTTCGTTCAATTGCCGGAGCACAGGTGTTCGCTGACATAGTTCCTTTTAAGTGGATATAGTTTACTTACAGCAATCAGGGCCGCAGCATGTCTTCTTTTCTTCAAGTGGCTTCTCTGCATAAACCGTAATGCTTCTTATACCTGTGCCGGAACTTTTAAAGCTTGCTATTTCTTCTGGTGATAAAAAGTTGCCGAGTATATCATCAGGAATAACAATGGGCTTGTCTTTTTGTATGGTAACATTTCGGAAGCCTGCATTTTCAATCAGCTCCAGGTACACTTGCTTTTGGACAGCCCCCGCTACGCAGCCGGCATACATTTCAGCCGCTTCTTTTATCTTTTTTGGCAGTTCACCTTCCAAAACAATATCCGAAATGGAGAAGTGGCCTCCCGGCTTCAACACCCGGTGCATCTCTTGCAGTACGCCATTTTTGTTGGGTACCAGATTCAGCACACAGTTGCTTACCATCACATCGGCCTTATTAGCCGAAACAGGCATAGCCTCTATATCACCTTGCCTGAACTCCACATTATGAAAACCCCTGGCTTCGGCATTCAGCCTTGCCCTTTCAATCATTGCGGGGGTGAAATCAATGCCAATTACTTTTCCGGTCTCGCCGGCTTCATGCCTGGCTATGAAAGCATCGTTACCGGCGCCACTACCTAAGTCAATCACCACATCGCCCTTTTTTATTTTGGCAAACTGTGTGGGCAATCCACAGCCTAAGCCCAGATCAGCATCTGGATGATAGCCTTCAAGGTCGGAATAATCATCAGCCATGATGTTGTACACTTCCGTTGAGCAGCCACTGGCACCGCAGCAGGACGATGTATTTGTGTCCTTGTCCTGTAAAGCAATCTCTGCGTACTTCTGCCTTACCATTTCTTTAATGTTGTTGGTTGTTTCCATTGCATTTCGTTTTTAGATTATCGTAATATGACGATGGTCCATACAAAAAAATATTAGCAGCAACTATCACCCCTGAACCCATCAAAGAAGTTGTTAAGTGAGGCCTGTGCAGCCTTCCATCCTTTTTCATCAATGCAGTAACAAACCTTCGCGCCATCAATATCCCCTTTAATTAAACCCGCGGCTTTCAACTCTTTTAAGTGTTGCGATACAGTGCTTTGAGAAAGCGGCAGCTCTTCCACGATATCGCCGCACATGCACGACTGTTGCTTTGCCAGGAATTGCAATATGGCCACACGGGCCGGGTGGGCTAGTGCCTTGGCATAGCCCGCTGTTTTATTTTCTTTTACACTGAACTCATGTGATTTCGTTGTGCCCATAATCTTATCGTAATATTACGAGTAGTTTATGGCAGCTTCCAAATTTATTTTTTACAGGAGACGGTGAAACGATAAAAAAGGAGAGGGGCTTGTTGTTATTGGTTGGCTCAACATGACATAAAAACAGGAAAAGAAAGATAGGTCAGCCATTAGGTTCTCTCTGTTCCGTATTGGAATCATTCTCAGATGACAGCCGCTATTAACTAACCAACTTCTTACTTACCTTCCACCCGTGTTGTTTCGTTTATTAAAAGGGTATGCCCGTTTGGTCATTAGAATATACTGCCGGAAAATTATTATCAATAAGCCGGAATGGCTGGAGGTAAGAGGTCCGCTGCTGCTGGCCTCTAATCATCCTAATTCTTTTTTGGATGGCCTCATCATGTCTACATTATTTAAGGAAGACATTTACACCCTTGCAAGGGGCGATGCCTTTCGTAATAAAAAGCATGCGCGGCTCTTACGCTGGCTGCACCTGCTGCCTGTTTATCGTACCAGTGAAGGAGTTGCGAACCTGGAACATAACTACACAACATTCGATGCGTGCAAAGAAATTTTTAACAGG
Source organism: Flavisolibacter sp. (assembly GCA_035645595.1). Classification (GTDB taxonomy): domain Bacteria; phylum Bacteroidota; class Bacteroidia; order Chitinophagales; family Chitinophagaceae; genus Flavisolibacter. The sequence continues at coordinate 12,508 of DASQMG010000517.1, read as the reverse complement.
AAGGGCATAGTCATGATTTTTAGCGAAGGCCGTTGCATTAATGAGTGGCACCTTCGGCCGCTTAAAAAAGGAACAGCAAGGTTGGCTATAAGTGCCTGGCAACAGGGTATTGCATTAACAGTTTTACCCGTAGGATTTAACTACAACACGTTTAGAAATTTTGGCAAGAATGTAATGATCAATATTGGTGAACCGTTGGATAAAATAAAGGTTATAAACAGCGTTTCGGAGGGAAAGATGCTTCTCGATTTTAACCTGGAATTGACGCGGGGGTTGCAAAGCCTGGTTTATGAAATTGATAAGGCGGATAAGGCGACACTTCGACAAAAAGTATATGTGCATCAACCCCTGGTAAAGCGGCTGCTTCTGGCTATTCCAGCTCTAGTGGGATTTTTGCTACATGCACCGTTTTATTTTTCAGCAAAAACTCTCAATCAAAAATACTTTAACAATGATCATTTCGAAAGTACGCTTGTGAGCATGTTAATTTTAGCGTACCCTTTTTATCTTCTTTTTTTCTTTTTTTTTATTGGCCTGTCGTGGAACTGGCCCTATGCACCATTAGTTTGGCTTGTTTTTCCTTTTTGTGCCTGGAGTTGTGTACAGCTAAAAGATCAACTTAAGCAGTAACTGACTTAAAAGCTTTCGCAACCACAAACCGGGCGGCTGCAAAAAGAAAAACCCACTGTAGAAACAGCGGGTGATCTAACGATTGCTTGCTATATGAACTAAGTTTTAAATTTTTAAAGTTGTAGGTTTTGGTGCTTTTCTTTGTGTTGACAGAGTAAAGGTAGTAATGATGTTTTGCAGTCAGTTGCTATAATTAGCTTCTTACTACAATAGGAAAACTATGAACGACGTGCTGAAACCTTTACCTGTAGCCAGTTTTAAAATAATTTTGCTACGATGCCCAACCGTTCTGTTGATAGCTTGTTTCAGTTGATTCACTCACTTCAAAAAGGGGAAAAGAGGAATTTTAAGCTGTATGTGAAAAGAAATTCATCTAATGAGGACCTTAAAATGATTCATTTGTTTGACGCTATTGATAAGATGGCTGATTATGATGATTCTGTTTTACAAAAACGGGTTCCTTCCATAAAAAAGCAGCAACTTTCTAATATCAAGGCGCACCTATACAGGCAAATCCTTACCAGTTTACGCCTGTTGCGCAACGATGAAAACATTGATATCCAATTGCATGAACAGCTGGACTATGCCAAAATACTTTACAATAAGGGCCTGTACCTGCAAAGTCTCAAAATTTTAGACAAGGCGAAAGAGATAGCCCGTTTTTACTACCAGGACAGCTTTCTTATTCAAATAATTTCGCTGGAGAAAAAAATTGAAACCCTTTACATTACCCGCAGTATGCAAAACCGGGCTGAGAGTCTTTCAGCCGAGGCAGATGAAGTAAATGCGAAAAGAAAAAAGATCACAGACTTATCTAATCTCACCTTGCAACTATATAGCTGGTATATCAACAACGGGCATGCCCGCAATGAGCGGGATGAGGAGGGAATAAAGACCTTTTTTAAAAAGCATCTTCCCGAATTAAATGACGGCCCTGGCGGTTTTTATGAACACCTCTACTTCTGTCAAAGCTATTGCTGGTATGCTTTCATAAGGCAGGACTTTCTGATGTATTATAAATACACTCAAAAATGGGTTGACCTTTTCACTGAGCAGCCACACATGCTGCCAGTGGAAACGGGCCATTTTATTAAGGGTATTCATAACCTTTTAAATGCCTTATTTGATTTACGTCATTTTAAAAAATTTGATGTTGTATTAAAGCAATTTGAAGATTTTAGTCATTCAGATGTGGCGAATGCAAATGACAATAGTCATATTCAAACCTTTGTTTACCTGAATATCGCTAAGATTAACCGCCATTTTATGGTGGGCACATTTACGGAGGGCCTTGCCTTAGTGCCCATAATAGAAGAAAAACTGGATGAGTATTCTTTATATCTTGACCGCCACCGGGTGCTTGTGTTTTACTATAAAATTGCCTCCTTATATTTTGGAAGCGCCGATTACGAAACCTGCATCGATTATGTGCAGAAAATTATTAACTGGAAAGTGGATCTGCGCAACGACCTGCAATGCTATGCCCGCCTGCTGCACCTGATGGCCCATTATGAACTAGGTAATTATGAGTTGATAGAATATTTAGCCCGTTCGGTTTACCGCTATATGAGTAAGATGGAAACCCTGACGGTGGTAGAGGAAGAGATGTTCCGGTTTTTGCGAAATCGTTTTGCACCAGCATCAAAAGGACTCCGAAAAGAATTCAATGCATTACTTGACCGCATAAAAGGCCTAGAAAAAAATCGTTTTGAAACAAGGGCCTTCGCTTATTTAGACATTATTTCCTGGCTGGAAAGTAAAGTGCATCATAAACCGATGGACAAGATCGTGTACGAAAAATATCTTCAAAGCAAAAGGAAAGTGTAAGCTTCATCTTTTTCAATCTGTTTTTTTAGTTGGCAAGTGATTTTCTCTACCGGCGAAACCCGCTTCCAGTAAAGGTTTAAGCTCTTTTCATCCCTCTTTGCGACTGTAAATTTGTTCTAATTCTGCACTAAAATGGAATTGTAAACGGTTTAGTTTTACTGTGCTAACCAATTCAACCTACTTCACCTACTAAACTTTTTTTATGATGAACCAACAGCCATGGCAAGCAACCATTAATACAGCTTTTCTTACTAAAGTAATTCCCACTCCAAATTCTTTATCGGTAGTTAAGGAAGAGTTTGCCCGAAAGTCGCAAAAGGCTTCAACGCCCGTAATAAAGTTTGCTGATGCTAAACGTTATTCATTTGATGACAATGGCGGCGGTTATCAGGGATTATAGCTTACTTTCACAAGCCGATAACCTGGGATTTCTTAGTAGCATCCTTATCATATATAAAGCGCACTTTAGCGCTTTTTGCTTTTGTAGAAACCAGAAATAAGCGATGGTATATGGTTCCTGCCAACACCTCCAAAAAAGCCGTGTTGGGAGGAATAGTCCCTAAGTTTTCCGCTATCATCTCAACTTCTACCATAGGATTTTCCAGGCTTACTCTAATCATAGCTGTGGCGGGTTGCAGCGAAAGTAACTGGTGCGACAAAACAATTTTTTTATTTACCATTACCGTGATGGAATCTCCATCTATAGTGGCGTTGTCATAAAATCGTAAACGCACATCACCTGTATCCACCCTTATTTCGGGGATTTTTTCTTCTTTAAACGTAGGAGTAAACGTTCTGGAAAGTGTGATAGTCCCACCTGTGCCGCAGTCAATATTGCTGCCTTGAAGCTTGCCTACCCAAAAGCCGTCTAAAAATTCTTTGTCGCCCTCTTTCCTGTAAAGGAACTGGAACTTTTTAATACAGATCTGGCATCTGTCAAGAAGTAACTGGGCCGTAACGGCGCCTTCCTGCACCACAAGCCGCCTGTTTTTCGCGTCGAAGTAGCCACTGGCTTCTTTTCGTATATAATTCGCTGTATCTAAATAATGGTAAGAGCTACCGTAAATTCCATCACCTACTACCTTTAGCTGAAGTTCAATGTTGTTTCGGGCAAAGCAGCCGCCAACAAAAGTTAATTCACCTTTCCAAAAACCGCTTACATCCTGCGCCTGTATAGTAAGGGCACAAACAAAAAGCGCAAAAATGAAAACGAATTTTTTCACTGAAGAAAATTACAGCCAAAAATTGTACCTCAGATAAACAAGGTGTTAAAGGTTTCTATTAACCAGTAAGCGAGCATATACCTACACAAAAGGCAAGAAAAAAGCATCCGGCGTAAACGGATGCTCCACACATATAAAAAAAGATTTATGCCAGTGCAGCTTCGGAACTAATTTCTGTGTTTAATAGTTTCGAGATAGGACAGTTCTCCTCGGCGTTTTTCACACACTCTTCAAATTTTTCTTTGCTAATTCCCGGCACGCTACCTCTTACAATAAGATGTGATTTTGTAACAGCGCCGTTCTCAAATGTGATCTCGCATTTGGTATCAAGGGTATCGGCCGTAAAGCCTGCTTCGCCCAATGTAAAACTAAGTTTCATTGTAAAACAGCCGGCGTGTGCGGCTGCTACCAGTTCTTCGGGGTTCGTGCCTATGCCCTCTGCAAAGCGGGTGTTATACGAATATTGCGTTTGTTGAAGCACACCGCTTTGGGTGTTTAATGTTCCTTTGCCTTCTTTGCCAGAGCCGTTCCAGACGGCAGATGCATGTCTTATCATAGTTGCCTTTTTTAGGAGGGCAAAGCTAAGGATTTCTATTATTAGCAACAGGTTTACTATCGTCGCCGGTTCGCTCTTTGAGCTCTGCATCTGTCGCTGCAATACATTACTTCCTCCCAAACTTTTCCCCATTTCTTTCGCCACGAAAACTGACGTTTACATACGCAACAAATTTTGGAAGGAAGGTTTTCTTTCTTGATCCTGTTAGACAGCACTTGCAAACTTTGTAACCGATAAGTGTATTTAACTGAGTTGCTTGGTAGAAATTACGATCTCTAAAGCATCGTCATTTTCCACCGCCCATTTTTGCAACAAAGTGCTGGGCACCGGTTCGTAAATGTCTTTGTGTTCCTGGGCGGTTGGCAATTCTTTCATAGGAACCAATACTAAAAAATGGGGCTCCACATAGTCGTAATGCTTGTCAAAAGTGAGCCCTTTTACCTGTACGAATTTATAGCCGTCTTTTTCAATTTTATGAAGCATTTGCAGAGTAAGAGGCGTGGTAGAACTGCTTTCTGTAATTCCTTTTCGCATACTGATTTTTTATTTTTTCTGATACATATATAAGACGAATAATAAGGCATTTAGTTGTTTAAACAACCCTCATTTCAAAGGTTTATTTTCGCTGTTTCAAAGAAGAAAAAGGAGATACGTAATCCTTAAACAATAACCCGATTCGGCTAAAGGTAATGGATGCGAAATAAATAAAATTGTATTCCATAGTTTTGGCCCATGAAGAAGAAAATTGCTCTTGTTACAGGTGGTTATTCCGGCGAGGCTGTAATTTCCTATCGCTCTGCAGCCACCATTTATGCCCATCTTGATAAAACACGGTATGACGTGTATAAAATTGATGTAACCCCATCGGGATGGTTTTATGAGGATGAGGATGGCAAGAGAACTTCTGTTGATAAAGACGATTTTACTATCACTGTTAACGATCACCTTGTTTCTTTTGACGTGGTGTTTATCGGCATGCATGGTACGCCCGGGGAAGATGGAAAATTGCAAGGGTATTTCGATCTTCTGGGCTTGCCCTATACTTCCTGCAGTGCGGCTACATCAGCATTAACATTTAATAAACGTTATACGGTGGCTGTTGCTTTTATGGCTGGGATTCCGGTGGCTAATTCAGTACATCTCTTCAAACGTTCGCCGTATAGTATTGATTCAATCCTACAGCTTAAGCTGCCCTATTTTGTAAAGCCAAACAATGGTGGGTCAAGCATAGGAATGAGCAAAGTAACCGAGGCATCCCAGCTACAGGCAGCTATTGAAAAAGCATTTGCAGAAGACGACCAGGTGTTAGTTGAAGAAATGATACAAGGAAGAGAATTTACTGTGGGCGTATTTAAGTCGGAAGCGAAGATAACTGTGCTGCCAATAACGGAAGTGGTTGCACACAATGAGTTCTTCGACTTTGAAGCAAAGTACGGAGGTAAGTCTTCGGAAACAACACCGGCCAATATAACTGAAGACTGGCAGAGCGTTTTGGAAGCTACGGCGAAAAAGATTTATGAAGTGTTTAACTGTAGTGGCGTGGTACGGATTGATTTTATTTACCACGCTGAACAAAACAAAGCATACATGCTGGAGATCAATACTATTCCCGGGCAAAGTGATGCCAGCGTAATTCCGCAGCAGGTAAGGGCTAAAGGCTGGAACCTGAGTGATTTTTATACTAAAATTGTAGAGGAAGCAATGAACACATAGTAGCCCGCGTGCTAATTAGCTTATTTATAATGATAGTAGCGCCGCGTACTGCAAAACCACAAACGCCAAATCCCAAACTCGCAACACTTCTTTATATTGCAGCCCATGTTTAAAATCTTAAACAACAAACCTTTTTGGGTTCATCTTTTTTTGGCGCTGGCGCTGATTTTCCTGCTGTTGTTCCTTTTTGCTATATCACTCAACTGGATAACCAAACATGGCGAGAGCAGCACTGTGCCCGCCATTACAGGAAAGAATATTAATGACGCCAAGGGGATCTTAGATAAAAAAGGATTTGAGATTGTGGTGCAGGATTCCGTGTACTACGACTCGCTGCCGGCCGGGCTGATTTTAAAGCAAATACCCGAAGCAGATGAAGTAATCAAAGTTAACCGTACTGTTTACGTAACTATTAACCGCTACATTGCCCCCGATGTAGAAATGCCTAACCTAAACGGCTACAGCTACCGTAATGCTGAAATGGTGCTGAAAAACCTGGGGCTTCGAATTGGCGATACAACCTTTAGACCCGACTTTGCCAAGAATGCAATCTTAGAAGCCAACTTCAATGGCAACCCCGTAACTCCGGGAACAAAAATAAAAATGGGCAGCACCATTGATTTGGTTTTAGGCAGTGGAGTGGGCAACGAGTTCATTAATGTGCCAGACCTTGTTGGCATGACGTATGATGAGGCGAGAGCTTTACTGGATGCACAAGGAATTATTTTAGGTTCGGTAGTACCAAGGGCCGATGTCAGAGATACCGCAGCCTCTTTTGTGTACCAGCAGCGTCCGGCTCCTAAAACTGAAGATGGCAAGCGGTTAAGTATAAGGGCCGGGCAGATGGTGGATGTATTTTTACAAACAGAAAAGCCTGTCGTAGATTCGTTAACCATTCAACCACCCGCTATTAACCGGGAAAATCAACAATGAAAAATATTACCGTAGAAGAGCTAAAAGCCAAAATAGACAGCGGTGTACCAATCAACCTGGTTGATTGCCGTGAGCCGCATGAATATGCTGAATCACGGATAGGTGGTACACTTATTCCTTTAGGGAAAATTCAAACCATGCAGGTAGATGAAATAGAAGACCTAAAAGATGAGGAAGTAATTATTTATTGCCGTAGTGGCCGCCGTAGCATGATGGCCTGCATGGTGCTTGACCAGATGGGTTTCAAAAATACTGTTAATGTGGAAGGCGGGATATTAGCCTGGCAGGAGAAGTATGAAGTTGGTAAATAGGAATTGAGGCCGGCAACTTCCCTTTGGCAGTCTGCCATAATGGTTTTAGTAGCCTGCGAAATTCAGAAAAGATTTTCCTGTGGGAATAATCATTATAAATTGCCAGCTGCATATGCCCAGTTGCACGATTCTCTTATTGCACCAACTTTGCGATTCTTCCTCCACCTCCAGCCAAATAAACTGTTTTTCCATCTTTCGCTTTACGACACACATGGAAACCTTCCTTTGAAATAAAGCTCCAGGTTTCGCCACCATCCATTGAGATATCAACACCACTTGTTCCGCAGGTAATTAAATTCTTTTCTGTAATATATTCAACACAGCTTTTATAGCCGCGCGGCGGCAGTTTTGGCGCCTTCCAGCTTTTGCCCCGGTTGCTGCTATAAACACAGTTATTAATGGACGAAGAATCTTTGCGATAGTCTCCGCCGACGACCACCATCTTATTACCGCCATTTACTTTTTGGTTATCCCAAACGGCAATAGAATTAGCGCCGCTACTTTCTGTGCCCTGAACAACAGGCAGCTTTATTTTCTGGTCCCTTATAAAAACATTAGATGAGGTACCCCCTGTAATAAACACCGCTTCGTCCCTATCTAATGCCCGGATGTTAGTACCACTCGAAGCGAAGCACGCCTCGCCTTTCATAGCCACTGGCTTAAACTGATCTGGCAGTTCTTTCCACGACAGGCCTCCATCGAACGTACGGGCAATAAAAATTTTTCCATTGATCGGGTCACCAATTACAATTCCGGCATCGCTATTCCAAAACTCCATAGCATCTAAAAACATTCCCGGCGTTTTATTTTCATACACCATTTTCCAGTTCTGGCCGCCATCGGTTGTGCGTAAAATAGAAGCCGGAGTATCAATTGCCATAATGATGGCAGTAGCACCGTCAAAAGCCTCGATATCACGGAAATCAGCTTTTTCAAAACCTTTTACCTGCATCCATTTCCAGTGTTTGCCACCGTCAATAGAAGTTCCTACTGTGCCATTGCTGCCACTTACCCAAAGCACATTGTCATTTACAACGCTCAAGCCCCGGATAGATGTTTTAGCACTTGTTCCCAGTAATTCAATTTTGGAAGTTTGCCCCAAAGAAACCGTTGCTATAGAGATTGCAAAGAAGAAGATGAAAAGTTTTTTCATGAGCAATACTTCAATTTTTTTGTAAGATAAGGAAGAAGGTGTATGTACTTGGCGGAAGTACAATTATTAAACTGTCGTTCTGTCCCTCACTTCTATGGCTGGTAATTCCATCGATCCGTACACAACTATGCTTACATACGTTTAGTTGCTGGTCTTAAGCTGGTCCGTAGGTTGGGAAGCAATAATACTGCTCAATGAAGTGTATAAAGTCGGCTTACAAAAAAGAAAAACTCAGCCAAAGACTTTGATTGGGTTTTATGAAGATAATAGTACCGCAAAATTCTTATAAAAACTTTCCGTACCCTTCACGGGTGTACTGAGGTAAAGTGTTAATTACTCTTCACCTTTTTACCAAACACTTTCTGAAATTTATCCAACTTCGGACGAATAACAATTGAACAGTATGGATTGGTGTTTTTGTTATTTTGGTAATATTCCTGGTGATAATCTTCCGCTGCATAAAACTTTGTGGCGGCAGTAACCTCTGTTACAATTGGCTTGTCGTAAGAACCGCTTTTATCTACTGCTGTTTTATAATGATCTGCTTTTTCTTTTTGCTCTGGTGTATGATAAAAAATAGCGCTGCGGTATTGCGTGCCTACATCAGCGCCCTGGCGGTTTAGGCTCGTTGGGTCGTGAACCTGGAAGAACACTTCCAATAATTCATCATATGAAATTTTTCCTGGCTCGTAAACCAGCTGCACAGCTTCAGCATGACCTGTGGTTCCATTGCAAACCTCTTCGTAAGTAGGATTATCTTTTTGTCCTCCAATGTAACCCGAGGTAACTTTAAGCACTCCGTTTAGTTGTTCGAAAATTGCTTCAGTACACCAAAAGCAACCAGTACCAAAAGTGGCCGTATCTGTATTATCCATAGCTGCATTTAAGGAGGAACTCATGACCTTATAATTTTTTTCTGAATTACAGGCAACAATTGTGCTTAGACTAAATAGAGAAATGAAAAGTTTCGTGAGCATAGTATGCTGTTAGATTACAAATTTGACACTCAAACTACGAAACGAAAAGCTAACAAAAACTTTTTAACACAAGGTTTGTAAACAACAGTATGGAAATGATGAATGTTGTGAGCATATACCTTTGATAAAATTTATAGAAAAGACCGGAATGAAAATATATCCCGATTCGGCTATTGTGCAGTTGGAGTTTGACAAAATCAAAAATTTACTTCACCAAAAATGCCGTACTGACTATGCTAAAACCAAAGCGTTGGAATTGCGCATACACACCCGTAAAGATTTTATCGAACGGGAGTTAAAACAATCCCACGAGTTTAAGCAACTGCTGCAAAACGCTGTTTACTTTCCAAACGAATATGTGTTGAACCTGGGCAAGGAATTGCGGCTTTTGAGTATTGAAGGTGCTTTGTTAACCGGTGAGCAGTTAACAGATATCCGAAAATTGGCTGAGAGTATGGAGAAACTCTTTCGCTGGTTTGATGCAGAAAGAAAGCAGGCTTACAGTGGTTTGGCAGAAGTGATCAGTAATACACATTACGAAAAGAGGATCAGGGAACTGATTGATGAAGTGATTGACGAAAGCGGCAATGTCAAAGACAATGCCTCTGATGACCTACATACGATAAGGATGGCCCTGTATCGTAAGCGTAATGAACTGCGACGAATGTTTGACCGCATTGTACAACGTTTAAACAAGCAAGGTTATTTAGCCGAGATCGAAGAGAGCTTTATGAATGGCCGTCGTGTACTGGCTGTATTTGCGGAACAAAAAAGAACGGTTAAAGGAATATTGCATGGCGAAAGCGATAGTCGTCGTACTTCTTTTATAGAACCCGAAGAGACGATGGGATTAAACAACGATGTGCATGAACTGGAGATATCCGAACGAAAAGAAGTTTATCGCATCCTACGGGAACTTACAAAGCGCTTAGGACATTTTGCCTCCCTGCTTACCACCTATCACAACATCGTTGGCGAGTACGACTTTATCCGGGCAAAAGCTGCTTTTGCTTTGGATGTAAAAGGTGAGTATCCGGTAGTTGTTGACAAGGCACATGCCCATCTGGTAAACGCCTATCATCCGCTTTTGTACTTATATAACAAACGGTCTGAGAAACCAACTGTTCCACTTGATTTGACGCTTGATGATAAGGCGCGGATACTAGTTATCAGCGGACCCAATGCAGGTGGTAAAACGGTTACCATGAAAACAGTTGGTCTGTTACAATTAATGGTGCAAAGCGGTTTGTTGGTTCCGGTACATCCCTCATCACAGTTTGGAATTTTCAAACAGCTGATGATTCATATAGGCGATACCCAAAGCCTGGAGTTTGAGCTAAGTACCTACAGCAGTCATTTGTTAAGTATGAAGCATTTCATGGAAACATCAAATGGCAAAACCTTATTTTTTGTGGATGAATTAGGTAGTGGCAGTGACCCGAATTTGGGCGGAGCTTTTGCCGAAGTGATTATGGAGGAGCTATCCCGTAAGCATGCGTTTGGCATTGTAACCACCCACTATCTTAATTTGAAAGTAATGGCCAATAAAACGCCGGGCATAATAAACGGCGCCATGGCATTTGATGAAAAGAATTTGTTGCCACTTTACAAGTTAGCCGTAGGAAAGCCAGGCAGTTCGTATACGTTTGCTATTGCCGAGAGGATAGGACTCGAAAAGCGGCTTATTATGAGGGCAAGGGCGATGGTTGATGAAGACCACTTTACCTTAGATAAATTATTGAATACGACTGAGCAGGATTTGCAGAAAGTACAGCAAAAAGAGAAAGATTTACAACTGTTGGTCAAGGAGAATGAGCGTCTTAAAAGGGAGATGGAAGTAGTATTAAATAAAGAGCGTCATCAACAACAGGTGGAGTTGTTAAAGGAGCAAAGTAAAGTTACAGAAGAAAAGCTGGCCTACTTGAAAGACATGGAACGCAAGCTTCGTACAATGGTAATAGAATGGAAAAAATCAGAGGATAAGACCAAAGTGGTGAAAGAGATCGCAGCCCTGCTATTTAATAAGGCTGAAAGCAGAACGGCAAGCAAAAAGCAAAGACAGCTGGATAGCAAGTTTGAGGAAGTAGGAGGGGAAATAAGGATTGGTGATAAAGTAAAAATGAAACGCAACCTTCAGGTAGGAGAGGTGTTGGAACTGCGTGGCAAAAAAGCTGTAGTGAAAATTGGCTTGCTGCCCATGCAAATTGATATGAGCGATTTGGTATTAATAAAGGAGAAAGACGACGAATAAAAAATACAGTGGACAGTTAATTTGTTTTTGCGGTTTTATCTGGTGCATATATATTTGCGGCGGAGAGTTGGCAGAGTGGTCGATTGCGGCAGTCTTGAAAACTGTTGAACCGTGAGGTTCCTGGGGTTCGAATCCCTAACTCTCCGCCTTTTAATGATGCAAAAGCCTGCAAATCGTTGATTTTCAGGCTTTTTTGTTTTTAGCAAAATGCAAATTGCTGCAAATGTCTCCGACTCCGCACTTTATATAATAAAACGCAATACTGTAAAAGGTTTGCGTTTTATTATAGATTGTAGGGAGCAAATTTGCACTGTTTCCGTTTTCAATTTTCTATAGTTCTGGGCATCCCGGTGAGTATATTTCTTTGTTCAGCTTTCATAAAGATTTGTTGCTTGTATTGTTATTGTTGTCTCGCTTTGTTCTAATGTATTCAAATACAATAATAAGCTAGCTTTAGAGAGTAGAATAATTAGACTATATACCTGGAACAAAAAACCTTCGGTATAACATGCCGAAGGTTTTTTGTTTCAGATAGAGCTTACTTCTATTCTACTTGATAATAACCATTTGCTTGGTGTCTGCCTGTCTGCCATCAATCCACAGGCTGTAGGTATAGGTGCCTGAGGGTAGACTGCTCCCCTGTAGGCTCACCTGTCCATCGCCCCTGCTGTTTAGCGCAATGGTTTTAAGCACCTGTCCTTTGCTGTTAGTAATCGTGATTTGAGCACTTGCAGTACCTTGCGGAAGATGATAACGGATAAGGGCACTTCCTCTACTTGGATTAGGAGTACTCTGCTCCAGGTAAGCTCCCGATACAGTAGCAGTGGTGTTGTTTACATTACCTCCCTGTCCGTTGACTAACTTCGTTACTATACTTTTCAGTTCATCAATTTGTTTCTGATTTGTTTCTTTTAGTTCGTTTAGTTCCTTTTTA
>DASQMG010000516.1:0-2299 GCA_035645595.1 Flavisolibacter sp. | reverse complement strand
TGGCGGCTGGCCCAAACATATTAACGAAGTAAAGGTTGATTATACAAAGGCATTGTCAGAGGGTGAAAAGGCCAGTGTGCTGGCTGACAAGTTTCGTAATGATGCTACCATAGATAACAGTGCGACTACTAAAGAGATCCGCTACTTAATTAAAGCCTATAAAACAACCGGTAACAAGGAATATCTGGAGTCGGCTGAAAAGGGCATCCGCTATTTGCTAACGATGCAGAAAGGGAATGGTGGTTTCCCGCAGTTCTATCCTGACAGTTCATCGTACCGGGGACAAATTACCTATAACGATAACGCTATGATTAATGCGCTGACTGTTCTATGGGACGCAGCTCATGGTAAAAACGACTTTGACGTGATTGATGCCGCGCTAAAATCGCCGGCGGTGCGGGGTGTGAATCAGGGCATTGACTGCATATTAAAAACGCAGATCGTGGTTAACGGAAAGCTCACAGGCTGGTGTGCGCAGCATGATAAAAAAACCTTTGCCCCTGTAAAAGCCAGGGCCTTTGAATTGGTTTCTCTGAGTGGCATGGAAACGGTTGGGATTACAGATTTCTTAATGAAAGTAGAGACCCCATCGCTGCAAATAAAAAACGCAATTAAAAGTGCTGTCCTTTGGCTGGATGACGTGAAGATAAAAGGGTATAAATATGTGGATGTGGATGATGCTTCACAGCCAAAAGGCAAAGACCGTGTGCTTGTAAAGGATGATGCTTCAGTAGTGTGGGCCCGTTTTTATGATATTGAAACGGGTAAGCCATTTTTTGCCGGTCGGGATGGTGCGAAGAAATGGAATTTAAATGAAATAGAAATAGAGCGCCGCACCGGTTATGCCTGGTATATAACCACGCCGCAAAAACTGGTAAATAAAACATACCCCGAGTGGCTGAGGAAAAACGTTAGTGGCGCCTCTGCTTATAAAAAACCAATCCTCGTTGCAGGCGATGGAAGCGGTGACTTTACATCCATTCAGATGGCTATCAACAGCCTTGCCGATTCATCTGAAACACCAAGGATGATCCACATAAAACCAGGGATTTATCACGAAAAAATTTTCATAGCCAAGCATAATATTATTTTAGAAGGGGAGGACAAAGAAACTACCAAGATCATTCAGAGTATCGCCCGTGACGAATGGCGTTGCGAACATATTGATGATTGGGGTGTTGCCACCCTGAACTTAGATGGGGATGATATTACGCTGAGAAACTTAACCATTGCTAACGACTACGGCTTCACGCAAAAAGAACCGAGAACGGTAGCCTGTGCAGGCGATTCTACGGGTAAGAGGACCATTACAAGGGCAGGGCATCAGATGGCGTTGCGCACCATGAATACAACAAGGTTAAGAGCCATCAACTGCCGCTTTAGCGCTTATGCAGGTGATACGGTGAGCCCATGGAATTTAGCAGATGGTATGTTCTATTTTAAGGATTGTATTATGGAGGGCGGCGTTGATTTTTACTGTCCGCGGGGATGGGCCTGGGCGGAGAATTGCAGCTTTTATACCAATACCGGTAATGCCGCTATCTGGCATGATGGATCAGGGAATGAAGACTACAAAACGGTATTGAAAAACTGCACCTTTGATGGCTATGAAGGTTTTAATCTGGGTCGCTACCACAAGGATGCGCAGTTTTATTTGATTGGTTGTCACTTTTCAAAAAGTATGGCTGATAAAGACATTTACCTGGTAAGCACTGCAAATACATTACAGTGGCCACGCCGGGTTTATTATGCGGATTGTAAAAGGCAAGGTGGCGACTATGGCTGGTTTAAAAATAACCTGGAAACTGCAAAGGGTTCGCCGGCAGTAAAAGATATTACAGTAGATTGGTTGTTTGGCGATAAGTGGAAACCGGAAAAACCTTTGTAGCGACGGGTTATTGGTGGGTCTGAAAGAGGCAACGATAATGCTTATTGTGCGGTTAAAACTAATAAGAATTAGGGCTCTTTTTCATTATCGGAAAGAATATCGACTCAACCTGGTTGCGTCGCACACTTGTACGTTTTCATCGCTATTGAACTTGATGTACAACCAGCAGATTGTTTTAACAATGGCGTGCGCAATCGAATCACCAACCGCACAACCTGCCGGCAAGGGGGACTGCGACGCAACTAAAATTTAGTAGGTATAAAACCCTGGTACAAAAAATAAAAACTCTTCGCCTGACCGAAGACAGCAATAAAAAATTAGCGTATGATATTATCCCGCTACACACTAAGAAACATCAGTAATGAAAACATCATTGTTCCCGCTGATGAACTGTTTGAACTGCCTGAAAAG
>DASQMG010000515.1:0-7252 GCA_035645595.1 Flavisolibacter sp. | reverse complement strand
ATTTTACCTTCTCTATCACCCAGCAATCATTATGATAATTTCCGCAGGTGATGACTAAACTATTATTATAAACCGTAACCGCTGTTGCATGGCGGCCAATATAATCGTTAGGTGTCTCGTATTCCTTCCATGTGCCATTGGGCTTCATATACCATATCGACTTTATGTTGCCCTCTTCAAAATTGTAACCCCCAATTACCCAAAGCTTATTATCCCACACACATACATCGGTGTAATACCGTTTGCTGCCGCCAAAATCTTTTTCCTGCTTCCATTTCCTACCATCGGCGCTGCTCCATACTTCTTTACGAATTTCTCCCTGTCCATATCCGTTGGTGCCGCCACATACCATCCATAGTCTTCCATTAAAGGAGGTTAGTGAACCTCCAAAGCACTCTCCTTTCAAAAATTTTACATTGTCGGCTACCTGCTCCCATTTAATTCCATCCCTGCTTCGCCATACATCATTGTAGCCTGCACCACCAACAATATAAATATATCCGTTATGAACCGTGCAGCCGTACAGTATTCTGTTACCTAAAACATCGGTGGCAAGCAGCGTCCAGTTTTCTCCATCACTTGTGCGCCATACGTCAAACGTACTTTGCAGGTAATCGCCACCAATAACGTAGGTAAACCCATTTAGCTGCGCTATTCCAAAAACGTGACGGCCATGCCAGGGTGCATCGGGCAATTTCTCCCATAACGAAAGATCGCCGCTGCTCCTATAAACATCATTGTACGACTGTTCGGGAACATTCCATCCCCCGAAACTGTATAGCGACTTCCCTATTTGCATCATACGGCTGCCATCCCGTACAAAATCCGTTACCTGATCGCTTCGTTTTGTCATCACAAATCCATCCGGCCCCTTTGTGATAAAGTTCCATTTGTAGGTAAATAGCAAAGGGGCGTTACCCTTTGGGCTGATGGATATGGTTGCTGTGTAAGGCAGGGAAGGCATTAATTCAACATCGGGAGTAAAATACACAACGCTGTCTTGTATGGATGCTGTTCCCTCTATCACCATTTCGTTTTGCGTAACCACGATAGTGGCGGTAAATTTTGCTGTATCAATACGGGTGTTTAAAGTTGCACAAACAACATGGTCAAACGGACTCTCAGTCTGTTTATTTGCCGGCGAAGTGGCAATTACGTTTACAGAGAAGGGGGCTACCCCTATTTCGTCCCATTTTTTACAACTGCTATTCAATAATAAAGTAAAGAGTAGAAAATACAGGACTGTATTTCCTCGGGAGAAGAAAGGGGTTTTCATTAGGACGGATTTTGGATTATTTCGGTGGCTAAGATAGAAGGCGTTTTATGAACCTCATAGCAGGCTGCCCTATTTTTAGGTTTGCTAATTAATAACCCTTATGCCGGATTTTCGGCGCCAATTCCACACTGCCGTTTTACCTACCTTTGCTCCCATTTTTTAAATACGTTTACAAGCCCGTTATGGCCAACAGATATAAAGAATTCAAAGGACTGAATCTGCCCTCCATCGAAAAAGATGTTCTGGAGCGATGGGAAGAGGAAGCAGCCTTTCAAAAAAGTATAGAATTAAGGGAGGGCGCTGAGCCTTTTGTGTTTTATGAGGGGCCCCCAAGTGCCAATGGCCTGCCCGGCATTCACCATGTAATTTCCAGAACGTTAAAGGATATGGTTTGCCGCTATAAAACGATGCAGGGTTTTAAAGTGGCGCGTAAAGGTGGTTGGGATACCCACGGCCTGCCTATAGAATTAGGTGTTGAAAAAGAATTAGGCATAACCAAAGAAGATATCGGGAAAAAGATCTCGGTAGAAGAATACAATCAAAAATGCCGCGAAGCGGTGCTCCGGTACAAAGACAGATGGGATGACCTGACCACTAAAATGGGGTACTGGGTTGATTTGCAAAGTCCATACATCACTTTCAGGAATGAATATATTGAAACGCTTTGGTGGTGCCTTAAAGAACTTTACAACAAAGGACTGCTTTATAAAAGTGTTTCTATCCAGCCTTATTCCCCGGCTGCCGGCACCGGACTCAGCTCACATGAGTTAAATCAGCCGGGAACGTACAGGGATGTAAAGGATACGTCTGCTACCGTTTTATTTGGGGTAACACGCAATAAGGAAAGTGATTTTTTATTTGAGGCTGCCAACTGTCAACCCCCAGCGGACAACTGCCAACTATTTTTCATGGCCTGGACTACAACCCCATGGACATTGCCATCCAATTTAGGCTTAACCGTTGGGCCGAACATTGATTACGTGCTGGTAAAAACTTTCAACCCATATACCCACGAACCGCAAAATGTAATTCTTGCTAAGGCATTACTGCCTAAATATTTTAAGCCCGAAGGCGACAATGCTGACTTTGATGCTTATAACGAAAAAGCAAAAGTTTTACCCTGGAAGATCCTGTCAGAGTTCAAAGGAAAACACTTAGAAAACCTGGAGTATGAGCAATTACTTCCCTATCAGGCATCTTCGCTTCAAGCTATAGAGGAAATCACTCCTGGTGCCAAACCATTTCGCATTTTACTGGGAGATTTTGTGACCACCGAAGATGGCACCGGCATTGTGCACACCGCCCCGGCTTTTGGTGCAGATGACTTTCGGGTGGGCAAAAAATACAACATCGGTATTTTAACCCTGGTTGATAAACAAGGAAAATTCGTGAATGGCTTAGGCGAGTTTTCGGGCCGGTATATTAAAGACTATAAAAGCGATGAAGGATATGTTGATGTAAACGTTGACATTTCCGTAAAGCTAAAAAAAGAAGGGCGCGCCTTTAAGGTAGAAAAGTATGAACACAGCTACCCGCACTGTTGGCGTACCGATAAGCCTGTTGTGTATTATCCACTGGATGCCTGGTTTATTAAAACCACGGCGGTAAAAGACAGGATGGTAGAACTGAACAAGACCATCAACTGGAAACCGGAAAGCACCGGCACCGGCCGCTTTGGCAACTGGCTGGAGAATATGGTGGACTGGAACCTGAGCCGAAGCCGGTATTGGGGAACACCGCTGCCTATTTGGAGAACGGAAGACGGTAAGGAAGAGATTTGCATTGGCTCAATTGATGAACTGAATGCAGAAATAAAAAAAGCAGGCGCCGTTCTGGGTGGCGATGTAAATAAGCATTACCTGCACGATGGCATACTTGATTTGCATAAGCCCTATGTGGATGAGGTAATCCTGGTTTCGGATAGCGGCCAGCCCATGCACCGCGAGCCCGACCTGATTGACGTTTGGTTTGATAGCGGTGCCATGCCGTATGCCCAGTGGCATTATCCATTTGAGAACGGCGAAAAGTTCAAAGAGAATTTCCCTGCCAGTTTTATTGCCGAAGGTGTTGACCAAACCCGTGGCTGGTTTTATACCCTTCATGCGCTAGGTGTAATGCTGTTTGATTCCGTTGCCTATAAAACGGTAGTTTCCAACGGGCTGGTGCTGGATAAGAATGGAGCTAAAATGAGTAAGCGGCTGGGTAACGTGGTTGACCCCTTCAAAACCATCGAGGAGTTTGGCGCCGATGCGACCCGCTGGTATCTTATTACCAATGCCTCTCCCTGGGACAACCTTAAGTTTGATAAAGATGGGATCAAAGAAGTGCAGCGCAAATTTTTCGGCACGCTTTACAACACGTATCAATTCTTCGCCCTTTATGCAAATGTTGATGAATTCACCTTTAAAGAAGAATATATCGCGGTTAAAGAAAGACCGGAAATTGACCGCTGGATTCTCTCTTCACTTCAAACTCTGATAAAGAAAGTAACGGCTGCGCTGGATGATTATGAACCTACAGTAGCGGGCCGCCTGATTGAAGACTTTGTAGATGAAGGGTTAAGTAACTGGTATGTAAGGCTTTGCCGCCGTCGTTTTTGGAGAGGCGATTATTCGGCAGATAAAATTGCAGCTTACCAAACTTTATATGAATGCCTCGAAACAGTGGTTCGGTTAATGGCGCCTATTTCTCCCTTTTTTAGTGATGAGGTTTTCATAGCGCTTAACACCGTAACAGGTAAGCATAAACAGGCATCTGTTCACCATATCCTGTTTCCAACCCCTAATGAAGAAATCATTGACCAGTTGCTGGAAGAAAGAATGCTGGCAGCCCAGGAGGCTTCTTCACTTATCTTATCATTACGCAAAAAGGAAAACATCAAGGTCCGTCAGCCGTTACAAAAAGCCCTAATTCCAGTTTTCAATCCTTTAATGGAGCAGCAATTACGAAAAGTGGAAGATTTAATTAAAGCCGAGGTAAATATTAAAGAGATTGAATACCTCAGTGATACGGAAGGCTTCATTAAAAAGAAGATGAAACCCAATTTTCCTGCCTTGGGCAAGAAGCTGGGCGGGAAGATGAAATTAGTAGCAGGAATGCTTCAAAATTTTTCGCAGCACGAAATTTCGTTATTTGAAAAAGAAGGCAGATATTCATTGCCCCTTAACGATGAGTACGTTGAATTAACCTTGAGCGAAGTTGAAATTATCAGCGAAGACATCCCGGGATGGTCTGTAGCCAGCAAAGGTCCCCTGACCGTAGCCTTAGATATAAACATTACCCCGGAACTGGAACAGGAAGGAGCAGCCCGTGAATTTGTAAACAGAATTCAAAAAATCAGGAAAGACAGCGGGTTTGATGTAACAGACCGGATTGATGTGAAAGTGGCTGCAGCTAATGGTATAGCAGAATCGTTGGGTAAGTATAATACCTATATTTGCGCGGAAATTCTGGCAGATAAGCTGGAGATTGCTTCAACTATTGAAGGTGGCATTGAGATAGAGGTTAACGACAACCCACTGAAAGTCATCGTAATAAAAAAAGGGTAACAACCGTATGGCGACAAAAAAGCTAGCTCCGAAAAAGGCAGCCAAGCCTGTAAAAAAAGCGCCGGTTAAACCAGCCACTAAGGCAATTGGTAAACCTGCAGCTTCTAAAAAAAATGCACCTGCTCCCAAAAAAGCGGTAGCTGTAAAAAAGAGCACTCCTGTAAAGGCAGCTGTGAAGACATCGGTTGCTAAGAAATCACCACCTGCAAAGCCAGCCCAAAAAGCTATGCCTGCTGCCAAAAAAGCAGAGAGTAAGAGTGCGGCTGCCCAGCCGGTAAAGAAACCTGTAGTGGCCGCTAACACGCAGCAAACTACAAAAACGGCTACCAAACCTTTAGAGAATAAGCAGGTGCCAAAAGAGCCCTTAAAGCCAGCAAAAGTTGTAGTCCCAAAAACAAGTACAGATAAAAAAATTAAATACGAACCGGATTTTACCCGATCGGTACTAGACTCTCAGAAAAGAGAAGAAAACACACCCACTATGCGATACAGCGATGCAGAATTGATGGAGTTCAGAGACCTTATTAATAAAAAATTAGAAGTAGCTAAAAAAGAACTGGCTTATTTACAAGGCTTAATTACCCGTAAAGATGAAAGTGGTGATTTGGATGAAGGCCGCTACATGACTATGGAAGACGGAAGCATGAGCATGGAAAGAGAGCAGCTAAGCCAGATGGCCAGCCGCCAAATTCAGTTTACGGACCATTTGGAAAAAGCCATCATGCGTATTGAAAACAAAACCTACGGAATATGCCGGGTTACCGGTAAGCTGATAGACAAGGCCCGCCTC
This sequence comes from Flavisolibacter sp., assembly GCA_035645595.1. Taxonomy (GTDB): domain Bacteria; phylum Bacteroidota; class Bacteroidia; order Chitinophagales; family Chitinophagaceae; genus Flavisolibacter. The sequence goes on along the minus strand of DASQMG010000515.1, from coordinate 1,638 downwards.
CGTGCTGTGCCGCATGCTACTTTAAGCATTGAAGCAAAGCAAATGATGAATAAGTAAAAAGCTTTTAAAAAATTTTAAAACCGGTCCTTGGCGGCCGGTTTTTTTATTGGAGTATGCTAGTCACTTATCTTTACCGCTCCATAGGCACTCTATGAAATTGAGGTTGAACTTTTCCTTTTCTGTACGGTTACTGCCTGCCAGGCACGGCAAAAGTTCAAGGTTGCCTCCCATTATATACAAGCAAAAAGGTATCATTGGTTTTAATAGAGCGTATTTCAGGAAGCTCCGCAAGTGGACTCTTGTGGAACTGGGGTAGAGACAGAAAAGATAAAGGCCTGCGTAGGATTGCTAAACTAAGTTGTCATTATTCCTCTGGAAATGAAGAACTAAAATAGATAATAGCGTATGACTGTCAATTTTGAGTACGATAAAAAGCAAGTGATCCAGGCGCTGCGCTACCACTTCTTAAGCCGCAGAGAAATAAGGCTTATGATTATACTGGTGAATGTATTTGCCCTGGTATCAGCCACCCTTTTTTATTTGAAAAAAGTATTGCCTTTTGCTTTTTTAATTTCCTCGTTTTTGTGGCTTGTGCTAATGATTACCTTCTGGTTTATTTTGCCCGGCATCGTATATCGTAAAGCAGCTACTTTTCGCGACCACTTTACCATGAGCTTTGAAGCCGAAAGTTTTAGCCTGGGAAATGAAAGAGGCTCCCGTTCCTGGGAATGGAAAGCAGTAAGCAGTTATTTAGAAACACCCAACTTCTTTCATTTATACTTTACCAGCACCTCTTTTTTCCTTGTACCTAAAATTGCCTTTACCGATGATGAACGTACTGAAATGCGTGGATTGTTAAGGGACAAAGTAAGAAAATGAACAGTGCCTGATCATCCTATCCGGAAATGTTGACCAGCGATACGAACGCAAAAGGGTACGACGCAATCTGGCTTAACAGCTATTCTTTCCGGTGAGATTATAAAAAAACTCAATCAGTAGTTCTGATTGAGTTTATAAGTATTAGTTACTGGCTGGCCACCTGACTGGCGCTACAGAAAGAATAACGTTTACGCCGCCGGCACCTCTCTTACTACCAACCTGAAACCGTTACCGTGAATATTTACAATTTCGATATTGGTATCGTCTTTTAAATACTTACGCAGCTTGGCAATATACACATCCATGCTTCGACCATTAAAATAGGTATCGCTACCCCAAATGCGTTTCAGGGCTTGCTCCCTGGGCAATAAATCATTTAAATGTTCGCAAAGCATTTTCAACAATTCATTTTCTTTTGGAGAAAGGGTTTGCGTTTTAGCATCGTGCGACAACTCACGCAGCTTTGGATTAAAATGATAGGAAGCCAGGTCAAATTCCCTGTTTTCAGACTCACGGTTTAATTCTTCGTTACGCTTTAAAATGGCTTTTATTTTATGCAGGAGCACTTCACTGTCAAAAGGCTTTGTGATATAATCATCGGCCCCCAGTTTATAACCCTGAATAATATCTTCCTTCATGGTTTTGGCACTTAAAAAGAATAGTGGTACATCAGGGTTTATATCACGTATCTCCTCAGCCAGTGTAAAGCCGTCCATATTCGGCATCATTACATCCAGCATGCATAAATCAAAATTCTCC
>DASQMG010000514.1:0-2502 GCA_035645595.1 Flavisolibacter sp. | reverse complement strand
TCAGGAAAACAATCATCTTCCAGTATAATGCCTTCTTCTACCTCGCTAAAAAACCAGCCGATAGAGGAACTGATTGCCGGCCCGCAGCCTAAATTTTCATTTCGAAACAAGGTTTTTACTTCGCAATCCCAATCAACCTGGCTAATAATCTTCCTTGTTGCTTCGCATTTTTCCTTTTCACCAGCTACGGTTTCGCGGGGTCCATCTGCAGCTACAAATAAACGTTTTGGCCTTGCTTTACTTAATTGATCAAAAACAATCTTTGTCGTATCGGGCCGGTTAAAAATTAAAAAAAGTATGGGTGTTTCAAAATGGGATTGCATGATAATGCGATGTGGCTGGAAAGTTAACCTGTTTATCATCCTGGCAGAGCAGCGATAAAATTATTCACGTATTTATCGCCCTGCTGCTCCTGCCCTGTCGTGTTCAGGCCTGATGGAGTTCCCGGCATTTTAATCGCAGTTTCGGTAGCGGCATTATTGGATATTTCATTTAGTTTTAAAGTAATTTTTTTATCATGCAGGATGCGCAGCTACTTGAGGGACTTTTAATTAACAATGCGCAACGCATTCATTTTGAAAAGGCGTTGTACCTGCAGTACAATTATTTTATTCAGGAAGGTATGCGCAAGTATAACCTCCAGCAGGATGACAGCTTTAGCGCTTACAGCGATGCAGTATTGGCTGTGCTGCAAAACATCAGTAACAAGAGTTTCAGCGGCCAGTCGTCGTTAAAAACCTACCTGTTCCAAATTTTTTCCAATAAATGTATTGACCTTATCCGGAAAAGAACGACTAATAAGTACCAGGTGCATCAATCATCAGGAGAGCCGGAGTTATTAAACCATCTGCCCGATGGCGTAAAAGGTGTAATTGAAAAGCTAATAGATGAGCAAAAGATGGCGGCTGTCAGGCAACAATTAGAAGTAATAGGCCAAAAATGTAAAGACATCTTATTGCTGTATGAGGATAGATATACGGACAGTGAGATTGCCATTGAATTAGGATATAATACGGCGGCAGTGGCAAAAACCACCCGCCTGCGTTGCCTTGAAAAAATAAGGGAAAAAATGAAAAGCGTATTAAAAAGTTATGAGTGAAACCCTGGACTATATAGAAGCCTATTTTGAAAAAAAGCTTAGCCCTGAAGAGAAGCAGGTTTTTGAACAACGTTGTATTGACGATAAAAATTTTGCAGGTGATGTGGCCTTTTACATTACCTCAAGAGAAGCAGTGCGGCAGGAGCTATTAGAACAAAAAAAAGAACAATGGGCAAACGCAGAACGGGATATCACCCATGGTGCGCCAGCTACTTTAGCCCCGGTAAAAAAAATGATGTTTAAAAAATGGCTTCCTTATGCCGTTGCAGCGGGTTTACTGGTGGCAGTATGTATTTATTTTTTATTTCCCCCGGAAACGCCACGCCAATTTGCTGATACCTATATACAACAAAACCTTACAGTGCTTAGTTTACAAATGGATGGGTCAAGCGATAGTGTTCAATCGGGCCTTGCCGCTTATAACCGGGGAGCATATGATAGTGCCGTGGTATTGTTCGAAAATGTTTACACCGCCTACCCGGAGAACAGCGAGGTAAAAAAATATATAGGCCTTAGCTACCTGATGAAAAAAGATTACGGTAAAGCCTTGCTGCATTTTGAAGAATTGAGGAGCAAAAAGTTATTTAGTAACCCCGGGGCGTTTTTAAAAGCAGTTACTTTATTGGAGCGTAATGGAGAGGGTGATAAAGATGCGGCCAAAGCTCTTTTGGAGCAGGTGAAAGGCCAGCAGTTAGAACACAGGAAAGAGGCGGAAGAGTGGTTGAAAAAATGGTAGCATTATAAGGGTGAACCCTTCTTCTTAAAGTTTTTTCCGTGCCCTTTATAATTCTGGTTCTTCATGTTCTTATTATTTTTTACACTTAGCTTTTTTGGAGCACAATGCACAAAAGGGGCAGGAAGAACACGAGGTGATTATTCAGGATTTCATCAACCTTACAAATAAAAATTTCTGCGATGGCTAAAATTTTAAAAACAATTGGTGACGGTGTACTAATTGTGCTTGGTATAAAATTACTTGAACAAATTTTACGGAATAATAGAAAGAAGAAGCCCTGTATTGACCCTGATATTATCGTTGACAGGTCTAATGCAAAGTTTATCCCTAACCAACTAATTGTATGGAAAAAGGAAGGTGTAACTGCTGCAGAATTTGACCGCTGGAAAAGTGATAACCAACAAAAGTATAGCGGACTGGTAGTAAAAAAATTATGCGAGAGCTGCGACAGCACCCTGGAACTTTGGGAGGGTGATAATGTGTCTACGTTTATTTCAGAAAAGGTACTCGGCGGTGGCGGTACATCTACAGGTGCACCACCGAGCGGCGGTGGTGATGCTGTTGCCTGCTTTAGTTATAATTTGATCATTGACCTCCCGGAACAATTGGGCTGTGTACCCGAGCGTGATGCCAAACAAAGACCATACGATCGCCCGCAAACTGACGG
>DASQMG010000513.1:0-3321 GCA_035645595.1 Flavisolibacter sp. | reverse complement strand
ATGGATCTTACCATCTGCATCTTCATCTGACACCAACACACCGTGATCTGCCACCCCCGGTGAACCATCTGCATAACGCTTGTCGTTACCCAGCCAGGTTGTTTCAGCACCCCAATACACGTCCTCTTCCGGCTCCCATGTATCGGCACGCCCGCCACCAAAGCCAAAGGTTTCGAAACCCATTGATTCCAACGCTACATTACCGGTGAGGATTATTAAATCGGCCCAGGATAGCTTGCGGCCATATTTCTGTTTTATTGGCCAGAGTAACCGCCTCGCTTTGTCGAGGTTTACATTATCCGGCCAACTGTTAAGCGGGGCAAAACGCTGCTGACCGGTACCACCGCCACCGCGACCGTCATACACCCGGTACGTGCCTGCACTATGCCAGGTCATGCGAACAAATAGAGGGCCGTAATGACCAAAATCGGCGGGCCACCAGTCCTGGGAATCGGTCATCAGGGCATGGAGGTCAGCCTTCACCGCCTGGAGGTCAAGGGTTTTAAATTCTTCGGCGTAATTAAAAGCGGCGCCCATTGGGTTGGACAGCTCAGAGTGCTGGCGCAGAATGTTCACCTTCAATCCTTGTGGCCACCAATCGCGGTTACGGGTACCACCACCACCAATATTTTGCTTTGTACTGCCATTAAAGAATGGGCATTTGCTAATGTCGTTTGATTCCATATTAGATGTTTGTGCTAAACTTAATAAAGTCATTTGAACCCTGCTTTCTTTTCTTAAAATGAAAGGCAGAGTTCCTTGCGTCAGGTCGCAAATCTATAACAGACGAGCCATAAACGGTATCAATTCATTTTATGTTTACATAGATAATAATTATGGTGTTGGAGTGGGTTTAATGGGATGCAAGTTATGCACGGTGTAAGCGCAACCATTATTGGTGGTATCTGCACATCGAGGTCATCCACTTATGGATCCAAAGGTTATTTGTTAGTATGTACAACCGGTAAGTAAATGTTGCTATTGCAAGAATGAGAGTGATTGCAGAGTAGATATAATAGCACTACTCCGGCCACAGTATCAAGGTAACCGTTAAACCGTAAGCGGGAAAGCCCTGTTGCGGAATGGTGACATGAGGCACAGGAGTAGAAGGAAGACCCAAATGATTTTTAGCCGGCTGCCCATGTAAATGCTTTAAATTACTCTGTGCAAATGATGCCTGTACCAATTAAAGATGGTGTATGAATGAACGGAGGAAAGCATTTATTATTGACGATGAAGTTGATCTTTGTCTGCTTATGAAAACCTATTTTCTTCGCAAAAATTACGAGGTCTTTATTGCACATACTATTAACGATGCTCTGCCCCAGGTGGTAGCGTACCAGCCGGATTTTATCTTCCTGACAACAACTGTCTGCCAACACCCCGAAGAAGATGTCAAACGGCTCAAAGAAGCAGCTCCTTATGCAGAAATTTTTGTAAACAACTTTCAGCAGTACAACAAATTTTGATCTGGGTTTTCCGCCAATCATTTGCTGCTGGCAATGTGTTGTGCCCCGCTTACGTTTCAAGGCGCCTGCATTGCCAAGGTCCCGCTCTGCACCAAGCCATGCTATGGGAGAGTCTTCCAGGTAGGGAATTGTAGCACACTCCATTCATCAGGCTATCTTGTTCACAACTTCACATGCTGCCTGATTCTACCATTTCATACATCTTGTAAACCGCAAAAAGAACGAACGCCGCTATTATAATTCCGAATATCACCATAAAAGGTGAACTCCAGGCGCCCTGCATTGTATTACGTTTGGGATTGCCGGGCATATAATAAATGTCCAGTACATCGCCCCGTTTATACGTCCCTGATTTGATAGTGAATGTTCCTGTGTATTGTTGACTGGTATTTTGCGCGTAAAAGCTATACTGCACTAAATCCGTCAGCCGTCGGTGCGCAGTATGCACACCATACACGGTAGCTTTTGCAGGCATGCCGATAGTCAGAATTTTTTTAACCCGGGCCTGTTTATAAAGAATAATAATGAGAGGCAGGAAGCCAAAGGCTCCCACGCCAAGGAGTACCAAATGAATGCCGGACATACCAAAGCGGTTTTAAAATGATTAGTTCTTCCGGGCTCGCAAATTTGCCGGTACCCCCTTTCTTTGTCCGAAAGATTTGCATCTCACTGTTATTTGCTGTTGCAATAATGCTGTGGTTCACGTACGCATGGGTTACAAACTCCGGCCAGCCATCGGGCAGCTAGATAACACTACCAATAGCAGGCGCAATACTGCTTTAAACGGCTACAGCCTTTTGTTGCACTGGCGCATTATTGGTAAGACTTGGACCCTCCAAAATATCTCTTGCCTTTAGGTCGAAGTTGCTTAGGGCAGGGTGTGATAATACAGAAGCAACCAACGGGCTGGCTTTAAAATCCTCCAATGCTTTCTCACTATCAAACAGGTAGACAGCCCCGGCTTGTTTATTTTCTCTGTCAATCAGCCATATCTTCCACGTACATCCCGGAACGTTAGAAAAGGCAGGAGCAAGTTCCGAAGCCATAGCTTCAAATTCATCGGGAGTAACGTTGAATGAGTAATTTGTAACAAGCATTTTCTGTGACATGGTTATTGGTTTAAATGTTTGTAATAGATATGTGCTGCGTGGGTTAAAGTTAAACATTAGCAATAAATTAAAGTTGTTTGTAAACTATAGTTTCTGTGTATTATGTGGCAATAAGGCCTGGTGCTGATGCTAAAAAGATTTTGGTAAGCAGGATCTGAGTTGTAAACCGAAACCAGCAGTTTTATCATCAAAAGAAAATTATGGGCTGTGGTTGAGACTTTACATATGGAGACTTTTTTAAAGCTCATCTCAATGATGGAAATATCGCCTTCGCACTGAGCTTTTGTACTTCGTAACAGTATCAGCTATTTATCAGCCATGGGATAAAGCATACGACATACTCATACTCTTTATGAGGCAAGCTTTCACCAAATATGTTCGTGACAATTGATCAACTCAAGTATTCAATTTTATCAAGTCTGCAATCGGAACAACTTCAACTCATCACTGGTGTCTAGTACGTCCGATACAGCACCAAAATAGAAATAACTCTTTTAAACTCTTTATGTCATCAGTTGTTTTGAATTTATTTCCGTTGCTGAGATTTGTCTGGCAAATGAATTGTAAGACAGATAGAAACAAAAAATACAAGTGTATGAAAGTAAAACTATTAGCCGCTGCCCTAATTCTCTTTGGAAGCATTTCGGTGCAAGCACAAAAGACCTCGAACGGCACAGGAAAGATTGGTAAATTATCAGTAGCCTCATTTAATGCCATCAATAAAAACGGAAATAAGATGGTAT
>DASQMG010000512.1:0-20122 GCA_035645595.1 Flavisolibacter sp. | reverse complement strand
AAGTTTTCATACACTTTATGGACACCTTAGTTTGAATTCTATTAAGAATATACAGGAAGGTGATGTAGTTTATAAAGGCGATGTGATTGCCGAATTTGGAATTCCGTTTGAGAACGGGCAGTGGCCGCCGCACCTGCATTTCCAAATTATAAAAGACATGCAAGGCATGAAAGGTGATTATCCAGGAGTGTGCCCCCTATCAGAAAAAGAAACGTATTTGACGAATTGCCCTGATGCGGATTTTATTCTGAATATGATACAGTACGCTAAATGAGATATTCCAAACCTGGCAGGTATGGAATATCTTATTAACTGCAATTGAACGCCTGCTTTTAGCTTGCGTTATACGCACCGGCAAACTGCTGCGCAAAATCTTCCAGCTTTACTTTTTCCAGGCTTTGCGGACGATGGTTCCAGTAATCTTCCTGCATAGAACCATTTCGTATTGCACCACCCATCTCCGCATAATTCTTTGCCACTTCTTCAGGTAAACCGGCGCCCTTTAAACCACCTAATGTATCAGCATCGCTAAATTCAATCCAGGGCAATTCCGGTTTGCCAACTGCAGCACCCAATACCTTTGCTACCTCGCCGGTAGTTCTTTCGTCGCTGGCAATATAACGAACGGAATGGCCTGTAAAGTTCAGATTCATCAATTCTTCTGCAGCAACTTCAGCAATATCAGATGGATGAACCAATACCATTTTTGAATCGGCAGGGCCGTAGTTGCCGCCAATAATGTTCATACCTTTTATCATTTGCAGGTTACCATAAAAATTATTGAAAAAAAAGCCCGGACGTAAATGTTTAATAGCCACATCGCTTAAGTCGTTCAAGGCCTGCTCTACGCGATATAAACCACTCACCGGTCCGCAGCCATCCTGCAGATGAGCGCCAATACTGCTAAGATTTACCACATATTTTACACCGGAAGCTTTGATGGCCTCTGCATAATTCTTCCCTATTTGTCCAATATAGGCTTTCCAGTCTGAGGGGTTCATGTTGGGCGGCACCATGGTATAAACCGCGTCGGCGCCTGTAAAGGTTTGCGTTAAAAAAACTACATCCTCTACCGAGCCGATAGCTGCTTTGGCTCCTTTGTCGGTTAAAGGTTTTAAGTTTTCCGCATTGCGGCCTACAACCTTTACGTCATGGCCTGCTGCTACTAATTTTTCGGCTAATGGCTTTGAAACGTTGCCAGCGCCACCGGTAATTACATACTTCATGTTTTGTTGATTTTTTGGTTTGTTTGTATATACAAATATTTAGGCAAAAAAATTACTCTTTAAATTTATCCGCTACCCTTGTCATGCTTTGCACCAGCTTTATGCATTCTTCTTTTCCCAATGCCCCCGAGTATTGTTCATAAAAATGCTTCATGCAATCCATCATTTTAGGCTGTAGTTCTTTTGCCCTTGGTGTTGGATACACATTGGTAATACGGCCTTCTGTAGTACGGATAACCAGTTTTTTTTCCTCCAGCTTTTGAATTAAACGGGTAATAGTACTGGGTTGCAGCTGCAAATGTTCGGCTAAAGTGGTTGGTTGCATTCCGGGTTCCTCCATCACAGCCATTAGCAGATAGGCATGGCTGGGCGATAGGTCTACAGGCTTCCAGCTTTCAGCAGCCAGCTTCTCTACTTTTCGGGCCAAAGCTGCAGAAGTAAAATAAAGGCATTGGCAAAATTTTGAATCCCCGGTTTTCATTTCAAAACAAAGATACAGATGCTTTATTTGTATATACAACTATTTTTTTAGCAAGTTTCTTAACAAGTAGAACAGTAGCCTTTTTGTATATTTACAGTATGTCCAATCCGAATTTAACAACGACGGCAGAAAGCCTTTCACCGGTAGAAAAAGAGTTCGAAAATGGTATTCGCCCCAGCCAGATCGAGGAGTTTTCCGGCCAGCCCCAGATTATCGAAAACATACGCATATTTATAAAGGCAGCCAAGATTCGTGGCGAAGCGTTAGACCATGTTTTGTTTCATGGCCCTCCCGGTTTAGGAAAAACTACTTTGTCAAGAATTGTTGCCAATGAATTAGGTGTTGCTATTAAGGAAACATCAGGGCCGGTAATTGAAAAGCCCGGTGACCTGGCAGGCCTGCTTACCGGGCTTCAACCGAATGACGTTTTATTTATAGACGAAATTCATCGACTGAGTAATGTGGTAGAAGAATACCTGTATTCGGCCATGGAAGATTATAAAATTGACATTATGATTGATAGTGGGCCTAATGCCCGCAGCATTCAAATCAATCTGTCGCCCTTTACCCTAATTGGTGCTACCACCCGGAGTGGTTTGCTTACAGCGCCGCTGCTTTCCCGTTTTGCTATTAAGTCCCGCCTGGAATATTATGATGCAGAAACGCTGAAGAAAATTATTCTGCGTTCTGCCCATATCTTAAATGCAGAAATTTCAACAGATGCTGCCGGAGAAATTTCAAGACGCAGTCGTGGCACACCGCGCATTGCTAACGGATTGTTGCGAAGAGTAAGAGACTTTGCCCAGGTATTAAACGACAGCATTATTGATATAGGTATTACGCAACATGCCCTCCGTGCTTTAAATGTAGACGAGCATGGATTGGATGAAATGGATAACCGGATTTTATTGGCCATTATAGAAAAGTTCAAAGGAGGCCCTGTGGGTATAACTACTATAGCCACAGCCGTTGGGGAGGAAGCCGGCACGATAGAAGAAGTGTACGAACCATTTTTAATTCAGGAGGGATTTATGATGCGTACACCCAGAGGTAGAGAGGTGACGCATAAAGCGTATGAACATTTAGGAAAGCAACCACCGTTGCAGGGGGCTACCGGAAATTTGTTTGGCGGGTTGGTATAATTTAGTTGACTGGTTGAGCAGTTGATTTGTATAGTAGGAATAGAGATGCGGATTAACTGATCGACGAGTTAACCGGTTAAACTTTCTCACAGTTCCTTTTCCATTACATAATGTGGTATGGTTACCTCTTCAAATTCTTCTCCACTTTTTTTATAACCCAATTTTTCATAAAACCCTACAGCATTCTTTCTGGCATGCATTGTAATTTTTTTATAACCCCTGTCTCTTGCCAGGTTTTCAGCAAACTGCATTAGGGCGCGGCCTATACCCTTGCCCTGCACATCATTTACTACTGCCATTTGCCGCAGTCTTACCGTTTCATCACCCTCCTGCACCAACATGCAGCAGCCTAACATGCGGTCATCTTCATAAGCAGTCATGTGCATATTGTCTTTCTCTTTCTGTAGTTCCTCATCAGAGAAACTAAGACCAAGCGGCTTTCGTAAAACCTCTTCACGCAGCTTTAGTACCTGTTTATAATCGTCGCTTCCCCAGTCAATAATTTTTAACGCCATTACCCTTAGTTGAATTTCTACAATTTACAAATATCGGGGCACTCAGCCAATTTGAACCTTGAGCGCTATTATTTTAAAAAGAAAAAATGGGCCTTACAGGCTGTTTTTGTACACCGAGTGTTTTAATACAAAAACCTATATTTTTGCACCACTATAACTAAATTTTTATAACATGTCAGACATTGCAGCAAGAGTAAAAAAGATCATCGTAGATAAATTAGGCGTGGATGAAGCCGAGGTAACGACAGAGGCTTCTTTTACTAACGATCTGGGCGCCGACTCTTTAGATACGGTAGAACTGATTATGGAATTTGAAAAAGAATTCAACATCTCTATCCCCGATGAACAAGCCGAAACCATCACTACTGTGGGTCAGGCGGTTTCTTACCTTGAAGAACACGCCAAGTAACACTGTCCTGAGCACTTAATATTATTGCCGCCTTCCTGTTTTTGCAGAAGGCGGTTTTATCTTACGGAATACAGTAACTATGTGAGGGTCAGCCAGGTGAGAAACGTCATCTTATATCACATGATTCTCTTGGCTTATTTTGAACCTCCTACTTTTGATTTCCTTTTGACCTATTTCACTATTATATGAACGCAGGAAAAACCATACAACTCAAACGCGTAGTGGTAACCGGGATGGGTGCCTTAACCCCACTGGGAAACTCCATAACAGAATACTGGAATAACTTACGCAATGGTGTAAGTGGCTGCGATTTCATAACGGCCTTTGACGCCTCAAAATTCAAAACCCGGTTTGCCTGCGAGATAAAAAATTTTGATCCGGTAGCCCATTTGGATCGTAAAGAAGCCCGCAAGCTGGATCGTTTTTCGCAAACTGCTATTGTAACCTCCGACCAGGCCGTGAGCGATGCCGGCATTGACAAGGACAACGTAAATGTAGATCGTGTGGGTGTTGTGTTCGGGTCAGGAATCGGCGGGTTGATAACCTTTCAGGAAGAAGTAACCGCCTTTGCCAAAGGCGACGGAACACCGCGATTCAATCCCTTCTTTATCCCGAAAATGATATTGGATATAGCCGCCGGGCACATCTCTATGCGGCATGGCTTTCGGGGGCCCAACTTCGCAGCCGTGAGTGCCTGCGCTTCATCTACCAATGCCATGATGGAATCCTTCAATTTAATTCGGATGGGCAAGGCTGACATTATTGTAACCGGGGGTTCGGAAAGTGTGGTGAGCGAAGCCGGCGTAGGAGGTTTTAATGCAATGAAGGCGCTGAGCGAACGCAATGACGACCCAAAAACAGCTTCGCGTCCTTATGATAAAGACCGCGATGGTTTTGTGATGGGCGAAGGTTGCGGCGTATTGATTTTTGAAGAACTGGAACATGCTATTAAGCGTGGGGCAAAAATTTATTGTGAGATTGCCGGTGCCGGTGCCACGGGTGATGCACATCATATAACAGCGCCACACCCGGAAGGCTTAGGTGCTAAAAATGTGATGATGCGGGCTTTGGAAGATGCCGACATGCAGCCTTCCGATATTGACTACATCAATACACATGGCACTTCCACCCCTTTGGGCGATATAGCTGAAGTAAAAGCAATTGTTTCTGTCTTTGGCGAACATGCCTATAGCTTAAATATTTCCTCCACCAAAAGTATGACGGGCCACTGTTTAGGCGCTGCCGGTGTAGTTGAAGGTATTGCCTGCATTATGTCAGTACAAGATGATATAGTGCCGCCAACTATCAATCACTTTAATAACGATCCCGAACTGGATCCGAGGTTGAATTTTACATTTGGGCAATACCAGAAGCGGGTGGTGAATGCCGCATTAAGCAACACTTTCGGTTTTGGCGGACATAATGCCTGTATGATCTTCAAAAAGTACAAGGCTTAAACTTGTGTGATAGAATCAATTATAATTTATATTTTCATTTGTGGCTTTTTGGAACTCGCTTTATAGAAAAGATATAGATCCATCCTTTAAAAAACAGCTTAAAGGCCTCCTGGGGTATTCTCCCGGAAATTTACCACTATACAAAACAGCCCTCACCCACCGCTCTGTAAAAGATACCATTGATGAAAATAATGAACGCCTTGAGTATTTGGGTGATGCCATACTTAGCGCTCTTGTTGCCGATTATTTATTTAAACGCTACCCTTATAAAGAAGAAGGTTTTTTAACCGAGATGCGGAGCAAAATGGTAAACCGTCAGCAGCTAAATGATATTGCCCTTAAGATGGGATTGAAAAAGCTTACCGCTTTTAATAAGGCTGATGTTTCCCTGAAAAGCAGCCAGATTTTTGGTAACACGTTGGAAGCCCTCGTGGGCGCTGTATACCTGGATATTGGTTATAAAAAAACAGCAAAGTGGGTGGGTCATCGCATTATTATGCCACACATGTTTGTAGATGACCTGGAAATTTTAGAGATAAACCATAAAAACAAACTATACGGCTGGGCCAATAAAAACGGGAAAAACCTGGAGTTTGAAACCCTCGATGAACGGTTAGAGAATGGCCGCCGGTTATTTACTATTGGTGCTACCGTTAATGGAAAAGTAATTGCACAGGGAAAGGCATTTAATAAAAAAGATGCTTCGCAGATTGCCGCGCAGTTAGCGGTAGAAAAGCTGGGGATCGTGAATTCGGATTCGGTGGGGAAAGAATGAGGGATCAGCTAAATAGTATTGCTTAAACCCAAACGAAGTTTAAATCAACTTTTTTCTTGATAGTAAACCCCGGCTATTTCAGATTTGGTTGCAGAACATAGCTTTTAAAGCTTATCATATTCTTCAGGTGCTATTGTTGTACAATTAACTTTTTTGTATTTAAGTTCGCCATTTATATCTTTTTTAAGATCATCGTCAAGCACAGGTTTTTTGTTACATGAGTAATGCCACGGGCATTAAAGTAGCTGTCTCTCATTTCAATACTACAGTTCCATAAATAGCCGTATATTTTTGACTTCTTCCTTATTGAGAATTGTGAAGAACCACTTCCCTGAGTTTTGTAAAGATTAATTTTCACCAAACCACTGTTGAAGATTTTAAGCAGGCAGAAGTAAAAGGACTACTTTTCTAGTGCAAAAAGAACGTCACAATTCCCACCAAAATCAACACCGCCCCGCTAATCCTTTTCTCATTATGCTCTATGAAATGTGCTGGTAAAAGATTTACGCCTTTGTAGCCTAAGTTCACCAGCAGCCATATTCCTAAAATAGAAACAAGGGCATACACCGCCGCCATAGCAAACACGGCACCCATCCCAAAAGCACCCGCTGACAAAAACAAGCTTTCAACTTCAAGGCAAGGTGAGAGAAACATCATCCCGATAAAAATCATTACCCACTTCCGTTTCGAACGTTTATACGCGTTTACGTCCTGCTGACCGCTGTGGTGGTGGTGCGGCATATTTACAGTAAAATAAATCAACCCGAATACAATCAATAGAATTGATAAGGCAGCAATAATAGTCCCGCCATACTCTTCCTGTAACTCTTTGCCAATCTTTCCTAATACCAACCCAAGAATAACAGTGCCGGTAACATGGGCCGCTGCTGATAATAAGGTAACGGTTGTGAGTTCCTTTCGCTTCCAGCCTTCCGCCCTTGCCACGGCTACTAAGGGTAACCAATGGTTAGGAATGAGTGCATGTACAGCGGCAAGAAAGAGCGTTCCGGCAAGAAGACTGAGCATAGTGAATGGTGAATGGTCAGTGGTGAATGAGTAACCTAAGTTTTAATATGTTGCTTATTTAGCGGAGAAAGGTACTAACTATGGTCAGAATGATTGTAGCAAACTGAGGCCTCTGTTCACTATTCACTACTGACAATCGACCATCTATTATCGTAAAAGCAGCTCGCACGGCTTCAACCCCGTGTGCTTTTTGAACGCGGTAGAAAAATGCGAGATGGAAGAGTAACCCAGTAGCATAGATACCTCGGTTACTGACAATCCTTTTTCGTACAGCAAATACTTTGCGTGCTCCATACGCTGGCTTTGGTAAAAATCAAATATGGTGGTACCAAACATTTCCTTAAAGCCTTTTTTCAGGTAACACTCGTTCATTGCCACTTTGCGGCTTAATTGTTTAATAGTGATAGGCTCGCCAATGTGTTTCAACAAGACTTCTCTTGCCAGCATTACTTTATTTCGGTCGGCTTCGTTGCTTAAAAATTTACAATTGATAACATCCAGTTCTTTATCATCCATGCAATCTAAACTGTAAAGCAGAAGCATCTGCGTTTGCGCATTTATAAAAATATTTTCAAGGCTGTCCTTATAGTCATGATTAAGCAGGCCTTCCATTACATTACGTGTTCGCTGGCAAAGCGGTACTGTTCTGGTAAAAGATGATACATGTTTAAACGAAAGAATTTTTTCACTTAACGCCTTGTTTTCTATCCTCCATTTTACAAACTGCTCCAAATGGGTTGAGGTAAAGCGAAAGGAAATAAAATCAACACTTTCTATTTTATCGTTACACATCGAAGAAAGATGTGCCTTGCATTGATTGCACTCATTCTGGTATTTACGGCAATACATATTGCCTACAAGGCAAAAACGAAGCTCGAGGTAATTTTTTTCGGATGATGCGGCTTCGTAATGATAACGCATCTGTCCAATTTCATCACCCATCCAATCCTCAGGCCTGGCAAAACGCTTAATAGCATATTGTACAGAGCCAGGAATATGATGGCTTGCTTCAAACATAACATCTGTGTTAAACGATGTCCATTGCGGTAAAAGTTCAGTGTAAAGGCCGTTTTGCATGTGGCTGCAAAAATAAGCCGGGAAAAGCTGTTGAAGAAAGCGCTTTTTCACAGCACTGTCATTTTAACAAGGAGACAGGAGTCAGAATGCAGGAGCCGGGAGTTGGCAGCCGGCGGCAAGCAGCAGGAAATAAAGTTCCGTCTACGTAGTATAATGATTCCGCATGTAACGACTGGCTGCTGCTTGCTCCATATTATAACTCGCCTGTATTCTGTATACTGAGTCCCGCTCCAAATTGTTTCATACTTTCGTCCAATGCAGTTGAATAATTCTGACAGGCAGCAAACGATTGCTTCCGAAGTTTCAATTAGTGGCGTTGGTATTCACTCCGGCCAAACGGTAGACATTAATCTTAAGCCAGCGGAACCTAATACAGGAATCGTTTTTAAGCGGGTTGACTTACCCGGTACTCCATTGGTAAAAGCCGACGTAGATAACGTGGTTGATACAACACGCAGTACAACCATAGAGGCTAACGGCGCCAGGGTAGGAACCATTGAACACCTGATGGCCGCCCTTGTTGGTAATGGAGTTGATAATGTAGTGGTAGAAATCAATGCTGCCGAAGTGCCCATTTTAGATGGAAGTGCTGAGCCTTTTATTGAAATTATTCAACAGGTAGGCATAAAAATACAGGATGCAGCAAAAATCTATTATACACTTCAGCATAACATCACATTCACAGATGAAGGAAAGAAAGTAGAGATGGTAGCCATGCCCTACGATTCTTATCGCATCAATACCTTAATAGATTTTAATTCGCCGGTGCTGGGTACGCAACATGCAGCCTTAAAAAAAATGGCCGACTTTAATAATGAAGTTGCCCCTTGCCGCACCTTTTGCTTTTTCCATGAACTGGAATACCTGATTGATAACAACCTCATAAAAGGCGGTGACATTAACAATGCCATTGTTGTTGTAGATAAGCCGGTAACAGATGCGCAGGTAAATCGTATTGCCAGGGCCTTTAAAAAAGAAAATGTAAAGGTGGCGGAAGGCGGAATTTTAAACAACCTTGAATTACGCTTTCCCAACGAACCTGCACGGCACAAACTTCTGGATGTAATTGGTGACCTGGCTTTAGTGGGCTACCCATTTAAAGCGCATATTATTGCTAACCGCCCGGGACACTCCAGCAATATTGAGTTTGCAAAAAAAATTAAAGAGCACATAAAAAAGAATAAGCAAAAGCAACATTTTCCTTTCTACGACCCTTCGAAACCTCCTTTGTATGATGTACATGCCATTGAAAAAAAGTTGCCGCACCGCTACCCATTCCTGTTAATTGATAAAGTAATTGAGCTAACAGCGAAGCATGTGATTGCTATAAAAAATGTTACCTACAATGAGCCCTACTTTCAGGGCCACTTTCCCGGTAATTGTGTGATGCCCGGCGTACTGCAGGTAGAAGCCTTGGCGCAAACGGGTGGCATATTAACCATACCCGATGATCCTGATAATGACTATGACACTTATTTTTTAAAAATAGATCACTGCAAGTTTAAACAGAAAGTAGTACCGGGTGATACACTGATCTTAAAGATGGAATTGATGAACCCTGTGCGTCGTGGTATTTGTGAAATGAAAGGGACTATTTTTGTCGGGGACAAAATAGCAGCAGAAGCAGAAATGGTTGCGCAAATTGTAAAGAAACCCAAAGCAAAAGTATGATCTCCCCGCTGGCATCCATCCATCCGGCTGCAAAACTTGGCAGTAATGTTACGGTTGAACCCTTCGCAGTTATTCACGATAATGTAACCATTGGAAACGATACGCATATTATGTCCGGTGCTGTTATTATGCCCTTTAGCCGTATAGGTGCTCATTGCCGCATATTCCCTGGCGCTGTTATTGGAGCCATCCCGCAGGATCTAAAATTTATTGGCGAGGAAACCACAGCAGAAATTGGTGATTATACAACTATCAGGGAATATGTAACAGTTAACCGCGGCACAAAGGATAAATGGAAAACAGTTGTTGGCAGCCACTGCCTCCTTATGGCTTATACGCATGTGGCCCACGATTGTACCATTGGTGATTATGTGATATTAGCCAATGGTGTACAGTTGGCAGGCCACGTTGATATTGGCGAACACGCCATCATAGGCGGTTTAGCGGGTGCCCACCAATTCACCCGCATTGGCGCTCATACCTACGTAGCGGGTCACACGGTTATTCGCAAAGATGTGCCGCCTTATGTAAAAGCGGCCCGTGAGCCAATGAGCTATATGGGTTTAAATATTGTTGGCCTGCAGAGAAGAGCTTTTCCACAGGAAAAGATTGATGCGATTTCGCAAATTTATCATACACTGTTTGTAGGGAACCATAGCGTATCTACTGCCATTGAAAGAATCAAGGAAAAGATCCCTGACAGTGAAACAAAAAAGGAGATCCTGCAATTTATACTAAGCTCCAAAACCGGCATCATCAAGCGCTACTCAAAAAATAGCGTAGATGAAGATTAGTCTTACCAAGGCCGGCAAACGATTTAACCGGGAGTGGATTTTCAGAAATGCTACACTAGATTTTTCATCATCGAATGCTTATGCCATTACAGGGCCCAACGGTTCTGGTAAATCAACGCTGCTGCAGGTCATTGGCGGAATGCTGCAATTAAGTGAAGGAGGAATTGAATATACAACTGGCAACCGGCAAGTAGCAATTGAAGATGCCTACACACACATTACTTTTTGCGCACCTTACCTGGAAGTAATTGAAGAAATGACACTGATAGAATTTTTAGAGTTTCACCAGCAGTTTAAAACACTTCTACCTTCCTTCAATTCAAAAAAAATCATTACTGAAATAGGTTTAGAAGGTGCAGCTAACAAACAAATCCGCTACTATTCATCGGGCATGAAACAAAGAGTAAAACTGGCGCAGGCTATTTTTTCCGATGCTGCTATTATTTTGCTGGATGAACCTTGCAGCAATTTAGACACTAAAGGGATTCAGCTATACCATTCTTTAATCAATAATTATTGTAAGAACCGCTTAGTAATTGTGTGCTCCAATGATGAAGTGGAATATAACTTTTGCAATGAGGTGATTTCGATACTGAGCTTCAAAAACCAGGGGGGCACTATCTCTTAATGTATCCCTGCAGCGCCTTCACATAGGTTTCAAAAGCATCTACTCCTTTACTTGTAACCTTACAAATCGTCTGGGGGTAATTGTCTTTAAATTGCTTCTGCACTTCAATGTATTCGGCTTCTTTCAATTTTTGAATTTGTACGCTTAAGTTGCCTGCAGTGGCGCCGGTCTTCTCTTTCAAAAAAGTAAACTCAGCTTCTTTTACGCTAATCAATAACGACATAACAGCCAAACGCAGTTGAGAATGTAATATGGGGTCAAGCTCTTTAAACATTCGTCTTCTTCTCCTTCAAATAAGCACGACGTAATATAAGTCCGGGTAGAAACCAGGCAAAAAATGCAGCAATGAAAAAAAGCACAAAGTCGGCCTGGAGCACTGTGTAAATGCTGATGATGGCACAGACCCAGCAAACGATTCCACCAACAATCATCGGTGTAAAGCGGTGCGTATAACCGGTGGCAAAGGTGGGCATTCCATATAAGATCAGGAATAAAGACCCGGCGCCTTCCACTTTTATTACATTGGTAAAATAGGAGGTAAGAAAAATAGCTACGCCAAAACTGATCCAGATGCCACTCATGGCATCGTCGGTGTGCGCCTTAAACTTTTGCGCCCTGCCTTCGCGGATAGAGATAATTATTTGTGGAATAATGGCCAGAATTGTAAGCAGCCAAACTTCCTCCAGCCAGCCTATTCTCCAGTAGATATTTCCCAACGAAACGGCGCTGCAAAACATAATAATCCCGCCCCACAATAAAGCGCTGGTGCCGCTTTCGTGGTAACTGTTCTTTGCCTTGTAAATCATTTCCTCAATCAGCTCAAGACTTTTAGCCTGCGATAGTGGTTCATCATTATTTTCCATAATGTTCCTCCTTTTGTGTACCGATTAAATGGCCGGGAATGATGTAAGAAGTAAGTATAGCAGTGGCGGCAAAAAGCAGTTGATAATCAAAGTCAAAAAATACCGCTGCGCAGGCCAGGGCCCAATTAATAATTCCACCGATAACTAATGGCTTAAACTGCAGAATTTTACCCGAAACAAAAGTGCCTAAGCCATAGAGCAAAATGAAAAAAGGATAACAATAAAGCCACCCGCTTTTATCAACCTGCAAAAAGGTAATGATAAAGCTGAGTACAAAGAAGGAGATGCCCATACCGGTCCATAAGTACCCCATTGCTTCGCCTATGTAAGTGCGTACTGTTCGCTTATTGCGCGATTTTATAGAATAGCTTACGCTAACAATCACTCCTGCTAATGTAATAAGCCAAATAGCATAATGATGCTTGTAGTGAAACACTACTTTCAAAATAAATTGCCCGACGATGCCTGTAAATGAAAGCCATCCCCACAATAAAAAGTAAATCCTGTTATAGGAAATATTCGCTTTTGTTTTGTCAATCATTGCCTGGATCAGTTGCAGGCTTTGCTGGGGGGATAACTCTTCTTGCATAATGCGATACTAATTATTTGACTGTAAGCGAATCTAAATTACAGATACAACCATACAGATAACAACAAGCTGTATGGTTGTATGGAATGCCGCTAAGCTCCCGGCATCTGACTCATAAAATATTTTAGTGTACTGCGGCCCCAATCAGGGTCCAGTGAAGTAGCAGGCTTAAAGGTTTCAAACTTTTTTCCCGATAGCTCAAACAACTTTTTAGCTTCTGCCTTACTGCCTCCAAACTGCTCCGGCGTGTAAAATTTATCCTGGGCCTGAAGCATATAAACCCTTGGGTTTTCGGGGTTTAACTTCATAGCCATTTGCAAAGCTTCTTCAGCTTTTGGACCGTACTGCATGTACCGGGTCATAGGATCGGCCATCATACGCAAAGTAGCGATCATTTTCTTTACAACATATATTTCAGA
Source organism: Flavisolibacter sp. (assembly GCA_035645595.1). Taxonomy (GTDB): domain Bacteria; phylum Bacteroidota; class Bacteroidia; order Chitinophagales; family Chitinophagaceae; genus Flavisolibacter. The sequence goes on along the minus strand of DASQMG010000512.1, from coordinate 7,050 downwards.
GTTGTCTTTACTTAAAGCTTCTGCCTTACCCAGCAGTGCCTCCGCTTTATCGGCAATGGGATCTGTTTTAGCAGCATCTGGTTTGTTCATGCTCATCATATATGCGGCATTTACCTGGGTAAGTGCTGCATAATAATAAGGCAGCCATTTTGTTTTTTCGGCATCCGCAATGCGTTCAAAGGAGGCAGACAAAGCCATCAGCTCATCTGCTTTATGCGATGTATCTACAGCTACCACTTTACCAGCCATAGCCGCTGTGTATTTATCATCTTGTGCAAACGATGAAGCACTAAGAGAGATGACACCTGCCAGTAATAAAAGGATTTTTTTCATGATGATTTTGTTTAAATGGTTTGTTTATTTTTTTGAGCCAGTTTGTTATATTCTCTATCTACCACATTGCTGCCGGTAGAAATGTAAGCACTAACGTAATGCGACAGGAGCCCGATGCCCCACCCGAACGTAGTCCATGCAGGCCATGGAATTGTGTTCCCGTACGTTCTGCCACCGGTAAAATACCAGATAGCCCACAACCCTGCGTTTACAATCAAGTAGGTAACGAGGTGACTTTGGAACGATGCTCTTTTGCGGGCCAGGTACCATAGTTGCGGGTCTTTGCCCTCGGGAGTTTGATAGTAGGACATAATTTTAAGTTTGGGTTTTTGAGTTTGGGTTTAGGGTTTTTAAGTTCTCCCCTTTACTGCTTTGCAGGAGAGGTAATTTGTTATAAGTTGGAATTGATCACTTCCTGGCTTCTATCTACACCAAAAGATATAAAGGCGCCAAAATAGATAAAGGTTTTAGTTGATGGCACTATAGCCTCCTTACGTAAGCCATTGTAGCTATAATTATAACCGAATACCTGGTTTTGGCCTAATACATTGGTAACAGAAAATACAAACACGGTGAATTGTTTTGCATTTTTTGAAAACACATTCGGCAGGTAGTTTACGCTAAAGCTTAAGCTATTAAAATCAATTGTTCGTCCCTTGTCGTAGATGTTGAATTTAGCAGCCGCATTATCATAGCGTATGTTATAATACGGCCTCCCGGTGGCGTATTGATAGTTGGCATTAAACTGCGTTTTTAAACCAGCAACAAATTTCTTAACAACAAGGTTAGCGGTGTGCTTTGCGGCAAACGATGGTTCTATCTGGTAGGGATAATTTAAAAAATCACGCTTTGTATCCAAATAAGAATAAGAGATCCAGTAGTCTAAATTTTTCACTGTTTTTTTGTCTCTCCAAAACAATTCAAAACCCTGTGCATAACCACCCCCGTTATTATTTATGGCTGCTTCACGATTATTTGAAAGGCCTGTCTTTAAAAGGTTATCATACTTTTTGTAAAATACTTCTCCACGTAGTGTAGTAAGCGAAGTCACCTGCTGGTATTGGGCAATGTAATGGGTGGCTTTTGCATAAGTCAGGTTGTTTACAGATGGAAGATACCTGCGTTCCGGTGTTTGATAAAAGATACCATATGCTAAGGAGGCCTGGCTTACCTTTCCTAACTTATAAGCTAGTGAAACCCTCGGAGCAAGGTTCGCTTTATTAAGTAGGGAGGAATGCTCTAACCGTGTTCCGATTTTAGCTGCCACATTGTTGGTCAAATAAATATCACCTTCCGCAAAAGCCGATTTCAGGTGCTCAGTGATCCCGTTGGGAAATTTACTGCCATCGTATAAAGTGTAATCTGCCTTGTCGTTGCTGTAATTGTATTCAGCGCCAAAGCGCAACGCACTTAAACCTCTTAATCTTCTGTCAATTACAACTTTAGCGTTCACATATTTTCCAAAGGTCTTCAGCGCAAAATTCTTGTATTCAAAATTGGGCACCACTCCTTTCCCGTTTGTAGCCGTTTGGAGGTCTCCGTTAATATTATCTTTATTAGTTGCGTAAGATGCGCCTGTGTTTATTTTCCACCTTCCCCCCAGGTTTTCCTTCCACGAAACATTATGATACATACTAAAATTCTCCAGGTCAAACACCTCTTTAAAACCAACGGTGTCAATACTGGGGTCCCGAATGCCAACCGTGTTCTGGCTGAAATAACCATAGTATTTCAGCATACCGCTACTGGATGTTTTAACCCGAAAGTTAGCGTCGCCGGTATGAAACTGTGGTGTACGAAAGAAATCCTGTTTTGTCTTTAATATTTTAAAAGCAAGACCAACATTCGTGTAACCATAATTAGCACCCCAGGACGAATTTTTGTCTTTTGCCAGCTTTTGAATACCAATGCTACCGCCGATTGGTGAAACAGACAGGTTACCTGAACTTCTATCAGGTAAATCAATAGACTCCAGAATCAGAGCTGAAGAAAGGGCCTGTCCGTACAAAGCCGAATAACCACCGGCGCTAAAAACGGTTCCTTTAAATATGAACGGAGAAAAACGGCCGCGCTGGGCTACATTGGGTACAGAGCTATAAAAGAAATTATTTACAAGTGTTCCATCAATAAAGGTTTTGGTTTCAGACGCCGTGCCTCCACGTACAAATAAGCCTTCACTCTCGCCTACCTGTTGAGCGCCCGGCAAAGTTTTAATAGCGCCGGTTACATCGGCATTAGCGCTGGCTGTTGTAACAATATCCAGGGAGGTTAGAACAGTAGCTCTTTTTTTATCAGAGGCCTCGAAACTTCCGGCAGTAATCACCACCGCTTTCATTTCATCAAATTCTTCCTTTAGCGAAAAGCTCAGAGAAGACAAAGTAGTGTCAAGGTTTACTTCCCTTTCAAAACCTTTATAACCGATGGCTGTAATTACAAGAAATTTCCGGCCTTTATCGGTAGTAGTGAATTTAAAGCCCCCGGAGGAGTCTGTGGTAGCACCGTCATAGCTGTCCCTGATCGTAATGCTGGCACCGGCGATTCCGGTTCCCTTGTTATCGTTGATCCGTCCCGCTACAACAGTTTGGGCCTTTAAAATGGTGATGCCAATAAAGTGGAGCAGCAGTATAAAAAAGTATCTCATAAAAAGCGATTTCACAACAAACGTAAAGTAGTTTATAATATAAACCAAATTGTTTTTGTAAAATATTTTTTGCTTTTTAAACCAAAAGGAGCCTCAAAATATTGAAGCTCCTTTTTGCTACCGATAGTAATTTTTTATTTCGGCCTATAGGTTTTGGGGCAACATCACCTTCTTTACCGGCAGGTAGGAAAGGCGTTTTTGTTCATTTACAATACCGACGCGGTATATTAGGCCATGCATGTTATTAGTGATCTTATCGCGGAACTTATATTGTACAAATTCAGGATTATCACTTAAGAAAACAATGCCGCACTGCTTAAAATCTACACCATCTGTGCTACGCTCAACAATGAAATAAGCAATGCTTTCATCTCCTTTTTTCCAGGATAGCTGTGCTGAAGTAGTGCCGGCAGAAGTAGTAATTATTGAAATGTCCTCAATAGAAGTTTTTTGCTCCTGTGCAAAAGCAGACAGGCTGAGCAAGCAGGTGATGAGGGATAAGAAGGCTGTTTTCATTCCTTTACGTTTTAGGGTTACGAATAAAGGGTTCAACAAGGATAGGCAACCTTCAAAGGAATGGATGAAAAGAAGCAAACAAATCAGGGGAAGAAAATTTTTCCAGGCAGAAACTGGGGGTACTAACGTTATTTTTTTCTTGAGTCCGGATTTGTAATACGGCTGTAAACATAAAACACGAATGGCGAATTTGCAAGTGCTCTGCTTTAGAGACCGGATCAAATGAACAAACTTTGCCGGTTATTTATTTGCTGGCAAGGCAAACAAATGGTTATCTGTCGTGGCTTTGTTAATTACCAAACCAGCGCATTAGCTAACCAGTTAATTAACAGGTAGCTTTTAGCTAATTTTGCCTACACGATTATAACAATATGAACAACACTTTACAGAATAACATACGCATTGTTACCGCTGCCTCTCTTTTTGATGGACATGATGCGGCTATCAACGTTATGCGGCGCATTTTACAAAGCAAGGGCGCAGAAATTATTCACCTCGGACATAACCGCAGCGTACACGAAATAGTTGAGTGTGCCATTGAAGAAGATGCCCAGGGAATTGCCATTACCTCTTACCAGGGGGGCCACGTGGAGTTTTTTAAATACATGAAAGATCTCTTGAACGAGGCTGGCTGCGGTCATATAAAAATCTTTGGCGGCGGCGGCGGAACCATTCTTCCCCAGGAATCCAAAGAGTTACACGACTATGGAATTACAAGAATTTATTCGCCTGATGACGGTCGTAAGATGGGGCTGGAAGGCATGATTGAAGATGTGATAAAACAATGTGATTTTAACCTGAATGGAGGTGGTGATTATAAAACGCCAATGAACTTAGGCGAAGTAAAAGACGTTCGCAAAATTGCACGCCAGATCACCAACGCAGAGAATGGCGTTCCGTCAACAACCAACGGTCAACCATCAACAATCCAAAGTCCTGTACTGGGCATAACCGGTACAGGCGGTGCCGGAAAAAGCAGCGTTACTGATGAAATCGTCCGTCGCTATCTAAATTCGTTTCCCGACAAAACCATCGCCGTTATTTCTGTTGATCCGTCAAAGAAAAAAACCGGGGGGGCTTTACTGGGCGACAGAATACGAATGAATTCGATCTCCTCCCCCCGTGCCTACATGCGGTCTCTTGCCACCCGTGATAGTGAAGTAGCCCTAAGCGCTTATGTGCAGGATGCGATTGATGTATGCAAGGCGGCCGGCTTTGATTTCATCATTTTGGAAAGTGCCGGTGTTGGACAAAGTGATGCGTCTATCCTGGACTACTGCGATGTAAGCTTGTATGTGATGACACCGGAATATGGAGCCGCATCACAACTGGAAAAAATAAACATGCTTGACTATGCCGATGTAGTAGCTATTAATAAATTTGATAAAGCCGGCGCACTGGATGCATTACATGATGTACGCAAGCAGTATAAGCGTAACCACCTGCTGTGGACAGCTGCAGACGAGGAATTACCAATTGTAGGCACTATAGCCGCACAGTTTAATGATGCAGGCATTAATGAGCTGTTTGAAAAACTGATGGTAGCCATAGAAAAGAAAACTACCGTGAACTTCGGCATACAAGCACATGTGCATATTAGCGATACTACTACCAGGTCGCAGATCATCCCGCCAAAAAGAGTTCGGTATTTATCAGAAATTTCGGAGAATAATAGAAGCTATGATAACTGGGTCATAGAACAAAGCACCATTGCTACAAAACTCTACCAGATAAATGGCATAAAAAATTTGGAAGGAATTAAAAACATTGAAGGTTTAGAAGCTATCCAGAAGAACTTAGAGGAAGGCCTGGACCCCGAATGCAAAAAGCTGATCGAAATCTGGCCTGCTCTTGTGAAAAAATATAGCGCCGATTTCTTTGAATACCAGGTTCGGGATAAAGTTATTAAGCAACCACTTACTACTACTTCTTTAAGCGGTACAAAAATTCCGAAAATAGTGTTGCCAAAGTATAAAGACTGGGGCGATATTTTGCGTTGGCAATTACAGGAAAACATTCCGGGTGAGTTCCCTTACACAGCCGGTGTATTTCCCTTAAAAAGAGTAGAAGAAGATCCCACTCGAATGTTTGCCGGCGAAGGTGGTCCTGAACGTACCAACAAACGTTTTCACTATGTATCCCAAGGGCAACCTGCCAAGCGCTTATCCACTGCATTTGACAGCGTAACACTTTATGGCGAAGACCCTGATCATCGTCCGGATATCTATGGTAAGGTTGGCAACAGCGGAGTAAGTATAGCTACCGTTGATGACGCAAAGAAATTATACAGCGGCTTTGATCTGTGTGATCCCAGGACCTCCGTGTCGATGACCATTAATGGCCCTGCGCCAATGCTGTTGGCCTTTTTTATGAATGCGGCCATTGATCAGCAGTGCGAGAAAAAGATCGCAGAACTTGGATTGGCGGGAGAAGTAGAAAAGATTTTCCGGGAGAAATATCAGCATCTTCCAAAACCAACATATTACAATGCCTCTTCTCCTGAACGTTTGCCGGAAGGCAACAACGGATTAGGCTTAAGCCTGCTTGGTTTAAGTGGTGACGAAGTATTGCCAAAAGATGTTTATGAGCAATGCAGGATAGAAGCATTGCAACAGGTTCGTGGCACCGTGCAGGCCGATATTTTAAAAGAAGACCAGGCGCAGAATACCTGTATCTTTTCAACAGAGTTCGCCCTTAAACTAATGGGTGATGTGCAGCAATTTTTTATTGAGCAAAAAGTGCGGAATTTTTATAGCGTTTCAATTTCCGGCTATCATATTGCCGAAGCAGGAGCTAACCCTATTACACAATTGGCATTCACTTTATCAAATGGTTTCACCTATATAGAATACTACCTGAGCCGCGGTATGAACATTGACGACTTCGCTCCTAATCTTTCTTTCTTTTTCAGTAATGGTATGGATGCGGAGTACAGCGTAATTGGCCGTGTAGCCCGCCGTATTTGGGCCAAAGCAATGAAGAACAGATACAAGGCTAACGATCGTTCCCAGAAACTTAAATATCATATTCAAACGTCGGGCAGGAGCCTGCATGCGCAGGAGATTGACTTCAATGATATTCGCACAACACTGCAGGCTTTGTATGCCATTTATGATAACTGTAATTCACTCCATACCAATGCGTATGACGAAGCCATTACTACCCCTACAGAAGAAAGCGTTCGCCGTGCCATGGCTATTCAATTAATTATTAACCGTGAATTAGGTTCGGCTAAAACAGAAAATTTTATACAGGGAAGTTTTGCTATTGAAGAAATGACTGATTTAGTAGAGGAAGCGGTACTCCTTGAGTTTGACCGTATCACAGAAAGAGGGGGCGTGTTGGGTGCGATGGAACGCATGTACCAGCGCAATAAAATACAGGAAGAAAGTTTATTTTACGAACATCAGAAACATACTGGCGAACTGCCATTAGTAGGCGTAAATACTTTCTTAAATAAGAATGGCAGCCCAACCATTTTACCAGGTGAAGTTATTCGATCCACCAAAGAAGAAAAAGAACAACAAATACAAAACCTCCATGCTTTTTGGAAACGCAAT
>DASQMG010000511.1:0-14126 GCA_035645595.1 Flavisolibacter sp. | reverse complement strand
CGGTATCCTCTACCTGGTTCTTATGCAATTAGCGCGATAGGAACTTATCCAATACGAATTTTTGCGCAAAACCCTTCGCCCGACGGTTGCACCGGTGAGCAGGAAATCAATTACGATGTCCAGGTATTTGAGCGGCCTGTGGCGGACTTTACCTTTACTACCTCGGGTTGTATTTCTGACTCTGTCCGTTTTACCGATATTTCAAATACGGGTGGACGTCCATCGACAAAATGGTTTTGGAATTTTGACAATGGACAAAATTCACAGATCCGCAACCCGGCTCATTTATTTTCTACGGGGGGCACCTATAACGTAAGGCATTCCGTGGTAACAGATATTGGTTGTGTATCGGATACAGCTACCAGACCTGTTATCATTTCAGAACCGCCAGTAGCTAAATTTGGTGTTTCGTCCCCAAACTGTATCGGTAAAACAGTTATGATATCCGACTCCTCAACAATTGCTACTTCAACAATAGTTAAATGGACATGGAACTTTGGTGATGGATCACCGGCTGTAATCGCCACGACGAGTGTATCACAAACACACGTTTATCCCAGTACAGGAACTTTTACGATTACATTACAGGTTGAAAACGCCAGTGGCTGCAAAAGTTTACTTTACTCCAGGCCTGTTACCATATCTCCTAACCCGACCGTTAATTTCAATTTTGGAAAAGCCTGCCTGCCAGCTGGGCTAATGCAATTCACTGATGCCTCTTCCATTAGTAACGGTACACAAAATTCATTTACGTACTTATGGAACTTCGGCGATGGAGGCACTTCGCCTCTTAAAAACCCCTCTCATAATTATGCCGCTGTGGGTCCTCACCAGGTTTCTTTAGTTATTACCTCAAGTACCGGATGTGTCGACAGTACCAGAAAAGTTGTGGACTCTGTTTACGCCCAGCCGCAGGCAAATTTTAGCGTACCAGCTGAGGTGTGCATCAGCACACCAGTGAATTTTACAGACCAAAGTACCGCGCCAAACAGTTCTACAGCAGGCTGGCTATGGGATTTTGGAGATGGCACACCCACATCCTCCCAGCCTAGTCCTACACACAGTTATACTGTGCCCGGCAGCTATGTGGTTAGCTTAAGGACCACGTCGGCAGTCGGGTGCGTCTCGGGCACCACAACAAAACCGGTAGTAATCAATGCTGCGCCTACGGCAGACTTTACTACTTCGGCACCAACCTGCGCTTCCCAAACAATTACGTTCAATAATACTTCCGCACCTGGTTCGGGTATCCTCACCAAATATATCTGGAACTTTGGCGACGGTACGTCAGGCTCCGATCAATTGTCGCCAACACATACTTACGCTGCCGTGGGTACTTATACCGTCACACTCCAGGTTGAAACCGACAAAGGTTGTGTCAGCATAGTTAAATCAAAACCTGTAGTAGTTAGTCCATTACCAGTACCGGGTTTTATGATGCCCGGCAACTGCGTTGATGACCCCATTTCTCAATTTATAGATACAAGTTCAATTGCAGACGGAACCCAGGGTTCGTTCACCTACCTATGGAATTTCGGTGACGCAAATTCAAATGCAGGTAACCCTAATACGTCTACGCAAAAAAACGGCACGCATAAATTTACGGCTACCGGTGATTATACGGTGACGCTTACCGTTACCTCGGGTAACGGCTGTTCATCCTCCAAAAGCCAGCTATTTACCATCAACGGGGCCGTTCCCGCGTCTGTATTTGTTGTTCAGGGCGGGCAGCAGCGGTGCAGTAACGATTCTATCCGAATCACGGATAATTCATCCGTAAGCCCTGGCAGGTTGACTAAGCTAGAGATCTATTGGGATTTTGCTGGGGATCCCACCAATAAAACAGTGGTTACTAACCCTGTCCAAGGCGCCTCTTACAGTCATTTGTACCCGGAGTTTTTCACTCCGGCAGCAAGAGTTTTCGTGATCAATATGGTTGCGTACTCTGGTACTAATTGTCTTAGTTCCTTGTCTCAGGGTGTAACGTTGCACGCTGTTCCTGATATTACCTTCCCTGCATTAAATCCGGTCTGTTCCAATGAAGCTTCTTTTCAAATTCCGGTTAGTGTTTCAAATATGACCGGTGGAAATGGTGTCTTTTCTGGCAATGGTATAACGACCTCCGGAATTTTTAGACCCTCCACTGGCGCCGGCAACCATGTTATACGCTATACATACACAACACTTAATGGCTGTACTAATTATAAGGAACAAAACATTGGGGTGAACCCTGTTCCTGTGGTTAGTGCCGGCCCGGACAAGGTTGTTTTAGAAGGTGGTTCCGCAACATTAAATGGAACCGCATCTGGTAATAACCTTACTTATTTATGGGTACCTGGTACCTTTTTAAATAACCCGTCTATAGCCCAGCCTACAAGCACCCCGATCGATGATGTGACTTACACCTTGACTGCCAGATCTTCAGCCGGTTGCTCCGATTCAGACCAGGTGTTCGTAAAGTTGCTGAAAGCGCCTACGATTCCAAATGTTTTTACCCCCAACGGCGACGGCGTTAATGACACATGGGTAATTCAATATTTGGAATCCTACGCAGGTGCCTCCGTTGAAGTATTTAACCGGTATGGAAGCCTTGTGTTCCGTTCAGTTGGTTATACAAAAGCCTGGGACGGAACTTATGGGGGAAAGCAAATGCCGGCAGGAACCTATTATTATATTATTAACCCGAAAAACGGCCGTAAACAAATTTCCGGATTCGTAGACATTGTAAGGTAAATGAAGAAAATATTATTTATTTTGATGGGATGCGTAATGTCTGCAGTTTGTACAGCGCAGCAGCGGCCGCATTACACACAGTACATCTTAAACAACTATATTTTAAATCCGGCACTTAGCGGAATTGAAAATTACACGGATTTAAAACTGAGTGCAAGAGATCAGTGGATTGGTTTTGAGGGCAGGCCTCAGACGTTTTACTTGTCGGTACATGCACCAATTGGAAAGAAGGACTACAAAACGTCGTCTACATCTTATCGTGTTCCTGGACAAAACCCAAGAGGCACATCTTACTGGGAGGGATATACAGCCTCGGAAGCGCACCATGGGGTGGGTATGTCAATAGTAAATGATATAACAGGTAACTATAATGTATTTACCGCTAATGTTTCGTACGCTTATCACCTGGGGTTATCTGCCACAACAAATTTAGCCGCCGGTTTTTCAGGGGGAATTTCTAAAGTCAATTACAATCGTTCGAAATCTTCTGCCCCAAATGATCCAGGCATTGGCCCGGGTGGAAATATTATTTATAAAACCCGGCCAGATCTAAATGCCGGCCTATGGCTGTACTCCGGTGATTATTTTGTTGGATTAAGTGCCAAGCAGATTATCCCGCAAAAAGTTGCCTTTGTTAACGACACCCTGGGTCTGAAGTTATCTCCTCATTTATTTGCAACTGCCGGTTATCGTTTTTTGGTAAATGATGATGTAAATGCAATTCCGTCCATTATGGTAAAAAGCGTTGCCGGTGCACCAACACAGATCGACGTAAATATCAAATTTCAATACCAGGATTTGCTTTGGATTGGAGGGGGATACCGTGTTGGAAACGGTTATATAGGAATGTTGGGGCTAAATGTGGGAAACACATTCAATGTTGGCTATGCTTACGATTATACCACTACGGCCCTTAAGTCGGCAAGCCGGGGAACTCACGAAATAATTATTGGATTTTTGTTAGGCAACCGCTTCGACGACTCATGTCCTAGAAACGTATGGTGATTACAGCCGTACCACTTTTTTATGGCGGATGCTTTTGATTGAGTCAAGTTGATTCTGCAACAGTACCTTGGCAGCTTTTAGTTCTTCCACAGATACATCTGGCAAGGCAGAACACTTAGTTTTTGATTTCACATTTAATTCTTTTTCCATCCTCTGCAACTCTGTCAACGCTGAAGAGCAAATGGTTTGCAAACTGTCTAACTGCACTTGTGCCATTGCTTGTGATACATTTTCGTTTATGGTATTCCAGTCAAATTTTTCGTAACTGGCCTTTACATTCTGCTTGATATTATCCCAGTTTATCTGCTCTACCTGCTGCTGATATTCATTTTTGACAATTTCTTTTTCATGCTTATTCAATACCTCTGCTAATGAAGCATCAATTTCTTTCCAATGCAGGGCGCTTACCACTTTTTTAGTCGCTGCAACAGCATTTTCTACATTTTCATGTTCTTCTTTTGTCAAACTGCCATTTACCTCATCAAAACTAACAGGGACAATGTGTTCCGGCAACGAAGGAGAAACCAGCTCTTCTCTTGGAGTTGCCTCCTCAGTTATGGCTGCCGGCGAATTATATATATCAATCTTGATTTGGCTGGGTGCTCCAGCAATTGTATTTACAAGGGCACGCGGTTCCAGCTTCTCTGCAGAAGCGGGGATGGCTTTGCCTTTTCTTACATCTAACTGCCAGGGTAAAAACGTCTGCTCATAGGCGTAGGAAACATTTGTGAGGCCGCCTTTTGCATCTTTTATAATTAAAATTGAATTAAATAGGAGTACGCAAAAAATAGCTGTAAGTAAGGGAACGACTTGAACTAATTTAAAGGTTTTTTTCTTTTCCATACCAACGATTTTTTCAATACGGTTTAGTAAATTTTGTTTACCCGCTGCACCTAAAGCCAATGCAGAATGATTAGAAGATGCTTTTTGTAAATGAAGAAGGGCAGAGGCGTAATCCACTTTATTGTAACCGAATTGGAGCACCATCTCATCGCAGCACGTTTCCCTCTCGGCTTCAATATTGCTCATGAAAGCTTTTGCAAAGGGATTGAAATAAAGAAAGGTGTGAATGATCGAAACAATAAGGTTGATCAGGTAATCGTAGCGGCGGATATGCGAAAGTTCGTGGAGTAAAATCGCTTCTACCTGCTTTGTAGATAAACGATTTAATACTGCCACCGGTAAAAGAATAACAGGTTTTAAATAACCTATCGTTATCGGCGATGTTACCAATGCAGACACAACCAACTTTACTTTTTTACTAATGTTTAAATGCGCGGAGATCTTTTGAACAAACAGCCTGTGCTCCAAATCAGCTTTTTGAACTCCCTCTTTTTTTACCAACTGCACAAATTGCCAGTTCTTATAGAGCCGCGTAGCGGGAAATACCAGAAGAAGCAAATACGTAATTGAAGCCGAAAACAGCGAAATCTGTAAAATGGAATTGGAGTAGGCGACCGTGTTATCAAACAATGAAAACCCGGTGGCGCTGCTTTGATAGAAGGAAATAAACGTAGCAATGAACCAGATAAAACCAAAGAACATGGCAGCTACGCAAACTCTGTACTTTCTTGTTGCGGTTAGTTGGAAGACGTAGTCAGCCCCTACAAATACACACCAGATAAGAGCCATCTGCCAAAAACTGTTAAGCGTTGCCCATCCTAAGGCTTGCGAAAATTGCGACCCGCTCCATCCGGTCATGGCTACTGGTTTTTAAGATTATTGAGTAAGGTTTGAATCTGATCCAACTCCTCCGCGGAAACCTTTTGTTCACCGCCACCTAACGCCTGCAAAACAAGTTGTGTTGACGATCCACCAAACAGGGAATCGATCATTTTGTCCAGTAAATGCTTCTGCGTATTCTCCCTATTAACAGCCGGCTGATAGACGTGCGTACGCATGCTTTCATCTCGTTTTACCAGCCCTTTTTCATGCATGATCTGCATAAGCTTTAAAGTGGTGGTATAGCCAACATCTTTTGTTTTAGCTAACCCTTCATGTACGTCACGAACAGTAGATGCGTCGCTCTGCCATAAAATGTTCAATATCTCCAGTTCGCTTTCTGTTGGTTTAATGTATTTGGAAGCCATAGCTTGAACTATTGTGAGGCTAATTTACGATTTGTTTCGTATTGCACAAACCTTTTTGCTATTTTGTTTTGGACAACGATTTTTGACGATGAACGGCGTCAGGAGTGGATGAAGAAGAGTTCAAGGAGATAAACGGTGTCTGAAAATTACAGCAAGGCTGATACTCCCGCTACCCGGAGGGCGTCAGGGGTTAAAATTTGGAGCAATATTTCTTCTGGTTTGAAAATTCATGCTGCAACTCGTTATCGATCATTGCTGATATACGTTCAACGCCCATCTTTGACAATTATGTAAAGGGATCAGTCCCAGTCATTAAGTTTTTGAAACCAGTTTGTTATTTTGGCAAATCACACTCCATTTATGATTTGCTGATCAAAGCAGTTTCGACTTTGGTTTTATTTAATACGGAAGTGACGCTGGTAATAACGCCGGCGATATCCGAAAGATCAGCGGGAACGATCATGGAATTATTAGTTTTTGCCAGTTTACCGAATTCGGTAAGGTATTGTTCTGCAATGCGAAGGTTTACAGCATTCATGCCACCTTCTTCGTTTATTGATTTTGCTATTTCGGTAATACCTTTTGCCGTGGCAAAAGCTACCATCTCTATTTCAGAAGCCCTTCCCGCTGCTTCGTTTATCCTGCGCATTTTTTCACCTTCAGAGCGGGCAATGGCTTCTTGTTTATCACCCTCGGCACGGTTTATCTTAGCTTGCTTATCACCTTCTGATTCCGCAATCAGTGCTCTTTTTTCGCGTTCGGCACGCATCTGCTTCTCCATTGCATCCTTGATGCTCTGAGGCGGCGAAATATTTTTTACTTCATACCTCGAAACCTTTATACCCCATGGTCCGCTTGCCTTATCCACTGCTTCTACAATCCAGCCATTCACTGTCTCTCTTTCTTCAAATGTTTTATCAAGCTCCATTTTTCCAATAACGCTGCGCATGGTAGTTTGGGAAATTTGTATCACAGCAAACCGGTAGTTGTCAATGCCATAAGAAGCCTTTTGCGGATCAATTACCTGCAGGTACAAAATACCATCTACTTCTACAGCTATATTATCCCTTGTGATGCATATCTGTGATGCTACATCTATAGCTTGTTCTTTAAGGTTTTGTTTATACGCGATTTTATCTATAAAAGGAATTAAAATATGGAAGCCCGCGTCTAATGTACGACTGTACTTACCCAGCCTTTCCACAATGTAAACCGAACGCTGCGGTACTACTTTAAATGTGGAGAGAAAAGCGATTAAAAGAAATACAATCAGTACAATAAGAATAATGGTGGATGAAGTCATAATCACGCTTTTGTTGATGTTACAAGTAATAAAATGCTTTCATTTCCTATAATTGTTACCTCTTCTCCTTTCTCTATCCTATCATCGGATTTTGCATCCCAGCTGGTTCCCTTAAAGTCAACTTTGCCGTTTCGGCCAGGGCCGATAGGCGTTTCCGCCTTGCCAGTCTTTCCAAGAAACTCATCTTCTATCTCGCTGGAATATTTTCTTGTCCAGATAATTTTTTTAACCCAGTTTCTGAATATTAAAATTGCCGCAATAGAGCTTGCTAAAAAGATAATAAGCTGTGTATCGATAGAAAAATCGGTAAACAATGAAAGGATAGCCACAGCCCATGCGCCAACCGCAAAAAAGAAAAGGATTAAGCCGGGTATAGCAAACTCCAATAAAAAAAACACAAAGCCAACAAGGAACCAAACGACCGCGGCGTTATTGAAGATTTCCATTAATAAATTAGTTCGATTTAATCAAATATAACTTATTTAATCCGGCAATATTTCGAGGCAAATCAGAACCCCGTCAAAACAGGCCTGACCAATTTTTGCGCAATAAGAAAGGGCTGGTGTTTCGTTTCTCCCTCTGGCCTTACGTACATTGAAACCTTCCTGCCGGGAGAAAGAAAGAGGAACAAATTTAGGCTGCCGGCTCCGTAGGAAAGGGTAAAATAAAAAGTCCCCGCCAAGCAGTAAGCGGGGAACTTTTTGTGTCTCTCACAAAGCAGAACTATCTTAATTGAACCGTGTTAGGATTCTTTGTGGTCGTTTTAATTACCGGTAAAGACTGCTGTGTATTTATTTTCGCTGCACCATTTTCAGAATTATTTTCTGTGCCCCATACGCCGGCAAGGGTAGGCGCAATTACCAGGGAAACGATAGACATTAGTTTAATCAGAATATTCATAGACGGACCGGAAGTGTCTTTAAATGGATCGCCTACTGTATCGCCGGTTACAGATGCCTTGTGCGGATCAGAGCCTTTAAAATATTTCTGGCCGTTAATATCGACGCCTTTTTCAAAACTTTTTTTCGCATTATCCCAGGCTCCACCGGCGTTGTTCTGAAACATCCCCATTAGAACACCGCTTACCGTAGCACCCGCCAGAAATCCACCCAAAGCCTCTGGCCCTAAAAGAAAGCCAATGATTAGTGGTGAAAGAATTGCAATAGCACCAGGCAACATCATTTTTTTGATAGAAGCTTCGGTAGAAATAGCCACACATTTATCATACTCCGGTTTGCCGGTTCCTTCCATGATGCCGGGAATGGTGCGAAACTGTCGGCGAACTTCCTCTACCATTGCCATCGCTGCTTCGCCAACCGCACGAATTGCCAATGAAGAAAAAATAAAAGGAATCATTCCACCAACAAATAATGAAGCTAACACATCGGCTTTATATATATTGATGCCTTCCATGGAAAAACCGTTCTGGTTGACCACACCCACATAAGCCGCAAACAAGGCCAGAGCAGTCAGTGCCGCGGAGGCGATGGCAAAACCTTTTCCAGAGGCAGCTGTTGTATTACCAACAGCATCTAACGTGTCCGTTTTTTCCCGAACTTCTTTTGGCAGTTCACTCATTTCGGCAATACCACCGGCATTATCGGCAATAGGTCCAAACGCATCAATGGCAAGTTGCATAGCGGTTGTCGCCATCATACCGGCAGCGGCTATAGCTACACCATACAAACCAGCTAAAGCATAAGAGCCATAAATACCACCCGCCAAAACTAAAATTGGCAAGAAGGTAGATTCCATACCTACGGCTAATCCACCGATTACATTAGTGGCATGACCTGTACCGGATTGACGTACGATACTCATTACAGGGCGTTTACCCATAGCCGTATAGTATTCCGTAATAACACTCATCAAGGTTCCCACTACCAGGCCAACGGCAATAGCACCGAACACCTCCATTTTAGTAAAAGCAAAGCCCCGGAGGTACATATCGCCATTAGGCAAAATAAAATCGCACAAAAAATACGATGCGATAGCGGTTAATACAATAGAACCCCAGTTTCCCATATTAAGTGCTCTCTGAACTACCGCGGTGCTGATACCGGCTGTATCGCTGATGCGCACAAAGAAAGTTCCGACAATAGAAAACAAGATTCCTACACCGGCAATTAACATGGGTAACAAAATAGGGGAGAAGCCTTCATAACCATCATTTAAAGGCGTCATGTCGGTAACAGAAACGGAAGAAGTAACTTCATGCCCTAAGACAATAGTTGCCAAAACCGTAGCTACATAAGAACCAAATAAATCAGCACCCATACCGGCAACATCACCCACGTTATCACCAACATTATCGGCAATGGTTGCGGGGTTGCGGGGATCATCTTCAGGGATGCCGGCTTCCACCTTACCAACCAGGTCCGCCCCCACATCAGCGGCCTTTGTATAAATGCCGCCTCCAACACGGGCAAACAACGCAATGCTTTCTGCACCCAAAGAAAACCCGGTCAATACCTCGATAGCTCTCGTTACATCATGCGAAGTTGAAATAGCACCGGGAGCAAAATATTTTATTACAACAATGAACAATCCGCCCAAACCTAATACGGCTAACCCTGCCACACCCATTCCCATTACAGCGCCGCCAGTGAAGGAAACATTCAGGGCTTTTGATAAAGAAGTGCGAGCTGCATGAGCCGTGCGAACATTAGCTTTGGTGGCTGCCCGCATACCAATATAACCGGCTAAGGCACTAAAGAAGGCGCCGATAATAAAGGCTACAGCAATAAACCAGTGCGACTCTTTGTTAGTGTATCCCATAATGCCTAACAATATGGCTACAATGATCCCAAAATAAGTAAGCACTTTCCATTCTGCTTTCAAGAAAGCCATTGCGCCTTCAGCAATGTAGTTCGCAATTTCTTTCATTCTGTCTGTGCCGGCTTCCTGCCGGCTTACCCAATTAAATTTCCAAAGAGTGTACAGAAGTCCGATAATGCCCATGACCGGGGCTAGATAATACACGTAAGAATTCATGCGTATTTGTTTGGTTTTGAATCCGGCTGTGAGCAACCTTGCTCCCTGCCGGGTTTGTTAAATTTTAACGGACGGCAAAGATAGGGGTTTAGGGTATTGAGTATCGACGTGCATAGTTGGTAGCGGCAACCGTTAATTAAGTTTGTTTTTAAATAGAAATAATGAAGAAATAAACCAACGTATTTCTACCATTGTATCAAATATTGAACACCTACTATTATAATTTATAACCTTCGAATGCGTTATATACTGTAAACGACTTGTCGATGGTAATTTTATATTTTTGCGTGCGTTAATTAAGGACTGATAAATATAAATTGCAGATAGGCTGGCATGTGTTTTTTGTAGTTTGAAACAAAAACGGAATTAGAATGAAACCTACGAGTGTATTAGCAGGAGGATTAGCAGGTGCTGCAGCGGTTACCTTATTGCATGAGAGTATTAAGCGTGTGGTACCCGAAGCGCCGCGTATGGATAGGCTTGGCATGCAGGCAATATCAAAAGGCCTGAAGAAGGCGGGACTTAAAGTACCTAAAGAAAAGACGTTATTTACAGTAGCGATGGCTGGCGACCTGGTAAGCAATGCTTTATACTATAGTGCGGCCGGGATAGGATCTGAGAAAAACATTTGGTTGCGAGGGTCGTTACTGGGCCTTGCTGCCGGTTTAGGTGCAGTATTATTGCCGGAACCATTAGGGCTAAGCGAAAGGCATAGTAACAGAACGGTAGCCACGCAGCTAATGACAGTTGGCCTATACTTTACCGGCGCAGTAGTTACAACAGCAGTTATTAAATTACTAACCAAAAAGAAGCACGTGAAGGAAAAGCAGTGGGAGCAAAGGCTGATGACTTCTGCTATGGGATAGGTGAATCGATTGATTTTTTATCTTGTTTAAACACGCTGTAAAATCCGCAACGATAATTTTTTTATAATCAATCTTGATTAGCGACTTTAGGAACCTTAGAAACCTGTATGTAGAGGACGGAAGAACTTCTTCAAAGGGAAAGTACCGAACGTCTAATATCTTAAATCCTTTTTTTATTGTAAGTGCGAGGGCTAATCGGTAAAAAACATTTTATACACATAGTGTGCCTCCAAGGGATGCGGAAGGAGACTCCTACCAAACACCGTTAAAAATAATTTTGGAATTTTATCGATGGCTGGCTCCTCTTTTATTTTTATGTACTAGTGCCCTGGGACTATAGCGGG
This sequence comes from Flavisolibacter sp., assembly GCA_035645595.1. GTDB lineage: Bacteria > Bacteroidota > Bacteroidia > Chitinophagales > Chitinophagaceae > Flavisolibacter. The sequence continues at coordinate 2,791 of DASQMG010000511.1, read as the reverse complement.
GCATCAGCCAAGCCAGAAGGCCATGACCACGTGCGGTCGGTGCTTTCTTTCACTAAAGCGCTTTTTTATAAAAGGAACAAGACTAACCACCACATCAAATTTTGCTGTGGGTTATATGTTGTATGAGGAAATGATTCTTTTAAAACTTGAATACTGTGATCAGTCACTTTATTTTTCATGCCTAGACTTAGGCCCTTTAACGACATATACCGTTCCTGGTCGTACTCGTTAGTGCTATAAAGAATGCCCGCATCAGCCATGGAATGCGGAGGTTCAATTCTGTTAAGAATTCCATTTTCCATAAACTCCATTATATTTCGAATTGCAGCATAATGCGTCATCGTATGGATTACGACCCATATTCAGCTTATTCAAACAAAAATGTTCAGCTTCAAATAGTGCTTTACACTGCGCCGCATAATCAAAATATCAAATCAGTACGTATTCCAGTCCCTTTAACTTACCTCTACAAAACTTTCCTATACTTTTGCGCCTTTCATGAGAGAAATACACGAGATATATACGCAGCTAAGTGATAAAAAAAACGTTGTCATTACTACACACCAGAAGCCGGACGCAGATGCAATGGGATCTTCACTGGGACTGGCCCACTTCTTAAAACAGTTTGGGCACGAAGTAACTGTAATTTCTCCTACGAACTGGGCGAGTTGGCTTGACTGGATGGAGGGCACGAAAGAAGTGTTGGATTACGAGATGCACCGGGCCGACAGTGATAAGAGGCTAGAAGATGCAGAATGGCTGTTTTGTTTGGACCACAACCATTTTAGTCGTACGAAAGGCATGGCGGCAAAGCTTTCGGAACTAACCTGCGCAAAAATTTTAATTGATCACCACCGGGAGCCGGATACCGCCTCCTTTACATATGGCGTATCTGACACTGGCAAAAGTTCTACCTGCGAGATGGTATTTGATTTTATTTCCGGTTGCGGTCACCGGGATAAGATCAATGTTTTTGTAGCTGAATGCTTATACGCCGGCGTTGTTGCGGATACAGGCTCATTCCGGTTTTCATCCACACATGCATCTGTTCACCACATGGTGGCCTATTTAAAAGAAAGAGGCCTGGAACATACGAAAGTTCATGAAGCGCTGTACGATAATTTTTTAGAAAACAGGCTCCGCTTCTTAGGTTACGTTCTTAGTCAAAAAATGGAGGTGTATTACGAACTTAACACCGCTTTAATTTATATCACCAAAGCAGAAACGGCCAAATTCGGAATTAAAACAGGAGACACAGAGGGTTTGGTTAACTACCCCCTTTCCATACAGGGAATTAAATTAGTGGGGCTCGTAATTGACCGCGACGAGGAGCGCAAATGGAGTTTTCGAAGTAAGGGCGCCTTTGACTGCAACGCCTTCGCCAGGACCTATTTTAGCGGAGGAGGGCATTTTAATGCAGCCGGCGGCCGGGATGCCGAACCATTACAGGAAACCGTAAAAAAATTTAAAAAAGCTATCCAGGAAAATAGCTCACTATTACAATAAACAACCAGTAAATGAAACGAACAAACCAGTTTTTGGCTATCACTTTAATAGCCATAAGTGCCATAGCCTGCAAAAACACTGACTTTAAAAAAACAAAAGAAGGCTTTCCTTACAAAGTGTACAGTGACGGTAAGGGCGAGAAAATTATGCCTGGCTATGTAGTGCGCTACCACATGACCAATAAGTTAGAAGATAGCCTGATGAGTACTACTTATGGCAACCCCGCCCAGTGGATGGCAATTCCAAAACAGGGCGATGAAAACCCGATGACCAAACTATTGTTAGAAGCACGTAAAGGCGATAGTATTTTAGTGATGCAGCCGGTAGATTCAATTATGAAAAAAGATCCGCGGGCGGCTCAGGATTCTTTTTTAATGGCGCATAAAGGAAAACAATTTAAGGCTATAATTAAGGTGGTAGAAGTATATAAAGATGAAACCGCAGCCCAGGGAATTTTTGAGAAAGAGGCAACCGATAATTTTTATAAAGACCCTGCTAATTCCCGTCAGAGAAAAGCTGACGAAGCGGAAATTGATAACTATCTTAAAAGTAAAGGCATTACGGCTACGCGCACTCCATGGGGGGCATATGTCCAAACCGTGTCAGCAGGCAACGGTCAAAAAGCAAAAATGGGACAGTTTATGATGTTAAAATACACAGGTAAAGATTTTGCCGGTAAAGTATTTGACACAAATGATAAGCCCGGCGGGCAACTGATGCCGCTTCAGGTTGGTGCCGGTGGCACGATTACCGGATTTCAGGATGGCGTAAAAACCCTGTCAAAAGGGGAAAAGGCAATTATTTATATTCCTTCTGTGATTGCATACGGTGCCGAGGGTAGCCCCCCGGCGATTCAGCCAAATCAAAACATTTTATTTGAAATTGAAGTGGTTGATATTTCTGATAAGCAGCCGGCACCGCCGAGGATGCCCCAGGCAGATACAACCAGAAGATAATTTAGGGGACAATTTTTCTAACAAAAACAGTCCCGCCCGGCGGGACTGTTTTTGTTTCCATCCTACCGGAAGCAGAGGTCCTTCAGTAAGTAAACCATATAGTATTTTAGAAGATCCGGGCGGCTTTCCGGCTGCTTTTTTTATGCGCTGTAAGCAAGGTAAAGTTGAATGGCTTCTTTGGCTTCTTTCACATCATGTACCCTCAGGATCGTTGCTCCATTCAACAGGGCCATTGTGTGCAAAACGGTTGTGCCATTTAATGCTTTATCAGGTGTTGTCTGCAGCGTCTTATATACTGTCGCTTTTCTTGACAACCCAACTAAAAGGGG
>DASQMG010000510.1:0-13353 GCA_035645595.1 Flavisolibacter sp. | reverse complement strand
GAGAATAATGAAATAGAAGCAACGGCCATTAACGGTCAACTATCAACGGCCAACTCTTCTTCTCTCGGCGTCTGGCTCGAAGATGAAAGCCAGCGAATCGGCAACCTGAATATTCCTCGTAGTCTTTGGAATGTCATGCGCAGTTCACCCATTTATTTTCTAGACATACCGTTTGAAGAACGGCTGCAACATATAACTGAGGAATATAACCAGTGCGAAAAAGAAAAATTATCCGGTGCTATTGAGCGGATAAAGAAACGCCTTGGTCCGTTGGAAACAAAAACCGCGCTGCAACACCTGGAGGAAAATAATGTAAAAGAATGCTTTCGTATTCTCCTAAACTACTACGACAAGCACTATTTGAAAGGATTGCATTCCCGGCAGAATCTCGACGTTTTACTCACAAATGTCAGGTGCAACGCGGTGACACCTGAAAATGCTTCGTTAGTATCATCAACTGGGATAACACAATAAAATTTTTATGCACGAAGAAATAAAACTCACACAATTTTCAAAAGGAGGCGGCTGCGGTTGTAAGATAGCGCCGTCGGTTTTGCAGCAAATGCTGGCTACGCAAAATTCAACTTCGTTTACTAATCTTTTGGTTGGGAACGAAAGCAGCGATGATGCAGCAGTGTACCAGATAAATGAAGAAATAGCTATCATTTCCACCACCGATTTTTTTATGCCGATTGTAGACGATGCGTTTGCCTTTGGACGCATTGCTGCGGCTAATGCCATCAGCGATGTTTACGCGATGGGTGGAAAACCATTAATGGCGATTGCTGTTCTTGGCTGGCCGGTGAGTAAGCTTTCGCCCCAGGTAGCACAACAGGTTTTAGAGGGTGGCCGAAGCATTTGTGCTGAAGCGGGCATTCCCCTGGCAGGGGGCCATACTATCGATTCCATGGAACCCATTTTTGGTTTGGCTGTGACCGGAACGATTCATCCGGCGCACATAAAAAGGAACAATGCAGCACAGGAAGGCGATCTGCTTTTTCTTACCAAGCCACTGGGAGTTGGTGTTTTGTCAACGGCAATAAAAAGAGGTGTGCTGCAGGCAGAACACTACACCATTTTGTTGAAGCAACTGACAACTTTAAATAAGGTTGGGGAAGAATTAGGGAGGTTAGATGGTATTCATGCCATGACCGACGTAACTGGTTTTGGGCTAATGGGACACCTGATTGAAATGGCGGAAGGCAGCGGTGTGAGTATAGAGCTAAATTATTCGGCATTGCCAAAAATCACCGGGCTTGAATATTGTTTAAAGCAGGCCACCATCCCCGGTGCTACTGCCCGCAACTGGGCCAGCTATGGCAGTAAAGTACAAATTGCAGATAGTGTGGATCTAACAGAAGCACTCAATTTTTTACCTGACCCGCAGACGAATGGAGGACTGCTGATTGCTGCAAAAGACGTTGATACGCTGCGTGGTGTTTTTGCTAAATATGGTTTACATGAGCACCTTGTACCCATTGCAAAATGTAAAGGCAGAACTGAAAAACTAATTTCGGTTCTGCCCTGACCCTATGATGTACGCACCTGCAAAAATCAAACGCAACCCCTTGTTTTATTGATTGCTTTTCGCGTTTTCAGCTTTACTTTTTTTGCAGCCCGCCAAAATGAAACCCAATAAAAGCATCGGCTTGTTTAGAACTACCCAAAGCTGCTGATAAAATACTGCCCGAGCCAAAAAACAGCGGCCCTACTCTAAATGAGGCACCAGCGGTAAATTGGGTTAGGGCATTATACGTCATTGGTACGTAGACACCAATGGCCCGGCCCTCGAGGCGCGGCGTAAGGGTTACTGAATTATAATACTGACTGTTATATACTTTTGTTTTGCTATTGGTTAAGGCCAACTGTGTAGCCAGGTTTACATAAAAGCCATTCTTCAAATGGTAGTCAATATCTGCCTGTAATGTGGTTGGCAGCGCCACGCTGTAGCTGGCTGTAGATGCTGTGCCGTCAGGTGTAAAAAATTGCGGGTATTTATTAAGTGTATCCCTGTAATCGTCAATATCAGCTAATGATGATAAGTAGAAGCGTTGATTAGCCGCAATGTTGATGCGGTACCCTCCGCTACGGCTCACATCGCGGTCATACTTAATGCTGCCGACATCTAAAAGCGACAGCCCTACACGGAACTTATACTTGTTCATGTCGCGGCGCAGTTCGCCTAAATTGTTGTGCCCTGCATCCGGTGTATCGGGCCGGTATTCATACACGAAACCTATATCAGCGCCAAACCCGGTACTTTCAAAACTCAGCCAATCGTCCGATTCAAACTCAGAAATGTTGATGCCGCCGAAGCCTAATCTTATTTGACCCGAGGAATTGGTAAGATAAGCATCATTCCGAACGGCATCAAGGGCGATTGTGCCTTTCAGGCCGTTGATGTTGATAGAGGTATTGGCCGAACCGGCAAGGTATTTCAGGCTGATGCCTCCCTTTAAAAAATGGTGTCCCTTGTCCATAATTGTGCGGGCATAGCTCACGCCAAACTCCGTCCAGGCATTGGCATTTACCACCATGTTATTGGTTGAAGAAATAGTATACGGTAAACCGATGTTGTCATTAGCGTCGTTAATGAGTTGCTTCGCCAATTTGCCGTCAATGTCAATGATGTTCGATAGTACTCTTGCCCGTGTAGTAAGCGCAAGTGCCGACTTTTTTCCAAGATTAAAAAACACGGACGGCCCTGTTACCACGGCTGAAACATAGCCGCTTGAAGGGCCGTCTCCTTCGGAAAAAATTTTGTTTTTAAGGCTGTCGCCGTCCCACGTGCGCCCAATGTCCTTAATTTTAAAAGAGGCCCTGTTGTTACCAATTGTAGTGCTTACGTTGAATAGTGTAAAGTCCCATCGGTAGCGGTTATCGGCAATGTTGGCAGGATTAAAAAATACACCGTTTACACCGGTATTATTGCTGGTGCGATAACCGGGAAAGTCCTGTGCGGTTGCTGTACTCATAAGAAATAGGGAGAAGGCTAGCGTCGCTAATTCTTTCATGTAGATTAGTTTTGATGTTTGGTTGTAAAACCGAATTTATACATATTAAAAATATGTTTTTTGTTGGCAGTTTTCTATCTGATTTGCCCAGCGGGATGCCGGACTGCATTTCCCAAAATTAATGAACTTGTAAATTCAGGCCTGCGGATATAAGGCGGGTAAAGCCATTGAAAAAAGCAGTGAAGACGCAGGATCTTTTCAAAAGATTGAAGGGAGCGTTAGGCAAATAAGCTGCTTATTTGCATGACTGTAAAATTGCAACTGCTTTACAGGAAAGAGATAGTCAGCCACGGAGGGCTTACTTAAGCGGTTTGAAAACTTTTGCAAACAAGGCTTCTTTAACAGTGAAGAAGTTGGAGGCATTGAACATCGGGACGGTGAAACATTGTTATATCAAAAATCTTTTTTACAAAAGAATTCCATGAAAATCAGAAAGACGAGGTTACCGATACCAGGTGTGATTCAATGCATTATTGCATTGAGCCTTTTTTTGAAGCGCCTGCCTTCATAAATTTCGTAGCCAAGGCGTTGATAGAACAGGTGTGCATCAGCCGCTCTGTGGGGACCGCTTGTTACTTCCAAGTACCGGCAATCGTTTTCCAGGCAACGGCTTTCCATTTGATGTAGCAGCATTTTTCCAATGCCCTTACCTCTTTGAATTTCCGACACACACAGGGCCGTTATACGAAACATTCTTTCTTTAGCATGAAACAGCGGGATAAAAATACCGGTGATAAAACCAATAGCAGTATTGTTTTCAACAGCAACGAGTACAATGCCTTTTGCCTGCCCGTAAAGGCTGATATTATAACTCACGTCTTCGCTGGTGATTTCATAGCCCAGTTCTAAAACAAGCTGGCTGATGGCTATGGCATCTTCCTTTGCTGCTGCCCTTATTATCATAAGGCATCAATAAGTTTTGCCAGCTTTCTGTCTTTGTCAGTAACCGTGTTTCCGGCATCATGGGTATTGAGCCAGACTTCTACCGTGTTCCAAACGTTGGTCCACCGGGGATGATGATCCATTTTTTCCGCTACCAGGGCAACCCTTGTCATAAAGGCAAAGGCTTCGCTGAAATCTTTGAAAGTGAATTTTTGATAGAGGGTATTGTCAATTTCGGTCCACATGATGAATAATATGATGATAAATAAAATAGCTACTGCTCAAACTTAGCTTAAAAAATATTTCATATCGCACCTGTTGCATAAGGATAGGGACCTTGAAGAGTGCGACGCAACAAAAGCTAAATAGTAGTTCCGTACGTTTAGTGCCTAATCATTTTCAAATTCCTAAAACACCAAATGCTCTTTATTCTTGATCTTTTCGTTGGTAAGCTCCACCACCAGCTGTACACCGTTGATCGACTTTAATGAATATATCAGATCGCCTACATATTCATCCGGTACATAATCATCTTTAAGCAGCCACAAAAAATCAAGGTGTTTAAATTCCGGCAACAGGTACTCGCCATCGTGCTGGTTATTGTATAAATAGTGCATAAGGCAGGTAGAGGGCTGCGCATATTCATAGAGGGGGAAAAAATAATTGCGTCCTTTTCTTTTTAGTTGTATTTCCAGCTCGTTGTTGATTCGAAAGTCAACACCCAACAGGCTGTTTACCTGCCAGCAAAAAAGGTAATCTTTTATAGGGGCCATAATGCCAATCAATTTGGTTTCTTCGAAGAAGCCATCAGTCAGGTCCTTGTTATCCAAAGTAAATTTCATAACAATACGGTATTACAGGTAAGCTACTAAAACTCTGCAGTAGTTACAAAAGCTTTTCCGGCTCTTGTATAAGTAATCGTTGTTTTCTCGCCTTTTTTAAATTTGCCAAGCGTTTGCATATAGCTCTCCATAGTGGCTATTTTGTACTCGCCGATAGCTGTAATTATATCGCCTGTTTGCAGCCCTGCTTTTTGCGCCGGCCGGCCCTCGCTTACACCATCGGCCCTAACCCCGGCTCCGCTGAACGTATAGTCCGGCATAATACCAAGCGTGACACTAAACCTTGCGGTAGTGGCCATTTGCACTTCTCTTGTTTTAGTAAACAGGAGTTTCGTATTCATCTTATCCGTTACCTGCAGCAGGCTGAAAATATGCTTTACAATAGCAGCTTCGCCATTATAGTTGATCTTATCAAAATCATCGGTTGGCTTATGATAGTCGGTATGCAGCCCGGTAAAATAAAAAAGTACAGGAATGTTTTTCAGGTAGAAAGATGTGTGGTCGCTTGGCCCGGTGCCGCTGCTGTCGAAACGGTATTGGGCTGCATCAAACAATTTTGAAGTTGCAGTTCTGCTGTACAGTTCGCCCCATGTTGGCGAAGTACCGTAGCCGCCAACGGTTAGGGTTTTTGATGAATCGTTTAAGCGCCCCACCATATCCATGTTGATCATAAAGTTGATGCTGCTTAAATTAACCGTTGGGTTTTGGGTAAAATACTTGGAGCCGTACAAGCCTAACTCTTCGCCTGAAAAAGCGATCAGTAAATAATTGCTGTTTTTTAAGCCGGACATTTTTAATAGGCGCCCTAATTCTATTAAGGCTGCCGTGCCGCTTGCATTGTCATCGGCGCCATTATGAATTTGTTTATCGCTGCCTGTAAACCGGGAGTTGTGGTCTTCGCCATACCCCAAGTGGTCGAAATGAGCGCCAATAACCACATTGTTGGTCGAGCCATTATCTATGTAACCAACCACGTTCGAACCGGTGCGGTTTACTTCTCTCACATCAACCGTTGCAGCTATCCTCAGCGAAGCAGAAGCATCGCTAAAATATTTTTTTGCGGCTTCTTTCGAGATGTACATAACAGGAATGGAAAGCGTTTCTGTCTTGTCTTTTGTTTCAAATTTTATCCCGTCTTCCTGCCTGGACGTGTTGTAAACTAACAAAGCAGTGGCACCTTTTTTGGCGGCGTCTTTTGCTTTGGTGCTGATGGCCTCGTATATGTTAAAATGAGGGTTTGCTTTATTCTCATTCAATGTTTCGGACACATTAAAAAACCAGGGCTCTCCACTTTCCATTAAGGAAATAGAGGGCCTTGCACTGATGGTGCCATTGCGGCTGTAAACCAGGGGAAAGAAATCATTGTTAAGCATCAGCGCTTTGTCATTGATAGATAAGGCAGTTGAAGAACCTATTTCTTTTCCTTCGGCCACATCAAATTTTTGATAAAAGCCGTCACTACCTTTGGGTTGCAGGCCGGCCTTTTGAAATTGGGCAGCAATGTAAGCGGCAGCCAAACCTTCTCCAGCTGACCCGGTACGACGGCCTTCCAGGCTATCGCTTGCTAAATATTGTATATGGCTTTTTAGATTAGTGATAGCAGGTTCACTTTCTGTAGTGGCCTGCTTTTGCGTAGCGCAGCCAGTAAAAATAAAAAGCGCAAAAAGAATTCTTGTAAACACGTGATTAATTTAAATAGCGGACGACAAAAATACCGTCCTTAAAAGGTTTGACCGCTACAAACGACATTTTTTTCATCCATTTATTTTCCTTAATGCGGCCTTAAAACTTCCAATCTCGTAAAGTAGTTGCGGCTGACCCTGGCTACATTTGCAGGCTTCACAGTGACAAAAAAGATTGTTCATATAGCTTTAGTTGGTAACCCTAACAGTGGTAAAACATCACTGTTTAATACGCTCACCGGTTTGCACCAGCAAACAGGAAACTTTCCCGGGGTAACGGTTGATAAAAAAACCGGCACCAGTGCCATTTCATCTTCTATTACAGGTAATATTATTGACCTGCCCGGTACTTACAGTTTATACCCAAAGCGGCTCGACGAATGGGTAAGTTACCGCGTATTATTGAACCAGGATAAAGACATACGGGCTGATGTGTTTGTGGTGGTGGTAGATGCCAGTAACCTGAAACGCAACCTGCTTTTCTGTTCGCAGATCATGGACCTAAAAATGCCGGTGGTAGTAGCGCTTACTATGGCCGATATTGCCAAACGTAAGGGCATTGTAATAGACCTGCCGCAGTTGGAAAGAGAACTGGGCGTACCGGTGATTGCGGTTAATCCAAGGAAAAACAAAGGCATTGTACAGTTAAAAAGGACTATTGAACTTACCGCTTCCAATCATTATAAGATACCTGTTCGTGATTTTATTGAGAACAAAGAATTAGCCGCTGCGCCCATTGACGATCTGCAACTCGCCATTCCCGGTGCTTCCGATTACTCGGCTATTCATTACCTCATCAACCACGAAGAATTTCATCTAGATCGCCGCCTTCAAAATACCATTGAAAGTATTGAAGAAAAACATGCCTTCAATCATACCAAAACACAGGCTACTGAAATTTTGCAGCGTTACCAGCGCATCAAGCAAATTATGCAGTCGTCGGTAACAGAGCCCGACCCTAAAGAGCAAAAACGCTTTACTGCTAAACTGGATGACATCCTGCTGCACCGCACCTGGGGGTATTTGATTTTACTGGCTGTTCTGTTTCTTCTTTTCCAGGCTGTTTTTTACCTGGCGCAATATCCAATGACATGGATTGAAGAAGGTTTTTCGTATGCAGGCGGTTGGCTGAATTCTATCCTGCCAGCCAGTTGGTTTGCTGATTTAGCGGTGAATGGAATCCTGGCTGGACTTAGCGGTATTATGATTTTTGTGCCGCAGATCATGATCCTGTTTGGATTGATTACTATTTTGGAAGATACGGGGTACATGGCCCGCATTTCTTTTTTAACAGACAGGTTAATGCGGAGCGTTGGCCTGAATGGTAAAAGCGTAATGCCTTTGATTAGTGGTTTTGCCTGCGCCGTACCGGCCATCATGAGTGCCCGCAATATTGAAAACCGTAAGGAACGTTTGCTTACCATTTTGATTACGCCATTAATGAGTTGCTCGGCACGGTTACCGGTTTACACCATCCTCATTGCGCTTGTTATTCCCAACACCTACTACATAGGTTTCCTAAGTTTGCAGGCGTTAATTATGATGGGGCTTTACTTATTTGGCTTTGCCATGGCTATGCTGGTTTCGTACATAGCCAAATGGTTTATACATATCAAAGAGAAGAGTTTTTTTATTTTGGAGCTGCCAACCTATCGTCCGCCACGGGCAAAAACTGTGGTGCAAACCATGATAAGCAAGGCCCGCATTTTTGTGGTAGACGCGGGTAAGATCATTATGGTTATTTCACTTATTCTTTGGGCATTAAGTTCGTTTGGTCCCTCAGGGCGAATGGATGATCTGAATAGAAAGTATGAGCAGCAGATAGTGCAAAATCCTGCTTCAAAAGATTCCCTACAAATTGCATGGAATACCGCAAAGCTCGAAAATTCTTATGCCGGGATTTTAGGCAAAAGCATAGAGCCTGCTGTCTCCCCCTTGGGTTACGATTGGCGTATTGGCATTGCGTTGGTTACATCGTTTGCGGCAAGGGAAGTTTTTGTAGGTACCATGGCCACTTTGTTTAGTGTAGCCGATGAGGAAGGTGGAACCCTGCTACGCGATAAAATGGGTGCTGCAAAAAAGAGTGATGGCACTCCTTTATTTACTGTTGCCAGTGGTATTTCATTGATGATCTTTTACCTTTTTGCCATGCAGTGCATGAGTACACTGGCAATTGTAAAAAGAGAAACCAGGACCTGGAAATGGCCGGTGATACAATTGATTTATATGACAGGGATAGCTTACCTGATGAGCTTCCTGGCGTACCAGTTGTTGAAGTAGGAGACAAGGTACTTGGTTTAAGTGTTTTTCTTTTTGTACCTGGCTAAAGTGCTACTATCATCATCTCTTGCATCGCACTCTTGTACGTCAGGTAATCCTGTTCAGCATAACGTTTTGAGTGAATCCTGTAAAGCAATTTTTCAGGGACCTTTGGCGACCTACCCATATATGAATTTGCCAGGAAGTTCATGTTATTACCTGCAACGCTAACCTGTTTATGTTTTATAATCCGCCTGGACATCCGGATATTGACAGCACTTCCCGGTTTAACACGGACGCCAGCCTGATTGTATTATTGCTGAAAAAATAAAATTCTTCTTGGGGGGTAGTGCCTTGAGCATTCAACGAGAACAGACTTAATAGTGCCTGACAGCGATTGAGCGTTGGTGGGGCATGACGATTAAAATCAGCTATTGCATCTCCCTTCCCTAGTGCCATCACAATGTTCAGCATTCAGTTTTAGTTCTTAAATTCATCATCAGTCATTCTATCCGGCGGCAGTTATCGGCTGGACAAACATACATACCCTACCGAACGCCAGGCCGATGACCAGTAGCGCAAGGCCAAAGGGCCGTTCGATCTGGCGTGGAACAAAAACAATTGTAAGACATTTCAAACAAATCCTACTAACATCGTATAGCTATGGGATATAAAAAAGACCTGACACCAAAACATCGTGAGGAACTACTCAGCGTATTGAAAGCCCGTTTTGAAAAAAATAGGAACCGCCATAAAGGTTTTGAATGGGTTAAAATACAAGCGAAACTGGAAGGGAATAAGGAAGCCCTGTGGTCGCTAGCCGAGATGGAAAGGACCGGCGGCGAACCGGATGTGGTAGGTATTGATAAGGCAACTGGCGAATATATTTTTTTTGATTGTTCTGCGGAAAGTCCGGCTGGCCGTAGAAGTATTTGTTACGACCGCGAAGGCCTTGAGTCAAGGAAAGAACACAGGCCGGAAAACAGCGCTATTGATATGGCTGCTGACATGGGCATTGCCCTTTTAACCGAAGAACAATACAGGGAGTTGCAGAGCCTTGGAACTTTCGATGCGAAAACATCAAGCTGGCTGAAAACACCTGACGAGATTAGAAAACTTGGTGGCGCCATCTTTGCTGATTTTCGTTATGGCCATGTATTCGTATATCACAACGGTGCACAATCTTACTATGGCGGCAGGGCATTCCGGGGATCGCTAAAAGTTTAGTAGTGTAGCCAGCCAATTAAGTTACTCTCTTAACTTATTCACACCCACTCTCTTTAATTTTATTCCAATCAATGGGCACTTCATATTTCTCCTGATCAATATAATCACGCCAATTTTTTTCCAGCACCGGCGCTGGTATACCGATAATGTTTATCGACTCCTGTAAACCTTTTTGCCAGAAGGCCTTTAAAGCAGCTATACCATAGGTATCATAAATATATTTCACCAAACTCGCCGACTGCAAACTGGGTTCAAGTGCCCGGAAGTCAAAGTCGTCCACCAGGGTTTGGAAAGGAACCATCTTATTTTGCTTACTGATTTGATGCGCCAGTATGTGCAAATCATATCCAGCGCAGTTCCCCGATGCAAAAACAGCATTTCCTTCACTTAGCCAATAGCCTTTGGGGTTACCCCAAAGCCGCCACGATAAAGCATGCATCATTTCGTGGCGTAGCGATAAATGAAACGGAGCCTTGTCTACAAAATAGATGATGCCTTTCGTTGCATCGGTATATCCATTTGCCGGAAAACCGGTGTATGATGTTAACGTTTCCCTGTCCTTTAAGAAATATACTTCCAAGGAGATGGCCTTTGTTTCCTTCATTATTGCCAGCAACTGTTGTTGAATAACTTCCAGCCTGGTTCCAAGGGCTTTCAGGCTATCCTTAGAGCGAACTTCTTTTTGGGCATGTAACTTAAAGTGAGCGGTTGAATCGTGTGTCCAATCAGTATCATTAGTGGCTACTTTCTTTTCTGCAGTGTTAAGAGAGCACGAAAGCAGTACCGGAAAATAAAGGACTGTATTAATAACCCGCCTCATACAGTGGAACATTGCTTATTAAGGCGTATAAAAAATAAAATCACTCAAAATACTCCCACAACATCTTCGATAACTTCCTTGTCAGCACCCAGGCCTCATTGCCTGCTTCCCAACTTACATCCTTATTCTTCTTTGTACAAATACAAAAAATATATCTGGCACCGCGGCCATTCACAAAAATCACTTCGCTCCGGCTTTCATTAACCGCACCATTTTTACTCGCCACAAAAACATCCGATGGGATTTGTGAAACCGCTTCTTCATCCCAATAATTTCTACCTAACAGGCGAAGCATTTGGGCACTGCGTTCTTTGGAAATAATTTCTCCGTTTACAATATTTTCCATCAGGGTTGCCATTTCTCTTGGCGAGGTTTGTCCCCAGCCATATATGTTACGGACGGCTTCGCGGCCAGGTGTGCGGGAGTTTACTCTTGTGGCCACAAAGCCCATGCTATCCAACAATTTATTTATCCTGGCGCCGCCGCCAGCAAGGCCTTGCAGCCATAAACTTGCCGTATTGTCGCTAGTCGTCAGCATCAGCATCAACACTTTGCTCAAGTCAATTTTCTCATCATTCTTAAAAGAGCCCAAAATATCTACGCCCGCATACAGCAGTGAATCTTTATATGTCAACGATTGATGATAACTCAATTCACCACGATTCATCTTATCCATCACACCAACCAGTATTGGAATTTTTACTATGCTGGCGCTCGGGAAAACAGTATCGGCATTTATAGCTGCTGTTTTACCGTTTGTTAAGTTCTTTACATACACGCCAACATCGCCATTAAAACCTTTAAGCAGCTCTTCAACCTTGGCTTGCAGCTTCTTATCTCTCTTTTGAGCGGATACGGTTGCGGTAATAACAAAAGCTGCTAAAAGAAAAAATAATCTTTTCATTACACCGGTTTTACAGCAGGTTTGGTAAAGCTTTTATTACTGCTCATCTTCATGTAATCGGTAACCAAATACAAAAAAGCTTTGATGCCGGTTTGCATCCCGCTTTCATCAATAAAAAAATCGGGGGTGTGGTGCGAAGGTGTTGTTTTCTTATCGCCGCCTTTGGGCATGCCACCCAAATTAAAGAAAAGTGCCGGCACCTTTTGTCCATAGAAAGAGAAGTCTTCAGCACCTGTTTTTGGCGGAATGGTAGATACGTTTTCAATACCCGCGGCCCTTTGCAAAGAAGGCAACATCAAAGCCGTAAGCGCTTCGTTATTGTAGGTTACAGGGTAATGAGAACTATAGGGAATTTCCGCTGTAGCGGTAGCACCTGCCGCTTCGGCTGTTTTAGTAACAACGGTTTTAATTCTATCAATCAGCATCTTTTCATCTTCGTTTGTCAAAGACCTGATAGTGCCTAACATCTCTACCTGCTCCGGAATAATGTTGCTACGGTTGCCGCCGTTAATAGCTCCAATGGTTACCACACCGGCATTCTCCGTTATATCTAAATTGCGACTAATAATAGTTTGCAGGTTGTTGATAATCTGGGCTGATACCACAATAGGATCAACAGAATTCCACGGAGCAGCGCCATGAGACTGGCGGCCTTTTACTGTAATTTTCATATCGTTTACACCGGCATAAAACCCACCGGGGCGATAGGTAATCTTTCCTACTTCAGTTTGGGAATTAATGTGCAGGCCAAACATTACATCAATCTTTGGGGCTTCCAGTACGCCTTCCTTTATCATCAGCTCAGCGCCGCCTTCTTCACCTTTTGGTGCGCCTTCTTCTGCCGGTTGAAAAACAAATTTTATGGTGCCGTTTAACTCTGCTTTCATGCCCGCTAAAATTTCAGCAGCACTCATCAGCATCGCCACATGCGTATCATGACCGCAGGCATGCATTACGCCAACCTCTTGTCCGTTATACTGTGTTTTTTGTTTGGAGGCAAATGGTAAGGCAGTGTTACGTTCTGTTACCGGCAGCGCATCTATATCGGCACGCAAACCAATCACAGGCCCGGGTTTACCACCTTTCAAAATACCCACTACTCCTGTATGGGCTACCCCCTCTTTTACTTCTATGCCTAATGATCGCAAATGATCGGCTATAAGCTTTGCCGTTTTCACTTCGCGGTTGCCTAATTCAGGGTTGGCATGTATCTGCCGGCGCCAGGCAATGCATTTGGGTTCTATTTTAGCGGTAGCGGTACTGATAACGGCAGTAAAATCTTTTTGTGCGTTGGTGCTGTGAATAATTCCTGACAAAAACAAAACTGTGAAAACCTTTTTCATGGAAAAAATTGTTTGCCGGAAGATAGCGATTGAAGCTTATTTCTTACCGATTTATTTACCAGTAAACTGCCCCTTCTTTACTGTTAATTTACTCACGACATACCCATACATGAGGGAATGAATACCCATATTTAGGTACCACCTTACTTATTTCCGGCAAAGGTTACTTCGACACTTCCAATCCTAAAGATTTTAAAAAAGCCCCGGCAATGCTTCCTGTTATCAGCCGCAAAACCGTCTATTCAATTTTAGAAAGCAAAACCAAAAACAATAGAATTTCACCTATAGCCAATAGCAAAAAGGCTCTTTGCTCACCCCCTATTGACCATACACTTTGATCAAGCTTCCCTGCTCCACTCTATCTGTGAGGTTTACTCCAT
>DASQMG010000509.1:0-2422 GCA_035645595.1 Flavisolibacter sp. | reverse complement strand
CTTTCTGGGCATTAAATCCCCCAACCCGTTTTGGCTGGCAAGTGCACCACCTACCGATAAGAAAATTAATGTGCTGCGTGCCTTTGAGGCCGGATGGGGCGGCGTGGTATGGAAAACACTAGGTTCACAAGTGAAGAATGTTTCTTCGAGATATTCAGCGGTCAATTACAACGGTAGCCGGGTTATGGGTTTTAATAATATTGAACTCATTTCGGACAGGCCGTTACATTTAAATCTAGAGGAAATAGTGGAGTGTATAAGGCTCTTTCCTGATCGTGCCATGATTGTTTCGCTGATGGCCGATAACACAAAGGAGAGCTGGCATGAACTGATAAAAAAGGTTGAAGATACCGGTGCGCATGGACTCGAATTAAATTTTGGTTGTCCGCATGGCATGACGGAACGAGGCATGGGAGCCGCGGTTGGGCAAGACCCGGAGATTGCAAGGATGGTAGTTGAGTGGGTGATGGAGAAGGCAACGATCCCGGTTATCACAAAGCTTACTCCGAATGTTCATTCAGTTGTACCAACAGGCAAGGCAGCCGTAGAAGCTGGCAGTAACGCTTTATCATTGATCAATACCATTCAGTCGGTAACGGGGATTGACCTGGATACGTTTGTTCCTAATCCTTACGTGGCTGGTAAATCTGTGTTCGGCGGCTATTGCGGTCCGGCAGTGAAGCCCATTGCTTTAAAGTTCCTTGCAACGATCAGCCAGGACCCAACAACAAGAGCAGTTCCTATATCGGGCATTGGCGGCATCAGCAACTGGAAGGATGCGGTGGAGTTTATGTTATTAGGCGCTACAACGCTGCAGGTATGCACAGCTGCTATGAAACACGGATTCCGGATTGTAGAAGATATGTGTGAAGGGCTAAACAACTGGATGGATGAAAAAGGGTTTGCCACCATCAACGATTTTATCGGAAAGTCAGTACCAACATTAACGCATTGGGAGGATCTGGATATTAATTATCACCATGTGGCCAAAATCAACCAGGACAAATGCATTCACTGCGGGCTTTGTTATATTGCCTGCGAGGATACATCGCACCAGGCCATTTCGCTTACATACGGCAAACCATACAATACTTACGCAATAAAAGAAGAGGAATGTGTAGGCTGTAATCTTTGCCAGTTAATTTGTCCGGTTGAAGATTGCATTACCATGGAAGTGCAACGCAAAAGCGACGAATACCTGAACTGGAAAGATTTTCAACGATTGGAAATGCCGTTGAACGATCATTAACAGGAAACTAAATTTTCTTTTTTATTTTAACAGCGTTATTCAGGTTCCTGCTGTACATTACAGTTCATAAAACGGATTTCAATAAAATAACCATTTAAACAAAACAATATCTATGAATTGGAGAGATGTATTGGCGGTTTTGCTTGGTGTAAGAAAACCTCAACCGGTTTTGATTCCCCTTCCTAAGAGCAACAAAGGCCCTGTAAAAAAATAAGAAAAAAATTCATTTTCTAAACCCCGCTTCGGCGGGGTTTGTTTTTATCTTCATCGCCTACATTTGTTGCGTATGAAAAAGTATCTTTTCTTCCTGCTTTTACCGTTTTTATCAATAGCACAAACCCCTACGTCCCCTGAGGTAACCAACTGGGAAAACAGGGCAAAACAGGTAACTGTTACCGAGGACAATTGGGGCATTCCACATATCTACGGTAAGAAAGATGCAGACGCAGTTTTTGGATTAATGTACGTACAATGCCAGCAAAATTTTGCACAGGTTGAAAAAAATTACCTGGAGATTATGGGACGCCTTTCAGAGATTGAAGGTGAACGGCGGCTTTATGACGACCTGCAAATGCGCCTTATTTATGACAGCGCTGCCGCTAAAACTGATTACATAAAAAGTCCGCAATGGTTTAAAAACCTGTTGGATGCTTTTTCAGACGGCGTAAACTTTTATTTATACAAACACCCTGAAACAAAACCGCTTGCCTTAAAAAGATTTGAACCATGGTTTCCGCTGATGTATACCGACGGCAGCATTGCCCCAACCCAAACCGGTGGCTTAAACTTGCAGGATCTTCGGAACTTTTATGAAGGGAAAGACGAGGCTACTTCCTTTATCAAGCCTGAATTCTCCGTTACCAATTTTAATCCCGGTGGTTCCAATGGTTTTGCCATAGCACCATCCCGCACTGCTTCCAAAAACGCGATCCTTTACATTAACCCACACGTTACTTTTTATTTCAGAACCGAAGTGCACCTGGTGAGCGAAGAAGGGTTGAATGCCTATGGTGCCGTAACCTGGGGGCAATTTTTTATATACCAGGGTTTTAATGAGACCTGCGGCTGGATGCATACCTCAAGCTATGCGGATGTGGCTGACGTTTATGAAGAAAAAGTAGAAAAAGTGGCTGACAACTACGGATATACTTATGATGGGGATAAAGCCAGAAT
>DASQMG010000508.1:0-2701 GCA_035645595.1 Flavisolibacter sp. | reverse complement strand
CGCATCACGAAGTATAGAGATCATTTTTGGTATTTCGGTTAGCCCGGTAAGTTTGGTATTGATGGTTAATGCCTGGCCTTCAGAGGTAAATTGCAGCTCCACCATGCCCTCTCTCAAAAGGTATCTTACCAATTTTGTATTGCCGGTTTCTGCCACCTTTACACTTATCGGTTTTAGCGATTTGTTATCAAGTGCAGGGTAGCCATTGGTTATTTTTATAGTGCTGCCTATGATATCAAAACTGCCATCCTTGTGTATAACAGAACAAATGCCCTGCGCCGACAAATGTCCTGCGGCCAACAAACCCAGGATAACCAGCAGAAACCACTTTGTATTTGTCATAAGAGTTTAATTGAACTTATCTTTTTATACAAATCTAATCTTTCAAACGGGTTAAGATAACTACAAGTGGTCCGAAAAATAAGAGGTCAGATTTCTGTGGTGACAGATCAGTGGTTAGGAGGGAGGCTTTTCACTAATTACTCACTACCTACCGCTCACAAAAAGCAATTGTGAAATGGCTACCAGCTAAAAAACTATAAGAAAGGATTTTTGCCACTAACCGCTGCCAACTATAAAAATAATGGCATCGAAGATGATTTTATCTGATAGCATTTGTGTGGCGACTTTTCAGATGTTCTTTACAAATTCAGATCCATTCAAACACAAGGTTGTATTTTCCAGATGCGGTACGGAAAAATGTAAAGGTTGCGTATTCAACGGTATGATGAACTTTTTCAAAAGCCCAAATCCCGTTCGGCAGGTTCATTAAATTCAGCGCTATTATACAATCAAATAACACATCCAATGAAAGTTTATAAAACACCTTTGTTGCATACGCTGTTTTACGTTGTTGGTACCATGCTATGTTTTATAAGTTTTGCCGAGCCTTCCCTGGATTCACGAACTTCAAATTTAATTATCGAAGAAAACAAAAAAGAAGGAACAAGGGACTGGCTGATAAACGTTCCGTTTGATACCTGCGGTTACCCCGATCACCAGTTTTGCAGGCGTAAGCAGGTAGAAGGCTATAGCTCGCACACCAGCATCAAAGGAGGCGAGCAGTTGAGCATATTTGTAAGCACTGACCCGGGATCGGATTATGCACTCCATATTTATCGCATGGGCTATTACGGCGGCAAAGGCGGCCGCTTAATGAAATCGTACGACAACCTGAAAGGCAGTCCGCAAGCCATACCGGAATGGGATAAGAAAACAAATTTTTTAGAATGCAAATGGGATACCGCCGTGAAGTTTACCATCCCCCACGACTGGGTAAGCGGTGTATACCTGGGCAAGCTTACAGCAAAAAAGGATGGTAGCCAGGCCTATGTTATCTTCATTGTAAAAGACAGCCGAAAGGCGGATTTTTTATTTCAATGTTCCGATCTTACCTGGCAAGCGTACAACCGGTGGCCTCTGTGGCACAGCCTGTACGACGAGGGCCAGCAGCCCTGGGTTAACACAAATGGCGCCCGCATTAGTTTTGACCGGCCATACGGATTGTACGTGAATGGGCTGCCGTCGGACTTTAACCCCTTGAGCAACGGGGGCGGTGAATTTCTGCTATGGGAGTACCCACTCTCTTTTTGGATGGAGAAAGAAGGATACGACGTTAGCTATATCTCCAATGTCGATACCCATGCAGATCCTGCTACCCTCCTGCGTGCAAAAGGATTTCTTTCGGTAGGCCACGATGAATACTGGACGGGTAGCATGTTCAAAAACGTAATGGCAGCAAGGGATGCCGGCGTGAACCTGCTCTTCCTTTCAGGCAATTCTGTCAACGGTAAAGTGTATCTCGAACCTGCGACGGACGGGCGCATGAACCGTGTTACAGGCCGTGTACCCGCGGAGCGGTTGTTTAGCAATGAGCAAGACCTCATGGGCGCTTCATCCTATGGGGTTGGCTATACCAGCTTTGTATGTAAAACACCGGACCACTGGCTGTTTAATGGCACAGGCATGAAACGAAACGACTCTATTGAAAACTTTGTGGGGTGGGAATATCATGGTCTGCCTTTGGGAAGCAACAAGAACACGATCGTTGTCGCCCAAAATAAAATACGCCCCAATAAATTTAAGGATCCGGAAGCACCCGATCATGCGGCCACCATGTATACAACAGCAAAAGGAGCCTTTGTATTCAATGCCGGCACCTGCTGGTGGAGTATGCTCCTGGCCACACCGCCAGGGTTTCAAAACCCGGTAAATAACCAGGGACCCGCCAATTACAAGGTGATCGATTTTTCGAAACCTGATAAACGGGTACAGCAAATGACTAAAAATTTATTAGCCCGTTGCCTGGCTACGACCAGAAAGCGGGGTAAGTAAGCCTTCAAGTGGACGCTAAGCCAATTGACAAAAAGGCGGATCATCAACAAAGTCAGACCGGTGTTTTATCTATTAGCCCTTCACTCTTTATACCATATCCAATACGGCAGACACGCCCCTGGCAAAATGTGCTGTCAGGGTTTGTTCGGCGAGTTTCAAATTTTTTGTTTTTAGCGCCTTTACAATAAGCCGGTGTTCTTTGTCTGTTTGTTCGTGATCGTCTATTGTGCACATCGCCTTACCCATTTTTTCATGGAAAAGCGGAATATGGCTGGTGTTGTATAATTGAAGAAGCTTGTCGTTATGTGCACACTTCATTAAGGTCTCGTGAAACTTAATGTCGGCTTCGCAGGCACCACTGGTATAA
>DASQMG010000507.1:0-22560 GCA_035645595.1 Flavisolibacter sp. | reverse complement strand
GATCTAAGAGATGACCTCAAAAAAATCAAGATACCTACCCTTATCCTTCATGGAAGATTAGACAAAATCTGTTCTTATGATCTTGCAGAACAGATGCATGCCCTGGTGCCGCAATCAAAACTGGTTCCGTTGGAAAA
Organism: Flavisolibacter sp.; assembly: GCA_035645595.1. Lineage (GTDB taxonomy): Bacteria > Bacteroidota > Bacteroidia > Chitinophagales > Chitinophagaceae > Flavisolibacter. The sequence continues at coordinate 22,423 of DASQMG010000507.1, read as the reverse complement.
AAGCGGACACGCTTTATTTATTGAGGAAAGGGAGAAATTTAATACCGAGCTTCTGAACTTTATTAAATAAATGCCAGCAGAATTATAAACACGGTTGCTTTTAAGCAGGCAGTCCTGGCCTTACTTCAACTTCCAAAACGAAAACACATGAAACTTTCTATGACGTTCCTAAACAGCATCCCGTTGGGCCTTTTTCTACTTACGGGCTGCGCTAAGGTTTTAACACCATCTCCTGAACAAAAACTGGCACAGCTACAAATCACACTATCTGCTGTACCGGAAGCAGTTGGAAGGTATGTGGACTTTACAAGAGTTGGAAACCTGGTCTTTTTATCAGGTAAAGGGCCAAGGCAGCCTAGTGGAGAATATATAAAGGGAAAACTTGGATCTGACCTTACTGTAGAACAAGGCTACGCAGCAGCAAGGATTACGGCAATAAACCAACTGGCGGTTTTGAAAATAGCAATCGGCGACCTGAAAAAGATAAAGCGTATTGTGAGGGTGAATGGTTATGTAAATTCTGCCGCTACCTTTTACGATCATCCAAAAGTAGTGGATGGGTTTTCTGATCTTCTAATCGAGGTTTTTGGTAATGCCGGTAAGCATGCCCGAACGTCTGTTGGAACCACTTCACTCCCCATGAACATGGCTGTTGAAGTGGAAATGATAATAGAAGTGGAATCATCAAATTAAAATTGATACAATCACCGCGATTCTCTTAAAAACAAATAGTTCAAAATAAAACCTAAAGTGAAAGATAAAGGACTGACGAGGCGGCACATAGTGAAGCTGGTTGCAACAGTTTTGACTGCTTCAGCGGTGCCGCTTCCGTTGTCTGCTTTTACAAATAATACTACTATGACCGACAGTAAATATTTTGACGTTATCATTATCGGAGGCAGCTATGCAGGACTATCTGCCGGCATGGCTTTGGGCAGGGCATTAAGAAGGGTTTTGATTATTGACAGCGGAAAGCCATGTAATGCGCAAACGCCGTACTCGCACAACTTTTTAACACAGGATGGAAAAACGCCACGGCAGATAGCGACAACGGCAAGGGAACAGCTGGATCAATACCAAACCGTAGAACATTATTCCGGAGTGGCAACAAGTGGAAAGAAGACCGGTGTTGGTTTTGAAATAACCACTGCATCCGGCAAAAAATTCACCGCAAAGAAAGTCATTTTTGCAACGGGCGTCAGGGATGTAATGCCCGGTATAAATGGCTTTGCTGCATGCTGGGGCCTATCAATAATTCATTGCCCGTATTGCCATGGGTACGAAATGCGAAACGAAAAGACGGGCATCATCGGAAACGGTGACATAGGCTTTGAGTTTTCGAAAGAAATTTACAACTGGACAAAAGACCTCACCCTATTTACCAATGGGGCGTCTGTTTTATCAAAAGAGCAAACGGAGAAATTAAAACAAAAAGGTATAAACATTGTGGAAACGGAGATCAGCGGGTTTGTGCACAACGATGGTCAACTCCGGCATGTAGCATTAAAAGACGGTAGTAAAGTAGCTATGAAAGTTATATATGCCCGGCCATCCTATGAGCAGCATTGCACGATTCCAGAGATGCTTGGTTGCGCTTTAACAGAACAGGGCCACATAAAGGTGGACATGTTTCAGCGAACAACTAGTGAAGGAGTGTATGCCTGCGGTGATAACGCAAATCCTTTACGTTCTGTATCAAATGCCGTAGCAACGGGAACTACTGCAGGCGCTATGGCAAATAAGGCACTTGTTGCAGATGAGTTTTGAACCAAAAGAAAACAGTAGTGGTATGCTTACCTCATTTAAAAACTTTCATAAGAGGTGGCAAAGAAAAATAGTGTATGGAAGAAATCTTTTTATCCACCAGGCGGTCTTGAAAGGGCTTGATGACATACCTGCTCTTACAACCAATCTATCTTTTACTGCCTTAAATTGCAATAAAGAAAATGAAGGAGAATAACCTACAGCGTTTTGTTGACGCTCAGCAAGGGGTTTATGAGCAAGCTTTATCCCAAATAAAGGGGGGAAGAAAGCAAAGCCACTGGATGTGGTTTGTCTTTCCACAAATAGATGGCCTGGGGTATAGCGAAATTTCTAAACGCTACGGGATTAAAAGCATGGCGGAAGCGGAAGCTTACCTGCAGCATCCGCTCTTAGGAGTAAGGCTCCTCCAGATAAGTGAGGCGCTCCTCCAACTGGGAAGCAGCGATGCCTATCAAATCTTTGGCAGTCCGGATGATCTAAAACTAAAATCTTCGATGACCCTATTTTCTTCTTTACCCAACGCTCCCGTCATCTTTAGGAAAGTGCTGGATAAATTCTTTGCAGGGGCAAAAGATCCAAAGACCCTTAGATTGTTGGAGCAACCATCCTAGATAGGTTGCATCTGGAGTATGCGCCAGACAAATAGCGCAAAGAAGAAGAAATTCGTGCACCTATCTGCCCGCAGTAAAAAAGAAATGAGAGATAATTATTCTTTGTTTTTTAAAAAAAGTTTTACCCGTTGTACTTTATTTATGTTCTAAAAGAAGCGGTAATTGGCGGAACCCTTATAAAATTATTTACGGGAACTGTTATCCTAGTTTATAATATGCTATCATCAAAACCGTAGTGTTTTCAGGTAGGTAAAGCTATCCCGAACACATGTTACAGGTTGCTCCGCTTTATCTATTTCTACAATGTAATGCCTGATGCTTGTCTTTTTAGCCTGGGCGAAGATTTTTTTAAAATCAATACTGCCATAACCGGGACAGGTATATAATTTCTCCGATGTTTTATCCATGTCTTTCACATGAAATAATTCGAAGCGGTGGGGATAATTCTTCAGCAGTTGAACAGGATCACCGCCGCCTTTTGTAATCCAATACAAATCAAGCAGCATGGCTACTTTGGAAGGGTCGGTTTCTTTCAATAAGACTTCATATCCCCATTGATAACCCTGTACCGGAACAAACTCTTTATCATGATTGTGCATGGCCAGACGAATGCCTTTTCTATTGCATTGTTCGCCGAGCGTGTTAAGGTCTTCTGCGGCTTTTTTAAAATCATCTAATTTTTTATTCTCGCCGGAATCCATCCAGGGCCAGTAACAAACAAGGTAGCCTTTTTCAAAAAAAAGAGCTTCCCCGATCATCTTATTCAACACTTCCTCTTTCTTCATTTGCGCCATGGAACTACCGCCGGCCACAGGCTTCAGCCCTACTTCCTTTAAAAATTTTTTGAAAGAGGCAGGACTTTCGCCATAAAAGTTTCCAAACTCTACTTGTGTATAGCCCATCTGCGCTACTTTACGCAAAGTGCCTTCCCAATCCTCTTTCAGCTCTTTTTGCAGCACCCCTAAAATCAACCCTATTTCTTTCAGGCGGCCAGCTGGTTCAGCAGCGTTCACTAAAGTACTGCCTGCCAGCAAACCCAGACTTCCTAAAAGGGTTTGGCGTACAAAAGTTCTTCTTGATTGATTTATATGCATAAGCGTCCTTATACTTTTGGTAATGTCCACCCCTTACGGTAAGCAGGCATCAGCAAGTCGTTGGCGGCGGTGTTGTTTTTAAAATTTTTCCCGCTCTCATTCCACTCTAACCTGGAACCTGTTCGAAGAGCAATATTTGCCATGTGTGTATAGATGGCCGTGAGGCGTCCCATCTCAATTGTGCAAGCCGGATCTTTACGGGACTTTAAACATTCGATCCAGTTTTTAAGATGTGCCTCATGAGAATCATAGCCGGTTTGCCGTGGCATTGCCGGCACTTTATATTTACCATTGCTCATTTCAGGATGTAAATCCCAGGACGAACGGTCAATGACAAGCGTGGCATCGTTGCCCACAAAAGCAAGTCCATAATTGCGGCCCCACGGGCCGTTTTCACTGCCCGCCGTATGCTCCCAGGAAATGGTATGATCAGGCATTTGGTACGCGACACTCATAGTATCAAAGGTTTCATGTGCCCGGTCGGGGAAGGCAAAATTACCACCCGATGCACTCACTGATAAAGGCAACGCAGTCGTGTTTTTCGCCCATAGGGCCATGTCCATTAAATGCACGCCCCAATCGGTCATTAGCCCGCCACCATAATCCCAGAACATACGCCACGAGCCATGAAACCTGGCCTTATTAAAACTGCGTTCAGGAGCAGGGCCCAGCCACATATCAAAATCAACACCGGCAGGCGGGGGTGCGTCGGGCACTTTTGGCTGCCCGGCCCCGTAATTAAAATTGGCCCATACCTGGGTTTTTCGCAACTGTCCCAGCTGTCCCGACTTTATATACTGCATGGCACTTTGCCAATGGCCACCACTACGCTGCTGCTGTCCTACCTGTACTATTTTATTGTACTTGCGAACGGCGGCAACCATTATGTCACATTCCCTTATGCTGTTTGCCAAAGGTTTTTCTACATACACATCTTTACCAGCCTGGCAAGCAGCAATCAACTGGTAACAGTGCCAATGATCCGGTGTTCCAATGATCACTGCGTCAATATCTTTATTCTCCAGTAACTTTCTAAAGTCCTTATAATGAATGGGTGGCTTTCCTTGTATCTTATTTATTTGCGCACTTTTTTCCGCAAGCACGGCATCATCGATATCACACAGGGCGCCACATTCAACCCCGGGCTGTTTTAAAGCCTGCAGCAAATCGCTCATCCCCTGGTTACGGGCTCCGATTAAACCCAATACAATTTTATCATTAGCAGATTTTTTTGGAGATAGAGCAGCGGAAGCAGCAGAGGGAATGAATCCGCTAAATGCGCTTGCAGCAACAAGCTTAGTGGTATCGGTTAAAAATTGTCGCCTTGTGTTGGACATACTATTTATAGTTGAATGATGAGAGTGCGTTTTGATGGGATTAAGCTACTCATTTCCATTGTATAATCGTTTTGAAATAAATATGCTTTGCAAGAAATAAAAACGTGAGTTGAACTTTTTTGGCCCGGCTTAAAGGCTACTATTTAGCTTCATAGGCGTCGCACTCTTCTACTTTTTATCGCTATGCAGCAATATAAGAAATCTAAGCCATCCCTTGTGTGGTGGTATAACATTGCTTCAAACTTTCGGTTTCATCACAGACAGTAAAGGTCTTCCAGACCTTTACTGTCTATAAACAATGGTTGAGCACCCAACTTTGCTTTTATAATTCCAGGCTATAGCCGTTCTTGTAAGTACGTTTTACAAATTGGTTAGCTTCATCGTAGTTGGTGAACTTCATGGTTTTTGCATCCCACATTAATTTCTTCCTTCCTGTAAAAGCGCCTTTTTCGCCTTTTATATTCCAGGCCTGCAAAGCAAGGTTGCCCATTAAAATAGTTTCGGTTAACGGGCCGGCATAATCAAACGACGAACTCAATTCTTTTTTTCCATATCCGGCTATGCAGGCATTCACCCACTGTATATAATGGCCCTCGGGCACTCGGGCAAGGGTTTGTTTTACCGCAACCTCTTTCATGCGCGACAGCGGCAACAAAGTAGGATTGCTGCCATACGTGCTGCACATTATTTTTCCTTTGGTGCCGGTGATAATCACCCCGCCACCCCAGTCGCCCATCGGTTCATCGGGCCCTAATTCTTCGGGGCGTTCCGGCATAATTCCGCCGTCCATCCAACGAAGCTTTACATCGGGCTTACCCCCTTTTCCAGGAAATTTTAATTTAAGTGTAGATGCCGCCGGGAAACTATCGGGATGATAAGACGCGTCCCACATTTTTTCGTACAAATTCACTACACTGCATTCCACTTCCGATGGATAGCCAAGGCCTACTGTTTTAAAAGCAGGATCAATAATATGGCAACCCATATCGCCTAAAGCACCCGTGCCAAAAGAATGATAACCACGCCAATTGAAAGGCACGAATTCTTTGTGGTATTCCTCCCATTCATTAGGGCCCAGCCAAAGCTTCCAATCCAGTTCTTTAGGCACTTCATTCTTTGTTACAGGCTTACCAAAACCTTGCGGCCATATCGGCCTGTTTGTCCAGCAATAAATATCGGTGGCATCGCCAATCAAACCCGCCGCATACCATTCCTGCATTTTACGAACCCCATCGCCTGATGAGCCCTGGTTACCCATTTGCGTTACGACCTTATACTTTTTTGCCGCTTCGGTAAGTATCCTTGCTTCATAAATATCGTGTGTCAACGGCTTCTGTACATACACGTGCTTGCCCATGCGCATGGCCATCAATGTAGCAGCGGCGTGTGTATGATCGGGGGTAGAAACAGAAACGGCATCTATGTTTTTGCGTTCCTTATCCAGCATTTCGCGAAAGTCTTTGTAGTAAGCCGCTTTTGGAAAACGTTGCCTCGTTTTCACTGCCTGCCGGTCATCAACATCGCACAAGGCAACAATCGTTACGTACGGACTTTTCGCAAATTCTTCTATATCGCTTTCGCCTTTTCCGCCAATGCCGATACCGGCGATATTTAATTTATCGCTGGGTGCGATAAATCCTCTCCCAAGCACATGCCGTGGCACTATAAAAAAGCCGGCGGCCGCAAGCGAGGAATTTTTGATAAATGCCCGCCGCGAGGCCGGGCTATTTTCATTTTTCATACAAGCTGCTGTTCGTTATTTTAATGGTGTGGTATGCACGCATTACAGAGTTTTAAATTTGGGCTAAGTTTTTAAAAGGACTATCCTTTCGTATCCTTCTGCAACTTCATTTCAAAGAATTATTCTCCAATGCAAGCATGTAATTGATGATTTTAATTGATTTACTTATGCTGTCGAAACTGTAGTTGGCTTAAATGGTTGCTTCAACAGATATAGTAAGAGATTATGCAGGAAACAGAAGCAATGATAAAAGAAACAAAATGATTGATAATGCTTAGCAATGGCCTGCTACATTTTACTTACCTGCCATCGGTCCCGGTGTTATTTTTAAAGTGTAAGCATGCTTTAATGGCAGGCCAGGCGGGTATTGTATTATAAGTTCCTTCCCTTCTTGCTTCCAGGCCAGATTTTTATCATACCCCAACAGCCTTATAATGCTGGTCTTTTCTATAGTTACCGCGGTAAGTTTTACTTCCGGTGTTTTGGGCATATCTAATAAAACCGCGTACAACGAGTTATCCTTTTGCGTAAACCGAACGGCAACAGAATCAGCCGTAAAAGCGCCTGGCCTAACCCAGGGTTTTGTATCGTAAATGGCTTCACCGTTTACCCGCAGCCATTCACCCATTTCCAAAATGCGGCTGGCCTGCATGGGTGGAATTGTACCATCAGCCATAGGGCCAACATCTAACAGAAAATTGCCGTTTTTACTTACTATATCTACCAGCATATCTACTAACTGATCCGCAGATAAATATTGCTTTTCATCTTCAAGGCGATTGTATCCAAACGAATAGCCGATACCCCGACATGATTCCCATTTTCGTTTTGCAATAGAATCAAATACCACATACTCTGGCGTGGTAAAATTCGCCAGCTCATCATGTTGTCTCCACCTGTTATTTACTACCGCACCAGGGTTTGTATTAAATAGTTCAGCAAAGATGCCGGGAAGATCTCCATGCGCAGGATAAGAAACATCATTCCATAATATATCGGGCTTATAGCGGCGGATAATTTCGTAAAGGTGCATGTCGGCATAAGCAGTATATGCAACAGACTTTGGGATGCTCTCAAATAAATCAGGCCATATCTTGGTAATGGGGCTCACTGTAAACGACCAGTCAAGACCACCGGAGTAATAAACGCCAAATTTTAAACCGACTCTTCTGGCAGCTACCTCCAATTCTTTTACCAGGTCTCGTGGCGAATTGATTACTTCTTTTTTTACAAGCGGGTGCGTTACGGTGCTGGGGAACAAGGTAAAGCCCTCATGGTGTTTAGTGGTAAGAACAACGTATTTAGCGCCTGATGCTTTAAATAATTTGGCCCAGTTATCAGCATTCCACGACTTTACTCCGGCATTAAATTGTTTGGCAAATTGGTAGTAATCAAACCCGGCTCCGTACTTTTTGTTATGATAGTTTTCTGTGGGAGAGCCTTTAATACGTAACGTATTCAAATACCATTCAGCATAAGGGTTGTTGGTATAAAAATGTTTCCAGTCTGTCACCTTATCGGGTGTACCGGAAGGCGTTGCCCATCCGGGTACTGAGTACAAGCCCCAATGAATAAAGATGCCAAATTTTGCATTGCCAAACCACTCAGGCGTAGTGCGGGTTTTTAAAGATTCTATAGTGGATAGATAGACAGTTGGCGCAGATGGCTTTTCCTGCGCAAAAGCAATATAAGTGATGCAAACTGCAATTAATAACAAAAATGATCGCTTCATATTGCCTCCCCATTAAAGCAAGTAATTTTTCTGATAAAGATGGTTTCTATTTTTAATGAAGGCAACACTAAGTAGTTGCTCAGCAGGCACTAATTGGCCACCTTTTAAAATTCTACTAAGATTTCAGATCTACTGTCCTATAGTATCCTACTACTCCCGGTTACATCACTTACTATCTTTGTTAAGTATCTATAACGACGGATAGTGTTGTTAGAGTTAGGAATGTTATGAACTGGGGCACAGAAACGTTCAGATCAACAGATCCGAAAATAGAATACAACAATAACCTGAATAAAGAAGTGATCAAAAGAATACATTACTAAAACATAAATTACTCCAATGAAGTTACTCCCTCTAACTTGCTGCATCTCTATTTTTTTAGCTGCTTTTTGCAGTGCATGCAGTAACCAAAACAACAGCAAAAGCCCTTCTAAGGAAATGGCTGTAACAGATGCCGGAGATTGGAATATGGGCGTTGCCCTGTATTCTTTTAACCTATTTCCGTTCTCCGTTTCATTACAAAAAGCGGACAGCGCAGGAGTGAAGTATGTAGAAGGATTTTCGTTTCATCAATTGAGAGAAGAGTTTAAAGACAGCACCATGGAGAATCTTTCTTCTTATGGTGTTAGGAGAATGAAACAACTATTGGATGCCCGGGGCATTAAAATGAGATCTATGTATGTGGGAGGCGCTAAAGATGCAGAAGGGTGGAAACGATACTTTGAAATAGGTAAAACACTGGGTATGGAGTTTTTAGTGTGTGAGCCAAGCCCGGCCCATTGGCATATTCTGGATAGCCTCGGAGAAATTTATAAAATAAAAACGGCTATTCATGAACATGCAAAGGGAAGCAGCAGGTATTGGCACCCCGATTCGGTGCTGGCGGCTATAAAAGGACATAAAAATATTGGTGCATGTGCAGACCTGGGGCACTGGGCCCGAAGCGGATTAGACCCTGCAAAATGCTTAAACCAGTTGAAAGGGCATATCCTTGGTGTTCATTTAAAGGATATAGATGAATCGAATAATGTTAAAGCCAACGATGTGATTGTTGGCGAAGGTGTAATTGATTTTCGGGGAGTGGTAAAGGAGCTAAAGGCTCAAAAATTTAAAGGGATGATATACGTAGAATGTGAACATAAAATGAATGATAACGTTCCCGATGTCAAAGCGTCTCTTAAGTACTTCAGTACCCTAACGAAGTAAGCAAAACAGATTTCACTATGCTTACAACCTGGTGTTCACTAAATTAAAATGTCACTCAATAAAAACTTTGAATGCAGCAGAAGTGCAGGTGATTATTATACATGGCTTCCTGTTTTAATTGTAAAAGGAAGAGTCATCGTGTATAATTGCGCTTTTATAAAATTGGTTCTATTTACTACAATACTCCTTTCCTGCAATTCGCCCCGGCATTCCAATGCCATCCCCAGTAAGAGCTACTACTCAATTTTTGATGCTAAATCTTTAGAGGGATGGGAATATGACCCTACGTACTGGCGTGTTGAAAACGGGAACCTGGTGGGAGAAGTTACTCCATCGACGCTTTTAAAAAGAAATTCATTTGTAATAAAAAAAGACCTTGTTACAGCTGACTTTGACTTAAAGGTTGAATACCGGGTTTCTCCTGATGGAAACAGCGGCATTAACTACCGGAGCGAAACTATAGATTCTCTTCCTTATGCAATGCGTGGCTACCAGTTCGATATTGACGGGCATAACAGGTATACAGGTCAAAACTATGAAGAAAGAGGAAGGACAACACTTGCTTATCATGGACAAAAAGTGGTAATTAACCCTGTAAAAGATTCAATGCCCTTTGCGAAGAATATAGAGAACAACGCATGGACCAGGAGCATAGTGGTTGGTTCATCGCCAGCCGATTCATTGAATAAGTTCATTAAAACGGGCGATTGGAATGAGTGTCATTTGATAGTTAAAGGAAACAGGTTGCAGCATTATGTAAACGGTGTTTTAATGAGTGATGTAACAGACAATGATACAGTAAACCGTAAATTATCCGGGCGTTTAGGTGTACAGGTGCATGTGGGGCCTCCCATGAAAATTGAGTATAGAAATTTCCGCTTAAAACAGTTGTAATAAACCGGCAACATTTACTGCAGCAGCCTTATCTGCCGGTAACTGCGAACTATTTTATCTTTTCTTCCATGTAGTTCCGTTACTACTTCATATGCCCCCGGCTCTTTTGGCAACTCAATTCGTACTGGTGTGCGGTTAAGCTCAAAAGGCCTCACATCATATTTGTATTTGTTGGTACTGATTACTGAAGCTCCTTTCATCACCTTCACTACAAAATAACTGCTAAAGGCTGAATCCATATCGTTGATAACCGCTACATTAAACTCTGCTTGCGTACCGCCCCAGGACTTGATTGTAAATTCTGTTTTCCATAGTTCGGCACAAACTCCTAATGCTGCAAAAGCATCCGGCACATACTTGTTAAAATACTCGTCGAATTCAAGCCTGGCCACATCAATTAAATTGTCGCTCGTAGCGCCACCGGGTATAGAAGCTGCAAGTCCAAAGGGATAAAGTATCCCGAGGCAAGTGCGTTTTGCCCGCCAATATTCTGTTACGGCAGCAAGATATCGGGCGTACAGCTCTCTTCGTTGAGCCGGCGTTGCATCTGCTCCCAGCACGGCATCGTAATAAGGCCTGGTCAATATGGTAGGTGTACCGTCACGGTTTAACCATAAGTACGAATACTCGTTGATTACAACAGGTTGTTTCCAGTACCAATCGATTTTTGTTTTAAGTGCAGACTGAAATGGTGCATAAAGCGTAGACGGTACCAGTTCGGCATCGGCAAGATCGGCAAGGGAAAACGGTTTCCTTGCTTGTTCTTTAACTGCTGTCATCTCGGTTCCGGGCGTCCAGTTTTCGAAGTAAGGGTGCGCTTCGCGTATATCACCGGGATCTACCGGTGCAGACCAACCGTTATCCCACACCCGATTAGACAGATCAAGTTTACGAACCTGCCTGATAGCCTCACCTGTTTGTTCGGCCCAGGTTTCGTTTTGAGCGTCCCACACAATTACGCTTGCATGGTTCCAACGATCCTGCATCCAGGCTGTATATTCTTTTACCAGTTGTTTGGCAGATAAGTTCTTTGGCCAGATACTCCACTTTTTGTAGGGGTCTGCAGCTTGTGTGGCTACTGATCCTACCAGTGGCTGATAAGCATACCAGATTGCATATTCGTCAAACACCATCATGCCTTCTTCATCTGCTATCTCGTACCACATTTCCGGTGCCGGGCTAAATACAAAGCGAACGCCATTCATGTCCATGCCTGTAAAGCGACGAAACAGTTTACGTACCCATTCCCGGTCCCAGGAATGTTGCCCCGAGAGACTGTCTTCAAAAAACCGGTGAATACCAAAATTAGTTCCCCGAATAAAGCAACGTTTGTTGTTCAGTAATGCTTTATTTGTATACCCGCTGTCTACAGTAAAACTGCGCATACCAAACCGCGTCTTATAGGAATACTTCTTATCTGAAAGATGCAGCACGTACAGATTGGGAGAAGCAGGGCTCCACAGTTTGCTTTCTTTAAGCGAGATAGTAAGAGCAATTTTCTTTCCTTTACCGGGTGATATAGTACCACTTTGCACAAGGGCATTTCCCACTTGCCTGCCGGTTTTATAATCGTACACTACAGCCTTTAAGTCGGTGATTTTACCGGCCCATTTTTCTGCTGCAAAATCAACTTCCACTTTAATCTTTTTATTGTTGATATCCGGCGCCACTTGCGTACGCAAAACATAAGCATCACCCGATAATACTAATTGAACATGATCGTACAGCCCGGGCGGATAAAGATGTCTCTCCGGATCGCCACCGGTAACAACAGAATCTGATACAGCGGAGATATGTGCACCAACCCGTATGATCAATTCATTCTCTTCGCCATTCCCCTTTAGATACGGAGTAACATTAAAATATAGGGGTGTAAAATTAAGTTCGCTCTCGCCCACTTCACTCCCATTTAAGAATACCCTGGTGCCGAACATAGACTTGAAGATCTTTAAACGAACCAGGGCAGGCAGATTTCCCGGAACGCTAAATTTCTTTCGATACCAATACGCTTCCCGCAGCTTATTTTCCTCTCCTACAGCTTTGAATTCTGGCTTCGCAGAAGTAACCAAACCGGGAACAGGGATTTTAGACGAAAACCGGGCAGGCACCTGCCCTTTACTGCCTTCTGCAATATCCCACTCTCCGTCGAGCGATAGTACTTTACCCCACTCCTGGCTGTACGAATTAGAGACCCCCAGCTGCGCTGTTGACCCCGTTGGCTTCATCATACACAGCAAAAGCGGTATGATACAGGTAACAAACAGATTTCTCCTCATAACAAAGTGACAAATAGTTTAAGTAGAACAAGATAAGGCTTTGGAATATTTATGTTACCGGTACCTTATCTCGATTCTTGGCACGGATGCCAATGCCAGGCTAAGATCGATGAAGGGCGTGGCAGGTACATTGAGTTTAAAGAACACATATTACACAGGGTTGGCCAACCAACAAAATTGGACAATTTGTTGCCTTCGGATTTTTATGAAGAACTTCCCTTTAATGGATTTAAACAAATTCAAATCCGGCTGTCTTTTTTAAAATTACGCTTATTGTGGTTTAGGCCCTGTCCCCGAAGAGGGAGGTTTGATAGCAATTAATAACCATCATCTTTTGAAAGTGGCTTTGAACCAGCAGAAACGCCATATAAAAAACAAGTAAGTAAGCGTACGTTTATAAATGCAGGTAGATGACAGACACTCAATTTTAAAGTACTATATTGTTTTTTTGCGGCTGACGTTAAATTTTCAACCACTGTAACATTTACAGCAGGAAAGAATTAACTGTTGTAGCCGCAGCAATTTTTTGTCACAGACCGAGAGGGTATTTTTTGTATTAAAATCAAAGTATATGAAATGGGTGATTCAACTGCTGTTAGTTTTTCTTGCTAAAAATGTTTACTCACAGCAGCGGATAACACCCGATTATCTTTTTAATACCGATCCTACCGCTCATATAATTGATGGGAGATATTGGCTTTTTGTCTGCCATGATCAATCCTCAACAAAGTTCATAGGACCCGAAGATTATTGGCATAATATCATGGATTACCATGCCTATAGCACCACAGACTTCCTTAATTGGCGCAACCATGGTTCAATATTTAGCATTCATGATATTCCCTGGGCATCTGATTTTCCGGTTTGGGATAGCGATGCCGGAATTGAAGTAAACGGCAAATATTATGCATATGTAACAGTACGCAAGGGCAACTTTGGTATAGCCGTTTTAGAGGCTGATAAGCCCGAAGGTCCTTACAAAGATGTTTTAAATAAACCGTTTATCACTGAACAGACACTGTTGGACCAGGGTATTTTACCAGAAAGGGAAGGACAGAAATTTGGCGTAATCAGTCCTACTATTATATACGATAATGACAGCATCCCCTATCTGTATTTTGGCCAGTTTAGGTTCTTTATGGTAAGGTTAAAAAAGAACATGATAGAAATGGATGGTAATATCAGGGAAATCGATGTCCCGCTTAAAGGGGGTGAGGCAACCGAGTTTATCGAAGAAGCCTCTATAACGAAGATTAATTCGAAGTACTATCTTACCTATTTGACCTACAAAGACTGGGAAGGTAAGAGGAATAATTATTTCAAAACCGGTGATCCATCTGGCCCTTATGTCCAGTATTGTGTAGCAGATAATTTATGGGGTCCATACAAAAATCCACAGCATTTGATATATCCTTTTGATTCTGCTTCCTGTAATAATGCGGCCTATATTTCAAAATATAAAAACAAATGGGTGCTTGCTTATCAGCTACCCTACAAGGGCATGCAGCACAGGCAAATAGCCATCACTGAACTAACAATCAACAAGGACGGAAGTCTTCAGCCTGTCTTTCCAAAAGCGGATAAGGGAATTGTACCGGGTAAAAGAATGAAGGTGATCTATGATGCATTTGTTTATAAGAGGGAAGCAGAAGAATTTTTTGACAGAAAAGAGGCTTATGAAGAACGTGGCATCAAACAAGATTTTCATTTTAAATTAAAAAAAGATGGATATCTCATGTTTAAGGATATTGACTTTGGTGAGGGTGCAAAATCTTTCAAAATTTCCGTTAGCTGTGAAAACAGTAAAATAAAAAAGGCAAGGGTTGAATTTAGATTAGATAGTCCAACCGGAAAACTAATAGGATCTGCAGATGTGGGGTTTACCTACTGGATCACGTATTACAAAGAAATCACCGGTGCGATAAACAATGTAACGGGTGTGCATGATTTGTATATAGTGGCAAAGGGAGAAAATGGCGATGCTTATGGGCGATTATTTAATGTCAACTGGTTTACTTTTGCCAAATAAAAAACCACGGTAGCCGTATCGGAAGCAACGGCTGGCAGTGTGCACAACGCCTTGCTCCTTTCTTTATAATCCGCCCGGGTTTCAATCTCGATTTGTAATACTCTTCGCCCGGTAATCATTCCTTTCAAATACTATTTTAAGTAGTAAGGGTAGGAAAAAATTATATTCCCACAGGATCATAGATACCGTTGGCTAACGGCGCCTTTTTTTGTGTCACCTGCCTGTTTCAACAGATAGTATTCGGCTTTTCACCTCACTTTTTTCCGATAGCTATCGGGAACCCTTTGTCTGAGGGGACGGGAGGTCAGGCTTTTGAACCTGTTTCATTTTATGCACTAACCTATTTTGCCTTTGCCTCTTTAATCAATGTCAGCCTCTCATCTACCCTATTTTCCACTTTACCTACCATTTTCCATCTTCTTTCAACTGCCATGCATCGGTACGAAAAGGCGGGGCCGGGAAACCTTCTTTGTTGAACAAAGTAACCGACGGGTTTTCGGCCCATGCATACCGAACAGCTTGCGGATTTTTTACCATGGCGGAATAAACAAGCAGCTTATTATTCCTGATGATTACATCGGCCCAGTAAAACCTGTTATCCCTGCCAGCAATACTAAAAACTTTTGCAGTATCGTTTTTCAATATCAGGCCTGAGCCATTGTCAGCAAAGGAAATTTCTACTGTATCCCTGATTACGGCATAGGAGGTAAACACCGGTCCGTCAACAACTATATTTTTTCCATAAATGTGTTTCTGTGCTATTGAGGCAAGCCGCTCCCCAAATGCTTTTTTATTTTTTGGATGAAGGTCACCATCGCCGATGTCCAGGCTTACCAGCATAGCCGTATTCGGAAGCTTTAAAGCCATTGTCTGGGATTCACGTAAAACAGACAAGAAGTCTTCTGCCGGATTTACCGGCTTTTTACCCATGTTTGGTAATTGTACAAAATAAAACGGCAGGTATCCCTGCTTCCATCGAACGCGCAGGTCATTGATAAACGTAATGAACTGTTCCCGGTACTTATAGGGATTGTTCCAGTTATGTTCTCCCTGGTACCAAAGACAACCTTTTACCCCAAAGGGAATAACAGGATTTATCATTGCATTAAAAACACTGGCAGGAAGTTGCGGAGTAGCTTTACGCTTGTCAATTATCAAACTATCTGTTACAGGTTTAGAAGCCATATCTTTTAGTGCATCGGCATAATAAGGAAGTACACTATTTGCTTCAGCACTCATGTGTGCTTCTATCGGCGTGCCGCCCCAGGTTGCGTTGATAATACCTACAGGCACTTGTTCACCCAGTCGTATCTTCTTTGCAAAACAATAGGCTATCGCTGAAAAATCCTTTACGCTTTCCGGTGATGCAACCGACCACACACCTTCAAAAGCATTTTCCTTTGCCTGTTGATTTACGTCAGGTCTTGGGCGATAAGATATGTCCCTGGGTACTGTAAATAAACGGATTTGTTTGTCGCCCGCTGCCGCAATTTCTTCTTCCCCGCCCTCCATTTGACTTACGGAATATTGCATATTAGATTGACCACCGGCAAAATATACATCGCCTCCAATTACATCAGAAAACACTTTTTTTTCGCCTCTACTTGTTATGGTAAGTGTATACGTTGTACCCGCTACCGGCTCCGGTAACTTACCCGACCACCTGCCTTTATCATTTGCTTTGAAAATCCTTTTTACCTTGTTTAAACTAACATTTATTGTTGCATTTGGTGCCGCCAGGCCCCAAACAGGTGGCTCGATACCCCTTTGCAAAATCATCTTGTTATTAAACAAAGCCGGCAGTTTAAGCGCTTGTGCAAACGCCTGTGTTGCTGACATTAAAAAAAGAGTAAGTAGTAGTTTTTTATAAATATTCTTCCCGGCAGAAAAAAGTTGCATTATAGATGTAGGTTTTTGAGGTAGGATTCATTTTACAAAAATCTTCTCATTTTAATTTTATCGTAAATGATTGGGTCATCAAAGCATAGTATTCAAAATTATTTCCGGTATAATCACCGGCAAACATGATGGTACCCGATAGTCCGTCGTTCTCCCACCATTTATTAGGTATCTGGGGCAAATAGCAGGAATGTTTCGCCCCGCCCCATGGTTTTTCATTATAGAATATTTTCCATGGGCCCCAGGGGTACTCGCTTTCATACAACTGTAGCTCGGAAGCTTTATCCCATGTTTTCCACTCCGCAACTGAAGCGTATTCGTGGTGAGGAACTACATCACTGAATATTCCAAGAATATATCGTTTCAACGCTTTATTATAAGATATAGTTGGGTGCGCAACATGGCCGGGATCTTTAAAAACAGGAAAGCTTTCGTCTTCAGATTTCGACCATCGGGGTGTGTTATTTTGAATGGCAGATAAGAACTGCCATGCTTCGCGGTTTATGATGCTGTCTTTATGTACTCTTGCTATATAAACATGATCACCTGTTTCCCAGCTTCCGTCGTTTGACATCGCATAAACATATGGTAACAGGCCGTTGGGCACATCACTATATCCAGGACCAAAATTTAAAAATGTAAGACCGGCAAACTTTGGTCCCAGGAAGCGTGGCGTTGTAGCATCCGGAATATTTGTCCATGTTTTACCAAAATCATCGGACTTAATAATCCCGGCAATGCCGTAGTTCTTTGAATATGAATTTGTAAAATACATGTTGCTTAGCATAGTTGAATCCTTGACACCGGCGAAGCTATTAAACAGCTCCAGGCGGGGCCTGATAGAATCAAAATAAGGAAGGTTACGTTCGAGGTTCCAGTCATAATCATAAATAGAAACATAAAGTGTTGAATCCACTGACATTATTCCATCTACATACCTGCTGAGCATTTTATCTTTCGGCATCATTTTACGAAAAGGAATTTCCATAAAATCAGTTACTGTTTCTACTTTGTGGTTTGGAGGTGTGCCTGTCACTTTAAGCACATGCGCATAATTCATGGGGCCTCCAAAGTTTTTACCATCATCATCCAACACATAAATGGCATCATCAATGCCCCAGGTCCACCAATGCATGTCAGAACCTGTTCCAGGATATTTATATGGTTCTGAGACCCAGCGAAAGGAGCCAATGAAATCACTTTCCGGGTAAGGCATTTTCCTGTGATATTTGCCAGCGGTTTTCCTGGTTGTACTGCAGGCTATTATAATTAAAATGGTCACAGAGAGCAGCAAGAACTTTATAACATGATTCATAAACACTGATTATACGGTTATGGATTTACAGGGTGAAATAAACCTGGCGACGTAAGGAATGAAGATGCCCGGGTTTTACCCACTTCATCACCTACCCAATGTGACTAACTACCTATAGTTTTTCATCGGCGTTGATCCATTTTTTGTGTGCAATGCCAAAAAATCCTTCATTTAATGAAGCACTGGAAATTTAAAACCTGCCCGTTTACCGGTACCTGATCGCTACTCGTTGAACCGATGGCAACGGCAAACTAAAATCTACATACTTCGAGCTTTCAATGGTGGTTATTTTAAAAGGCAGTGATTTATTGCCTGCTGTAACCCCTTCTACAGATGATGCATTGTGCGGGAGCAACACATGACCTTTTAACTGATTGCCGCTACCGGTAACGTACAGGTCGATCATTTTAGCAGCAGGGTTATTTTTGTATTGATAGGCTACATAACCATTGGATGCAGAAAGATTGATCGTGACGTTTACCGAATCCACTGCTGCCGATGACCATCTGGGGGCTATGGTAACTTTATCAAAGGCCAGACCTTCATTTTTTACTCCCGCCAACCCTTCCACCAATGCTGCCATGCCATTGGCCGCCGCCCAATTATCAGGACCGCCATACGATTCACCGGAAGGAGCAATATAAAAAGGCTTGTCGGCAAGCGTAATGCCTAACAGGGCATAAATGCCTCCTTCAAGCGGCGCATTAAATCGGAGGGCACTGATTTTCTTTTTGGGATGTGGATTATCAAGCACGGCCCAGCAAACACCCACTTTTGTGGATTTAAGATTGGGACCAAACCAGGCTACACCTGACCGCTCTGTATTCAAAGTGGTAAACCACCAGTTGGCAACGTGCTTGTTTTTCATCAGGTATTGAGAAGCATGGCTGCCATCGGCATATTCAAATGTAATAGCCCCTGCTACATTGCTGGGCACATTATCAGAAGAAGAATGAAGCAGGTAAACAGAACCTGCCATATCATTTACAGGAATGCTAACATCAGTTGGAAAGCCTTTGGCGGTTGATAAGCCTATTACTGCTTTGCGATTGTTTTTATCCGGATCAACTACATTGAACTTTATATGCTGAAACGTTTGCTCTCCTACAGGCAGGCCACGCATATCATTACCCGCTGCCCTTAAACTGTTACCAGATTTACCTGCATTCATCCAGGTGAAAACTCCATCACCTCCCTTATCCCAAAGATCCATATTTGCAAAACCCGCCAAATCTATTGTTTTAAGAACGGGTGGCGCCGGCGGTGGAGGGATAGAACCCGTATAGGAAAACCATATTTTGTTGCTATATTTTTTGCCCATAGCAAGCAACCGGTCTAAAATGTCAGAACCATAGTTTTCAAAACCATTTTCAAATGCGCCTCTTGCCAGCTCACCTATCGCATGGCCTGCAATCCCGCCATTCATGTATTGCCATTTTTCGTTGTGCGAACCGAAGCCTCTCTCAAAAGGCGGATAGATAGCGTACCACTCACCGGGAGAGCCAACAGGAAGGTTTTCTTTTAATTGCTGATAGGTTTGTATAATGGCCCTGTTCATTTGGTGTGATAAGCCACGATTAACAGAATACATATTGCCCTGTGCTATCTGCGACTTTTCATCCACGCCCAGGTTGCGTTTAACAGTCGGGTCCTCATCAATAAAATGGGTAAAATACCTTCCGTTCCAGGAAAGCTTCACCAGGTTTTTTAATATGTCTGCACCCCGTTGCCGGTAAATAGCTGCCTTGTCATTTTGTTTTACTGAATCATACATTTCCGCTACCTGGTTACAGGCTTCATAATAACCGGTATTGTCGCCAAAGAACACTCCATATTTGGTTTTGCCCGGTACCACAACCATCGTAGGACTTATAGGAGCCGGAGGAGTATATTCATCATCTACCTGGAAGTCCCAGGAATCGATACAGTAAGGGCGTTTTAATAACTGAAACCGCTTTGACCAGCGGATAGAATCGGTGTAGCAATAATCAAGGGCCAGCGCAGCCGATGGAAGCGTTTTTTTCATCCACTCATTATCGCCGCTGGCTTTCCAATGTTTGTAAAACATGTTTACATAATTATAATCGGAATGATTATCTACCGGCTGGCGTACAAAAAAAGCATCGCCATCCTCCCTATAAAAATTGATGGGCGCGTAAGCACTTTTATAATAGTCTGAACTACCCAGCCCGCCGTTACTGTTGGATACAAAGCTCCAGATCATGCCATCCTCCCGCTGCGTTTCGCGAAGCAAATCAGTCAATCCGTTGCCATGCGGAACAAAATACTGTATGCCATTCATCACGTTATTGTTATCCAGGTCCCACGAAACGTACATGTTGTACCCTTTGCCCTTGTACTTAAATTCCCGAAAGCCCCTTTTACCTTCAGACATCATTCCCTTGTAGCAGATAGCATAGAGCTCCTCCATTTTTCCGCCGTCGCTGATGCTGGTAGGTGCCTCCAAAAGGAAAGTAGTACTGCCTACCAATCTGCCGGCATTGTCAAGTAAGGTTACGGTTTGCTTTCCTGCAGCGCCACCTGCATTGAATGTTACATTGGGTGCAGCGTTCATGCGTACATACTCCCTGCCTTTGCTGTCCTTTACAGAAACAGTTCCCGCCGCGAGGCAAACAATATTTATCTTTTCAAAAGGTGCTACCGTTTTTGATAATGCAGGAATAATGAGCGCATCTTTTTTTTGCGCAACTAATGTTTTGGATAATGTTAAGGAGCACAATAGGAGAAAAAAGGGGCCGGCAGTGCTATCAATCCATGACTTGCGTTGTTTCATATTTTAATTTTTAGCAATGAATTGGTGCAAACGCAGATATTTTCGAGTCTTCTTATTTCAAGATGACAATGTTCTTAGCCTTCGTTCTCCTAATGGTAAGTATTCCGCCTTTACTTAAAGCCTTCCATTCATAGCCTTCTTCTTCCTTGCCTTCAGTTCCCTTTTTATCATTGAACAAAACCCCTGAAGGCTTTTTCAAAAGCCTTAGTTGTTCCGTTCCCCCTTCATCATAAACAATATAATGAAGCCGTATGTTTGGTGTATCCTTTGCCATTGCGTAATAGTATTTACCCAGCTGGCCCTGGTAAAAAATATGTTGAATAACAGAAGTTGTGGAAAGCAAGTGCTCTTGTGTTGCTGGCGCCAGTTCGGGCAGGGCTGCCATGGCCCGCAGGTAATGACGAACAAAATCTCCATAGCCATCTGTTAACCAGTTTTCGTCTTCCATGTAACGATTTTTTCCATCCACATCTACCATGTATGTAGCCCAGTTCAACTGCCGGATTGCATGATCGACATTTGAACGATCCCCCGTTAGTGCCATGTATTGTAATTCTGCGGAAGCCTGTCTTGATGAATGACTGTTTCCGGGCACACGATAAGCTGTTTGCTCGTTCACAGGCGTTACGCCGTACTTCTTCCATTTGTCATTACCTAATTTTTCGTACACCCAATCAAATATCCCCTTTACCTCTTTGCGCCATTCCGGAAAATATTCAGGATGGTTCATCATAAACTGTGCGAAAGTGACGGCATTGATCTGCGTATCGCTCCAGCCTACAATATCTTCAAAAAAAGGCCCCCAGCGGTTATTCTGTAACGGGTAGCTTTTCATCCATTGCAGCAGTACATCAAAGCCTTTTTTGTATGCGGCAACATTGCCTGCATTGAGTTGCTGTAATTCTAAAAACAGCTCCATTGTTCCCGACCAGTTCGTGGTATAGCTGCTCTGCTGATCATCTTTTTCACGCTGGTCGTGCCGCTTGAGCATACCTATTTCGCCGGTTACCGCATTTACTTTAAAAGGTAACGGCGACGCCAGGCTATCACCTGCTTTAATATGGCTGGCTAATGTATTGGCAATGTTTACAGCCGCATCCAGGTATCCATTGTACGATTGGTTGGGATACCGTTCATTACGCAAAAGCTTATACATATTTACCAGCTCAATGGCAAACGATCCGGCTTTATCCGGCTGGGTATAATGTTTACCAATAATCATATCGCCATCGTAAATGCCTGAATAAACAAAGGTGTTGTAGGGATAGGGAATATGGGGCCATTTGGCGCTTGCATCGGAAAGACTGTGTGTGAGGTAATACTCCGCTATAAACTTCATGTTTTGCTTTACCTGCTCATTACCTGTATACTGGTAATATAGCCGCCATGATGAAAGCGCCATGGCAAACTGATCGCCACCGACGCCGCGTGGATCATTAACTCCCGGCCTCCATACCTGGTGATTCATATAATACGGGATACCATTCATATCCACACGCATGGTATCCCAGAAATTCCAGACAAGGTGCATAACGCGGTCATAAGCAGTGCCGGGATCAGGATTGTACCAGGGAAGAATCTTTCCTTCCCTGTCTTTTTTGATGATATGGTATTGCAGCTTTTCCTGTGCTGTTGATTGCAGGCACAAAACAATCAAACCCGCACTGAAAAAAATTTTCTTCATAAACAACGTTATTACAGACTTACCATGGATAACTTAACGTTTTCATC
>DASQMG010000506.1:0-17459 GCA_035645595.1 Flavisolibacter sp. | reverse complement strand
TATCTGCATTGAATAAGCCTAACGCAGGCCGGCCTGGCAAGGAACGTAAGTTGCAAAAGCTAACGAGTATATGCATTGTTACAGGATAGATGTTATTTTGATTTCAGTAATTCAGAAAGGTCTTCAATTAGCTAAGGATGTGGTTGTGAAATTTTTATCATCCCCATTCAACATTTTCTTTAACTACCCTTGCCTGTAAACGTACAGCCAAGCAACGTTCTGGGTTACGATCACGGTATACTGAATTTTTACCATTAAACCGAGTTATATATAAATTGTTGCGTGGATTTTTATTTTTTTAAAATAGGCTATGTGTTTAATTCCTTTTGTTTTTTCAACACATTTAAAAATTTCTCACCCTGTTCACAAATCATGTCATCCATTAATTGATTGCCGAATTTATACAATTCAATATCATGAAGATTGCTATTTTGAATGGCATTGACGGTGCTTTGTGAAAGAGAGCTGGAAGCAGGTTTGGCAGTATTCACATTTTTTGGATAAGATGAAACTGCTTTTTGCCAGTTAAATTTGTTTACCAATAAAGCCAGGGTTTCATCAAATCGTTCAGTAGTACCTACCACAGAAAAATGTTGTATCAAATTTTTCTTGGCTAGCTCTAAATGTTCTTGTGTGCATTTACCCGTTGGAGGGTTTACACCAGCTATACGTCTTGTCTGGTCATTATCAATTTCCCTGTATGGGGGAAAATTTGCAAATTCTTCCAGGCTCATTTTTTCTCCAAGTTGCAAATAATGATAAAGAGAAACAATGCGTTCTATTGGATTTCGAAGAATAGTAATGTAATAGCAAGGCCTGTAAACATGATGGTGAATGCCAAAAGCAAAATGTCCTATAACTGCTCTGAGGTCATTACGCTTTAGTGTTTCCCTATATTCAATAGAAACATCAATTTCATTTTCTCTAAAAAAACCATCGGGCATAAAAAATATTCCATTCTTTATTAACCCCTCATCATTTCCCTCATCTTGTTTAAGCTGGCTGTAAATAAAATCTCCCATAGTTATACCACCGGCCTTGGGTATATGAAGATATAGTATCAATGGCTCCTTTATAAAATTGCCGGATATCTGACCTTGGACTTCGCCTTGCTTTAATAGGTTACGAAGTATATTTGGTATCCAACTTTTGAATGGAACAGCTATAAAAGGAAGATTACAAATTGATGTAACAGTATTTTCAGTTACTTCTATTTTTCCGCTGATATTGACACCTTGAATGGAAACAGAAAAATCCATTATATTTTGAAACCATACATTTTTTAAATCCGATATTTTTTTTGCCTTTATACAATTAGCCGCTATTCTTTCGATAGCTTCTTGCTTGCTAAGGTTGTGTTGTAATTCACTTTTTATTTGGAGCATACACTTAAATATTATTTTTAAATTATTTTTAATGCATGCAAAGCGTTTATTGATGTCAAGGATGGAGAGCCATGCATCTTTCTTACTCCCATTCAACATCTTTTTTAAGCACTCTTGCAGGCACACCACCTGCCAAACTTTTGGGGGGTACGGAACGGGTAACCACCGCACCGGCAGCTATAATAGCGCCATCGCCAATGGTAACACCTTTTAGTATAGTTGCTCTTATTCCAATCCATACGTGATTGCCTATGCAAATTGGTTGTGTCATTTTATGCCGTGTACTGCTCCTGACGATGTGGTTATCGCTGTCGCGGATAACCACCTGATCTGCAATAGCTACATCTTCTCCAATCTCAATTTGTCCAAAACAATGCAGGGTGAGGTTGTTGTTGATATAACCGCTTCCCAGTATCAGCGTTGCGTTTTTATTTACATACACCGATGCGCCGGAATAAATTTTGAAATTGTTTTTCACTTCCAGCCTGGCGCCATTAGCAACAGATAGTGTTGCGAAAGCCGGATCGTTTTTCAGCCATGAACAATTGAATAGAAATTCAACTCCCGGCGCTATATAAATCTCTCCATCTTCGGCACATTGAACATAGGTTTTATCCAGCATCCAAAAGCTTCCTCTTTTGGCATAAATATCATCTAAGTGCAACCCAAGGTTCATACTGTTCCTTCAATTTACAATCGCTCCATCAAAGAGCTTAATACTTTTTTTGAATCAAAATATTCTTCAGCCATGTTCCTTGCCTCTTTACAATGCTGCTTATAATTTTTGTTTACCATTTGTAATGCATCAATCGCTTCTTCAACAGTAGTAAAGGAAAACAGCCCGTTGCCTGTTGGCAAAAATTTTGAAAAGCCTGTTTCCTGTATAATCACCGGTTTGCCCGATGCGAGGTAAGCACAACTTCTTTCGCTAAACCATCCGCTGTTGCTGTAAACATATCCATGCTTTGCTACGCTCCATTCGCCCTTCGATTGAAGGATATAAGCCTGATAGGTTTGTGGCGTTAGTGAAACAGGAAGGGGGTCAGTGATCTGCCAGCCTTCTGCCATTAACTTTTCTCTTGGCGCCGTGGTGCTTCCTAATGCTAATTCAATTTTCTCATTGATCCGTTTCGGTAAATGAACATAAGTATCGAAAGAAAAAGACTTCATTCCAAATTTTCTGCCTTCAAACTCTCTCACTTTGTAACTGTCCCATTGCATTACTGTGGTCCATTTGGCAGTGCCGTTAACCATTGTGTTATGCTGCCATAGGTTAAGTACAACCGGTTGCCTTGTTGGCAACCATTCAAAGCCATCATCAGGAATCAAACAATCCGCCCTCTCAAAGTTTTCGCCAAAGGAAAAAAAACGGTTATGTTTAAGCGCAACTTGCAAAGCACTTTTTTCTGTAAGATGACGTATTTGGGTAAAAGCCGGATCGGTATCAACAAACACCCGGATTGGAATTTTTTGAAAATGCTCACGCAATGGATCCACACCGGATAGATTGATATAAATGTCTGCTTTATCAACAAAGCGTTTTACGTCCTCTTTTGTTTTACCAAACCAACAGTTTGTATGATAATCAAAATAAGCCCACCTGTCTTTTAAGCCATATTGTTCAAATACGGTTTGTAAAAAATCCAATCCGTAAGATGGGTCCTTTGTTAACTGAAAAGTTGTGGGATGATAGCAAGCAGGATAGTCGTGGCTGTCTTCCACAAAAAGCACATCATGCCCCAGTTGCTGCAAGCCCACCAGGTATTGAAGGTGATGCCACACAAGCCCGCCAATTGGCCCGCAAACAATGTAGCCAGCCACGATGATGTTTTTATTTTTAGTGGCAAATTTCATGGCAGTCTTTAGTAGGTTAGTTTATATGATTTCAGAAGTTGTAAAACCTTCCCTTTTCTTTACTTTATTTTGAATATTGTTTTAGGGCTTTTGTCTTTTCTTCTTCCGTATCATTAGCAGCCAAATATTTTACAATCCTGGCCGGGCTACCAGTTACAACTGCATAAGGCGGAACATCAGTATCAACAATTGTTTTACAGCCCACCACACAACCACGGCCTAATCTCACTCCGGGTAATATCACTGAGTCAAATCCTACCCAGCAATTATCTTCTAAAACAATAGGTGAAGCTTCGCCGAAAAAAGGATAGCGGCGCAACGGATCTGTTGCAGCCTTTTTTAAGAGAGATCTTCGTGCCTCAATTGAAAAGAGAGAGGCATCCATCCATGAATCAATTAATACTGAACCCCATGCCATCATGCAATGATCACCGATGGTTATTTGATTCTTGCAAATAATCGTTGAGCCATTCAGTATGCAATATTTCCCAACATTTATTTTTCCCCTTTCACCCACAATAAAAGAAGCCCGGTCATAACAACCACTGGCTTCATCAATGAACAGGGCATCGGGCTGCGTTGAATGAAAAGCGGCAAATCCATACGAAGTATCTATATAAACATTATGGGCTAATCTTACATTAGAAGGTATTCCATGATTATACCAGTCGTTAGCTATATGAATGCGGCTATCCGTTCCTTTACTTCCTGCCTGTATATAATTTTCTCTCATGTATTCTCATTAACTGATTTTGCGGGATTGCCGGAAACAGTGGCCCCCGCGGGCACATTTTCACTAACAAGTGCTCCGGGTTGAATGACCGCCCCGCCTCCAATATGAACGCCTTTTAAAATAGTAGCATTAAAACCAATCCATACATCATCTTCTATTATGACAGGTTTTGATTTCATCTGTGGCCTGTTCTTTGAATCTCCAATGGGGGAAAGCGCTATGGTGTCTGCCAAACGTAATGCGGGGTCCAAAGGATGAAAATCAGAGTCGGCAATGGTTACTCCCCCCGCTATGAACACACGGTTACCAATGGCTATTTTTTCGGAACAAACAAGAGAGGCGTTGGTAATATAACAATCATCGCCAATTTCTATCCTACCGTTTTCTTCTGTGGAAACGGCCGTTCGCCAAAGAGTAACATTGTTACCAACCAGCAAAGCAACAGGTAATGAAGAAAAAAAATGTTTGAAGGAAAATGAGGATTCAACAACTGTGTTAGTACCCGCTTTTATGTTCGAAGGAATAATACCCCCAAACCAGTCGCCGGGTATTTTTGTTCCGGGTAAAAGGGGATGTAAAAGTTCGGGCTGTGTTATCATAGAGATTAAATTATTAGTTTCGGTCCCATTTTTTAAAAGCAAGAACTGCGTTCAATCCGCCAAAGGCAAACGAGTTGCTCAGGGCATAATTAATAACTCCTTGTCTTGATTTATTTGGAACTACATCTAAGTCACATTCTTCATCCCGCTCCTCGAAATTTGCTGTTGGTGGAAATACCTGGTGCTTTAATGCCAATGTTGTGGCGACAGCTTCTATGGCACTGGTGCCCCCTAGGACATGACCATGCAATGATTTTGTGGCACTAACAGCAAGCTTTTTAGAGTGCTCACCAAATACGTTTTTTATTGCAGCCGTTTCCATAGCATCATTCACCATTGTCCCTGTGCCATGTGCATTGATATAATCAATTTTTTCAGGGCTTATTTCTGCATCTTCCATTGCCATTTGCATAGCAGTTTCCGCCCCTAACTGGTTAGGCTTTGTA
Organism: Flavisolibacter sp.; assembly: GCA_035645595.1. GTDB lineage: Bacteria > Bacteroidota > Bacteroidia > Chitinophagales > Chitinophagaceae > Flavisolibacter. The sequence goes on along the minus strand of DASQMG010000506.1, from coordinate 12,442 downwards.
ATATGGCTTGCGTCGGAAGACATTCCAAAACCAACAACCTCTCCATAAATTTTTGCGCCTCTCTTTGTAGCTGATTCCAAAGATTCCAGCACCAGCATAGCACCGCCTTCGCCTAAAACCATTCCCTGCCTTGTTTTTGAAAATGGACGACAAGTATCCGGCGCCACAACACGAATGGCTTCCCATGCTTTTAAATATCCATAGCTTAATGTGACTTCACTGCCACCGGTAATGGCCATATCGCAAAGGCCATTGCGCACTAACCAAAAAGCATTTCCAATGGCATGGTTAGATGAAGAGCAGGCGGTTGATACAGCGTACGCAATACCTGTAATTCCATATTCCATTGTAATATGACTGGCCCCTGCATTAGGCATTACACGAGGAATGGTGAATAGCGGAGCCCTTTCTTTGTTTTCTTTAAACAGCATAGTGAAGGTTTCCTCCATCGCATCCTGTCCGCCAATACAGGTACCGGTAATCACACAGGTTCTTTTTTTTAATTCGTCTGTCCATTCGATGGCTGCATCTTTTACAGCTTCCTTTGCTGCAATCAAGGCAAACTGTGAGAATTTATCCATCAGGTCCAGTTCTTTTTTTGAGAAATGCTGCGTTGGGTCATAGTTCTTAACTTCGCAGCCATTTTTAAAACGGAGGCCGCTCATGTCAATGGATTCGATAGGCGCAATACCACTTTTGCAATCCACTATATTTTGCCAGAACTCAGGTACATCTTTTCCAAGCCCGCAAACGACACCAAGGCCTGTAATAACAACTCTGTTTCGCATTTCTTTTTATTAAACAATCATTGAATTCTTTTGCTGATGCTTTCCACTGCTTGCCCCACTGTTGCTATTTTAAGAATTTCCTGGTTGGGGATTTTTATGCCATACTCTTCTTCCAGATCACTGATCAATGCCAGGGCATCTAAAGAGTCCATTCCCAAATCCTGAAAACGTGCCTCGGGTGTAACTTTTTCTAACGGAATATCTGCCGTAGATGAAATAAGTTCGGCAACCTTGGTAAATACTGCGTCGTTTGTTGCAATTGTTTGGTCCATAACTATTAATTTAATTTATTTAAAAGGGATTGTAACACTTTATTGCTGTCAAAATAGTCTGCTGCTACTTGTTGGGCATAGAGGGATTGCTGCTGATAATCGCTGATCACTTTTTCAACTGATGCCACCGCAGTTGGCAGATCATCAAAAGCAAAAAGCCCCTGGCCGGAAGGTATAAATTGTGACCAGCCGGTATCTTGTGTCACCACCGGTTTCCCCATGGCTAAGTAGCAAGCCGACCGGCAGGAGAACCACCCTGTCCGCCCTTTCACGTATGTATTTTTAGCTACAGAAAACTCCCCGTAGGAGTGGGCAATGAAATCCTGGTATGTTTTCCAATCGCCGGAACTTTGATAGGGGTCTAAAACGTGCCAGCCGGCCGCTTCTATTTTTTCTTTAGTAAAAGTTTGTTCAGTACCGCCTGTTTTATTTACAACTGCTGAAAAAATAGCTCCCTTTACAAGGGAGGGCACAGTAAAAAACTTTTGAAACTCAACATCTTTCTGGCCCCATTCTTCATTTTGGTAGTGCAATACTTTTGCTGCCGACCAATTCATTAATGTGGTGAAGGAAGAACGACTTAGATTAAAACCATTCTTTGATTTCCAGTAAGCAAGGCAAACGGGTTGGCGGGTAGGATTCCAATCAATATCACAAGCGGGCATGCGGCAATCTTTTTCATTTACGTTCTCACCAAATGTAAAATGATAATTATGTGCATCTACCATTTGCCGCAAACCCGGCTCACCGGGTGTAAACATTTGCTGCGATAAATATTGAATTTGTGTAAACATAGGATCGGTATCAATTAAAACCCTTGCCGGTATCTTTAAATATTCATCCCGCAAAAAAGTAGAGCAGGAAATATTGATAAATACATCGGCTGATTTACAAACCTTTTTGATCTTTTCTTCTGTCATGCCAAAACATTTTCCCGATGCTTCATCCCGGTAAGCCCATCTATCTTTCAACCCAAAATGATCCATTACTTTTTGCAGATGTTCTATACCGGCAGTGCAATCATCCCAATCACTTCCGGGCCTTTGATAAATGGGGTAAAGCCTTGTGTCTTCTATATAATACACATCATGACCCAACAAAGAAAAGCCAAGTGGGTACTGCACATAGTCCCATGTAACACCACCAACCGGCATTACACCAATAAATCCCCCTACTATAATGCGCAGTTTTTTCATGTCTTAATCGTTTGCACTTACGTACCAATTCTCGGGTTTTAGTTCTCTTTTCGGCAACTCTTTGCCCAGCACATGGACGGCTAACGAAAACTTATAGCTATTTTTTTCAAAACCCATTGGTTCCACCAGCCTTTGAATCAGTGGCGTTGCCAGTATAGTGACCTTTTCACAAAAGTTCTGCTCCTCGGTAGATAAAGCATCTTTAAAAGCCGAAGCCTGAACGCAGGCCAGCTGTAGGGTGAGTGCAAGGGCCTCTTCATTTTCGGCCAGCACATCGCAAATAGCAATGCCCTTGATTTCTTTTTTATAAAGAAAAGCTGCAAAACCCACAATATTTCCGTTGCTGGTAACACCAAACGACTTGTAGCCACGATGGCTTAGCTTCCAGGAAAAGAAATGAGTATCCCGCACAATGCTGCAGTTATATAACCGGGCAGTATTGGCCCACAAATCGTTCATTCGCGGGTCGGTAGGGGTAATGCTTTCAATCGCATAGCCATCAGGCAACTGGGGTAACATTAGTTTATTTAGCGGCAAACACCAAAGCGGAAAGTTGGCTACCTGTACGCCGGGTATCATCTGAAAGCCGCGGGCCCATCTTGGATCGGGCATCATATAAAACAGGTGTACACCCTGGGCTGTGAAGTGCTTGAGGGCATAACGGTACATTTTTAAAAACGAAACCAACCCCAGGTCGGTACGAACGCTTTTTCGCATGATGGGGGCGCAGGGTTTAAACGCCTTTAACTCTTTGCCCTGCACCGAAATTTTAAGCGGAAAAAAAACAAACTGCGCTAAAATTTCGTCAGTTTTTTCGGCCATTGCCAACACAATTGTGGCTGGCCCGTTAGGGGTGTAGTAAAATACTTTTTCCCATTGCTCGCGGTCTATCATGCCCCAGTCAGCATTCTCATTCCACAGCTCAATTAGTTTGTCCGTATCGTCAGGAGTGTGTAACCGGCAGTTTATTTTCATAACAATAGTTTTAGTCGTTAGGCATCATGTACCAGTTTTGCGGGCTAACCTGCTCAGCACCGATAGCTTCATTCAAGGAACAGCAACCAAAAGCAAAGGAGAAATTTATAGTTTCAACATTTGGAAATAAAGATTGAAACAGGGAGCTATACATTCCATTCAACTGCGTATATGGTGTTGAAATACGGTCCGGATTCTGATAATGAAGGGTGTGTACTACAGCTTGAATATTTTTTATCAGGTTATTGCTATCTTTTGCCAGCACATCTACGATTAACCCCGTTTCTTTTTTTACAGCTATATATCCGCTTAACTTTTTTGTTGGGCGGTCTCTTATTTCAAAAACAGTATGCCCGCCGAGTTTCCAATTCAACCAGCTGGCATTACGCATTACACCACAATGAATGGGAAAGGCACTTGCAGCTTCTTTCCATAACTGGTCGTATTCAGAACTGAATGGAATAGTTAATAATTCAACATACCTATCATCCTGCTTTGGATAAAATGTTGAGGGATCTTGAAGCGAGAAAGAGAAGCAACTATAAGATGCTGGTTGCATATCGGGCAACCCGTATCTCGGAAATAATTTTAAAACAGTAGTCCAACCTAAAGCGGGGAAAAGATAAATAATACTGAATCCCTGTTGTTTCGCAATTTCCATCCCTTTTCTAAACATCGCAAAAACGGGATGTTCGTATTGTGTAATTTTTCCGCCCTTGAAACTTTCATGCAGGATGGGCGCCGCTGCCCGCACGGCTTTCAATACTTTATTGGTTACTTGTACATGTGATGGTGTGAATACTAGTTGACCTACAACATTATCATCTTCATCCGATGCAACAATTACGATACAAGGTCCGTATGGCGTATTTAAATACCATTGATGAAATTGTTCTTCAGTGATGGCGCCCCAACCAGACGATTCCTCCCACAAGCGAAGAACATGTGGCAGGTCTTTCTCTTCATAGAGACGGTATGTTAGTTCGGTTGTTATCATAAGTCAGTCTATTGAAGCTACGAAATATGATGGTGCTTATAAAGCCCCGCATACACTTTATTTTCATCAAGCAAACTTTGGTGTGTGCCCCTTTCCACTACTTTGCCATGACTAATGGTAATGATCTGGTCGGCATGTTTTATGGTGGAAAGCCGATGTGAAATAAGGAACACAGTTCTGCCTTTTGAAAAATGCGCTAAGGCATCAAATATTTTTGCTTCGGTAAGGGCATCTACGGCCGATGTAGGTTCATCTAAAATAAGTATAGGCGCTTTTTTTAAAAAGGCTCTTGCAATAGCAACGCGTTGTCTTTCCCCGCCCGAAAGAGTAGAACCAGACTCGCTTATTTTGGTATCGTATCCATCGGGTAAGGCAGCAATAAAATCATGCGCCTGCGCCCCTTTTGCTGCCTCCACTACTTCATCAAACGACGCTTCGGGATTGCCAAATGCAATGTTTTCTCCAATGGTCATCGGGAACAGAAACGGCTCCTGTAATACCAGTGAAATGTTTTCCCGCAGGGAGTGTAATTTCAAATCGGTAATATCAACTCCGTCCATTAAAATGGTGCCTTTCCAGGGATCATAAAAGCGGCAAAGCAGGGAAATTAAAGAGGTTTTACCGGTACCGGTGGGCCCTACAAGAGCCACTACCTGCCCGGGTTCTACTGTAAAAGAAATATCGCTTAAAATCGGTTTAGCCACGCCATCGGGAAGGCTGTAGCCAAAACTTACATTCCTGAATTCAACAGCACCTTTGGGAGCCATTAAATTCACGGCATCGGGCTTTTCTTTTACCACTTCATCCGAATCGAGAATATCAAAAACACGCTTACCCCTGGCGCTAATTGCTATTGCTGTACCAATGGCGGTAGTTAAAGAAGTAACAGGGCCATACAAAGCCGACAGGTAACCAAGGAAGATAACAATATCACCGGCTGATATTGTTCCGTTTAACCCACGGTAAGCGCCAAGACCTACCAGGGCGGCAGAAATAAATCCGGTAACCAGAACCGAAAATTGATTAAAAGCCATCGAAACCCTGTTTGCCATAATATAAGCGTCGCTAAAAGCTTCGGCATGTGCCTTTAATTTTTTGTGCATGAAAGATTCCCTTCCAAAGGCTTGAATGATTTTCATGGACGAAAGGCTCTGTTGCAAAAACGCCGAAAAAAGACCCTGGGTTTTATATTGTACTGTGGTAGTTGTTTGCATGGGTTTTGAAAAGCAAACCAGCACAACCGCCATTATGGGAACTACAGAAAATGCAACAAGAGCAAGGGCCAGGTCAATTTTAACCATGATATAAACCATGGCCGCCAGAGAAACTACCGCTATAAGCGCAGGCAATATAATTTGGGCCACTAAAAAATAAACTACGAACACATCGCCGTTCATTCGCTGCGTAAGATCGCCAACCTGGTTTCTGGTATAAAAAGATAAGGACAGGCGTTGGAGCTTACTATAAAAATCAATCATCAAATCAAATACAAGCCGCTGTGCCAGTTTTACCGTCAGGTTAAAAACCAAAAAAGTAAAAAGGAAAGAGCCGATGGCAATAATGATCAGAAAGAGCACGCAGATAAGTAGTAGCTGTTGCTTATTTTCTAAAAATGAAGTGTCACTAAAAAGAGTGGTGAAAATGGCGGGCAGCGGATGACTGGAAAGCACATTATCAATAACCAGTTTAAGTGGCAACGGCTTGGCCACTTCAAAGGCAATGCCCAGCAACCCTAACAGGGCAATTAAAAGGAGTCGTCCTTTGTAAACGGCTACATAACCAAAAAGCCGTTTTAAAACATACAACCGTTTCTTTACATTCATTTTGCAGGGTAGGTTTACTGGGTACTTTCGCTTGTTGTTATTTCGTTCTCTGGCCGTACCAGCTTTATGCGTCCATTTTCTCTAAAGTTGCTGGCTGTTGCATAAAGCACCTCTTCCTGTTGCGCGTTTAAAATACAACTGGCCTCGTGTACTTCCAGGGGCTCCCCGGCTGGTTGTACTACCTGGGCCTGAACAGGGGCTGCTTTTTTAAATGCGCTTTCTAATTTATGCAGCAGGATAGCAGTGTCTAACACATATTCCGCAACTATTATAAATGAAAATAGTGCAAGCATCATACATACAAACGTAGCATTATGTAACCCCGCTGTTATACTTAAAGCCGTTGAAGCTATCAAAAGCGTTAAGCTGGTACGCGATGGCCTACACCAGGTTTTCAAACGCACAAACTGTTTCCCGGCTCCATGCTCCTCTATCGTTAATAAGGCGCGGTTGAGGGATATAATACCATTGCGCAGCTGCAAGTCCCAGCGGTCGAAAACGTTGCCTTTTTGTACCCTTGTATTGCTATCAATTAATTTTTGTTCAATGGCTGATAGCCAATCTTCTATAGGCAGCCAGGTCTCGGACCAATAAGTAAAAACATGGTTGCGGCGTATAAAAAGAAACTGGCGGGAAAGCTTGTTACCTCTTTTTCGCCACGGTGTTAATCCATGTTTTAAGCGGCCATACAAGCGGGCTATAGGCTGTATAATATGCAGCGCAATTATGAGAAGGTAAAAAGCACCTGTTCTTTTATGTGTTGGTAGCGCCGTGTTTTTAAAGGCGCTCATAACTGCCTGCGCTAACACTACAATTAAAGAGGCAGCAAATAGAACCAGTGTCCAAAGCAACGGAGTCCAGAAAAGCCCTAAAGAGGATATAGCACCCAAGAGAAAAATCACAAAATACCATTCGGGCATTAAGGGCAAAACATTAATTAAACCGCTGCCAGGCTGGTACACCGACTGGAAGAGAGCCGAGCCCCAGGTACCATAAAAAACTTTATCCTTTTTTAATTTTAAGGGGATGGTAAAACCAGAACCATAAATGCGGCCTGCCCAGGCAAGATGCCCGAAGCCATTATATTTTTCAGGCCATTTCACTTCCAGTAATGCTTCTGCCTTTCCATAACCTTTTTGCTGTTTCCAATACGCTTTTATAGAATTGCGGCGGTGATGCCATACAACAGCAGAAGGATGAAAACCTACAGTGCCCCCATTTTGCTGAATGCGCCAGCAAGCATCAACGTCATCACCGGCAGAACGGTAAATTGGATCAAAGCCACCAATTTTAAGCAGCGCTTCTTTTTTAAAAGACATATTACAGCCCGGCACATGTTCAGCAACTTCATCGCATAGTAATACATGAACCGGCCCGCCGGGCGCATTGGCTACACAGGTAGCAATGTATCCATCTTCATCAGGGGCAATGTTTGGCCCGCCAATGCAGGCATGCGAAGAGTGCCGGTACGCATAGGCTAAGTAATGCAGCCATTGTGGATCGGGATAGGCATCATCATCAATATACGCTACTATTTCTCCAATGGCATTGTACATGCCTGTGTTTCGGGCACTGCTTAAACCACAGTTAACGGTAGTAATTAACTGCACCGGGTATTCTTTTACAATGGCTTCGAGGTTATCGGTTGAGCCATCGTTAACCACGATAACTTCAAAGCCCGGATAATTCAACTTTTGTAATCCTTCAAGTGTATCCCTGATAGTAGCTGACCCATTGTAACTGCAGACAATCACTGATATAAATGGCAAATCTATGTGCCGCGGTAAAGGAATGTTTTCCATAGCATTGCTAACAGCGTATAATGCGGATTTTGGGGCCCGCTGCCGGTTAACAATACCAAAGTCCCAATCCTCGATTTCGAAACCGCCCCGCCACCACTCATCCGTCCATGCAAATACAAACATGCCCGCACAGCCTTTACCATAAATAGTTTCAATCTGCCACCGTAGTACACGGGCCTGTTGATCCTCGCCATTACGCATGCTGTCCAAACCTATTTCAGCTAATACCAGCGGTCGGTCGCCGCAAAGATTGTGCAGGCGGGCAATATAGCTGCTCAGCTTTTCAGGTGTTTCCAGGTAAACATTAAAGCAATCAAAATCAAGGAAACTTAAATCCAGGTATTCGGTAGTGGGATAGTTTACATAAGTTACCAGGCTTTGAGGATCGGCTTCTTTTACGGTTTCGTATAGCTGCTTTAAAAAGCCTTCAATTTTTTCTTTACCATACCAGCGCACAATGGGCGCCGGTATTTCGTTGCCTATGGTAAAGCAAAGAATAGCCGGATGTTGTTTGCAAGACTGTACGCCCTCCTTCACTCTTCGTATAATATCGAGGCGTTGTTTCTTCGTATCTAAAAAAGTAATATGCTGCTCCCAGGGAAGCCCCGCCATTACCTTCAGGTTAAATTGTAAGGCCAGGTCCAGCAGGTAGCCAGGCGGGACGGTATAAGTGCGCACCGAATTAAAACCATGTTCTGCCATCAGGGCAAAGTCTTTTTCAACTACTTCTTTGGGGGGGAACTGAAGCCCATTTTCACCCGGCGCAAAGGTGCCGTAGGTAACACCTTTTACATAAAACTTCTCCTTATCAACAAATAAAAATTTCCCTCTAACAGATGGCCTGTTTCCAACAGAGGATGGACCGCAAGTCAGCTTTATTTTCATCATGCAACGATTTTTTTATTGCCTATAGCCAATAGTTGTATGCCTTCAGAGGGTAATGAAGTAGATACAGGATGGCAGGCCTACCTGTGTCTTTTGTTTGGTATAGCGGGGTGCTAAAAGGTCAGGGGAGTTTAATAGGAATTGGAAATCAGCCTTCTATGATGAAAGATAGTTTACGAACACCAGCCATTTTAAAAAAGCAGATTGGCTAAGCCGGCACCGTTTTCTATCATCTTTTCGCGTGTAATATATACTTACAGTTGTAAAGTTTTACAAATATTACAATTTAATTTTTTTAAAGAAACTTTGCTTATCAAATAAGCTTTATACAGCCTTTATAAATAAACAAAAAGCCAGATAATATTGTGGCAATTATGAGTAGCAGTAAACAGCACAAACTGCCTCGTTTTATTTATAGTCGCCAGCTTTACTGCAATTTTCCTCAGGACGTTAAATAGTTGTACCCTATTGTTAAATGGGGCAGTGCTCAATTTTCTATAACTTGGGCGTTAAATTGTAAAGCTTCATGAAAAGGCCCTTTCGAGTTACCGCTGGAATTATCGGTGCCATTATCATTTCTTATGCATTCACCGGCAGTAAAGACCCCGGGTATAAGAATTTAAAAATATTGCCTAAAAACATTACAGAGCAGCAAATGGACAGTGTCATGCACCATTTTACAGCTTCATTAAATGTAAAGTGTAATTTTTGTCATGTACGTAACGAAGAGACAAAAGAATGGGACCATGCTTCCGATGCTAACAAACATAAACTGGTGGCCCGTGAAATGATGACAATGACAAATAACCTCAACGACAAATATTTTCCTTACTCGGGCAAGGCGGAGAACCTCTCTTCCATATTAACTGTTACCTGTTTTACCTGCCATAACGGGCAGAAAGAGCCAGCCACTAAGGCACCACGGCCGCAAAAACAACAGCTATTTCCACCATTTATGGATACCACTAAAAGAAACTGATACTATGGAAGCAACCTTCGACTTCGGAATGATCGGCATTGGCGTGATGGGCAGTAATCTTTTGCTGAACATCGCCGATAATGGTTTTGCAGTAATAGGCTTTGATCTGAAACAGGAAAGGGCTGATAAACTGGAAGCAGCCGCACCTGCAGGCACGGTTGTAAAAGGCACCATCAATATTGAGGAACTGGTCAGTTCCCTGAAAAAGCCCCGAAAACTAATGATGCTGGTGCCCGCCGGTAAGCCTGTTGATGATGTGATAAATAACCTGCTGCCTTATTTAGAGAAAGATGATATTTTAATTGATGGGGGCAACTCTTTTTATAAGGACACCCAGAAACGTATTGAGTACCTGCAACCAAAAGGCATTCATTTTTTTGGAATGGGCGTTTCGGGTGGTGAGGCTGGTGCACGGTTTGGACCGAGCATGATGCCTGGTGGCGATAAAAAAGCCTACCGGTACCTGCAGCCAATACTTGAGGCTATAGCAGCAAAAGCGGATGGCAGGGCATGTGTGGCGTATATGGGCAATGGGCCGGCAGGGCATTATGTAAAAATGGTGCACAATGGTATCGAGTATGCCATGATGCAAATTATCAGTGAAGCCTATGATATTATGAAGCGGGGTGCCGGTTATTCAAATGTAGATTTGCACACGATCTTTTCAAACTGGAATGCGGGAAATCTCCAATCCTTTTTAATAGAAATTACTGCAGAAGTTTTTAGAACGCTGGATACGGAAACCGAAGACTCAAAAGATTATTTAGTTGATCATATTTTAGATAAGGCTGGCTCAAAAGGCACGGGTAAATGGACATCGCAGGATGCAATGAATTTACCGGTTTCCATCCCAACTATCGACATGGCTGTTGCCATGCGGGACCTGTCGGTGTATAAAGAGCAAAGGGTAGAGGCCGGTAAGCTATACGGTACAAAAACAAAAAAAATTACGGTGCCTTCAACAGAATTTATACAGGACCTGGAAGATGCCTTATACTTCACTTTTGTAATAGCGTATGCGCAAGGCTTAAGTTTACTGGCCAAAGCATCTGTTGATTATAAGATGGATATCCCGTTGGGAGATGTGGTATCTATCTGGAAAGGTGGTTGCATTATTCGTTCTTCTATGCTTTACCAATTTGATAAAGCTTATGCAGAGCAGCCTGCGCTTTCTAATGTCTTACTTCACCAAAGCATTGCTGACATCTTAAAGCAAAAAGAAGGAGGCATTCGTAATATAATTTCACTGGGGGTCAATTCAAAAATTCCATTAGCGGCAATGAGCAGTGCGCTGGCTTACTTTGATGCGTATTGCAGCGAACGGCTTCCCATAAATTTAATTCAGGCGCAACGCGACTTTTTTGGTGCACATACCTACCAACGCATTGATAAAGAAGGTGTGTTTCATACGGAATGGAATGCCAGTTAGTGTTAGTACGCTACTATGTCAGAGTTTAAACCGTTTACTGATTTGGATGTAGGGAAGAGAATTTAAAAAAAGATTGAAGCATTGACCAGGAGTTTCCCGGTGGAAGAAAAGTATGGGCTTACAGATCAAATTACCCCTTCTGTGCAATCAATCCACGCGAATAGTGCTGAAGGTCATGGCAAATTCGGTTATCCCAATCAAACCAGGTACTGTATGAACGCAAGAGGATCATTACATACAAACTTAAACCATTTAGTTGATGCTTGTGATTGCCACTATATTACAAAAAAACAACTGTTATTATTCAAAACGAAACTCACTAAAGTAATGGGCCTGCCGAACGGCTATAGTACTTATCTGGTGAATTTACATCGCAACAAAAAAGATCCACATTAAACAGGTTAGGCCATTTTAGAAAAAACGTAGTAACCCATTAACGTAGTAACCTCTTAATTTATCAACATGAACCAATCAACGAATAAACTCCCCCCTACTATCATCTTCATATTCGGCGGCAGCGGTGATCTCGCCTATCGTAAATTATTACCGGCTCTTTATAATTTGTACATCGACAAATACCTGCCCGAAAAATATTTTATCTACGGGCTTGGCCGAACCGAGTTTAATGAGAACGAATACCTCGATTATATAAAAAAAGGCATCGCATCCTTCAGCCGCCGCAAAGAAAATTTAGAAGAAACCTGGCAGGTTTTCTCACCCAATATCGACTATATAAAAGCCGATCTTGAACAGGATGCTACCTACAAGGATATGGCAGATAAAATTGCGCTGAAGGAAAAGGAATGGGACGAAAAAGTAAACATTATGTTTTACATGTCGGTAGCACCGCAAATGGCACCCATGATCGCCACCAAACTTCACCACAATAAGCTTACTACTGACCCTTTGAGAAGCCGGATCGTATTTGAAAAACCATTTGGCCACGACTTAAAAAGCGCAAGAGAACTAAATGTTCTTTTGGGTACTATGTTCAAGGAAGAACAGATTTATCGCATAGACCATTACCTCGGTAAAGAAACGGTTCAAAATATTATTGCACTCAGGTTTGCCAATGCTTTGTTTGAGCCGCTTTGGAACAGCAACTATATTGATCATATTCAAATTACAGCCGCAGAAGATATTGGTGTGGAAGGTCGTGGCTCTTATTACGAAGGTGCCGGTGCTTTGCGGGATATGGTGCAAAACCACATTCTTCAATTGGTTTGTATGATAGCAATGGAAGCTCCTGTATCGTTTGCCGCAGACGAGATCCGTAATAAAAAACTGGATGTATTA
>DASQMG010000505.1:0-1511 GCA_035645595.1 Flavisolibacter sp. | reverse complement strand
TGAGTTTTGTTTAGGAATGGCAATGGCAAAGGTTTATGCAAGTAATCCTACTCTATTAATTAATTACCTAACTAAGCCAGTCACAATAGCCCTAGCAATAATTTTTGAAATATTGGGTATTATGGGTTCGTTCAAATTTTTCAATGAAATAAAGTTTTTTGGCCTAGTTATACCTTTGGGACTATCTTTTTATGATGCTTTCATTGGATTTGGCTTATTTGTAATTGTCTTTAATGTCTGTCGAAAATTAATAAGTTTCTCTGACTTAACAACGAGATTTTTAACAGGTATTTCTCATATTTCCTATGAACTATATTTAACGCAGTTTATAGGGTTAATTGTGATACCCAAAATTTTTACTGTGGTTGTGCGAGGTGAACCTTCACTTTTGACGGCTAGCCGTGCTATTTTACTTTATATATTAATTATTGAAATTTGTATAATTAATGCTTGTTTATTACAACAGTTCACAAACTTGATCGCCAGTCGAGTTAGATTAGCGATGGCTCCGTTTACCTCGGGCGGCAAATAATATATAATCCGGCTACATGGGCATAGTCCATAGTCAGCCGATTTGAGATTCTAGATTTGAGAATCATACCAAATCCGCGTTAAAAATTGCCAATAGGACTAGGCGGTTGAAACCACTACTATAGAAACGAAGTCCACTCCAAGCGGACTAAAGAATAAAGGGGGTAGAAATCCCGGATTGGGTATTACTCGCGTCAATCAGCCTGCGAACCAATAAATCCGGGGGCTTTTGAGAAAGGATGCGGAGCTTTTATGTATTTTAAAAGTTTTATTAAAGCGACTAAGCTATCTGGGATGAGTCGGGTTATAATTTTTGACATTCCCTACCTCAAAAATTGGGAGCAAGCCAATCAAATCTTCGCAATCAGTTTTTATGACACCAGACATCTCCGCAGGGCAGCAGCAAAGAAATCACCGCATAATTGTCCTGGCACTGATTTGTCTGACGCTGCTGGGACTGGCATTCCGCCTTTATTTGGCGTGGCGCACCAACCAAACTCTCCCCGATACCCCCGCCCGTCTCAGAGGCGATGAACCGGGCTATGAGTATTTGGCATACGAGCTGCTGAAGGGTAATTTTTTTGATTGGCCGGGCCGGACGCCAATTTATCCATTTTTTATGGCTGGATGCTATGCAATTTTTGGTCGTTCTCCCGCATCTGTAGTCTACGTACAAGCTTTTTTGGGGGCGACAATCATACCGCTAACTTTTATCCTAGCACGGCGTTTTACTGGCGCTCACAGTTCCTTAGTAGCGGCTGGATTAATTGCGCTGCATCCCTCCCTCATTCTTCACGTCATGCGGATGCAAACAGAGGTTTTATACGCGCCTTTAATAATTTTAACAGTGCTGGGTCTGCTGCGGGCATTGGAACAGCCGCAGTGGCAAAATTTTTCATTAGCAGGTGCGCTGTTGGCAATTACGAATCTTTGTCGGCCGAGTGCGATGTTGCTTCCAGCACTTGTGCCACTATTGATGC
>DASQMG010000504.1:0-3655 GCA_035645595.1 Flavisolibacter sp. | reverse complement strand
AGCGCCTTACCTGCGTTCCGTAATAACCGACCAACATTACCTGGCCCGTAGCCGGGAGGGGCGATCAATTGTTTTCCTGGCCCGCATCTTCAACGATTGGAAGGTACCTGCCAAAGCGATTGCCGTAGATGAAAGAACTGCGGTTTGTATTGACAAAGAAGGCATTGCCAAGGTACTTGGGCTGTCATCGGCTGAGCGGCCCTATAGTTATGCCTACTTTATTGCTACTGATCCTGACAAAGGACCTGAACAAGTGCAGGCAGGACAGCCGTTGAGATGGAACCATAACGGAAAAGCACTTTCAGTTTATGAGATACAGGCCACGCAAACTGGCAATGGTCTGTTTGACCTGAAAAGTTTCTCAATGGGTGCGGCCAGAGGTGGTAAGCGGTACTGGTGGTGGATTGACAACGGAACCTTACACAAAAATGAACAATAAAAACTTTACGAAGTAGCTATAGGTATTTGCATGCCTTGGGGGCATTTTTATCCCGCCTCCCGGCTGCCGTTGCAAATGCAATTTAACACCGACGGGATATATAATGGTGCTATCGCTAACGATAGAAAAATGAGGTTAAAATTTATAAATGGTGAAACGAATTACTGTAATCCTAGTTTTTTTACTCCTACCGTTTTTACTTTTAACGTCAAAGGCACAAAGCAAAACTGCAGCGGGAAACCTTTTTATCATCGGTGGTGGAAATCGAAGCGAGGTGCTGATGAAACAATTGATTGAGACGGCAAACCTTCGTACGGACGACTATATTGTTGTCTTGCCAATGGCAAGTGCGCAATCCGAGGCTGGATTTGAATTGATAAACAGGCAACTATCAAAACATACCGGTGTTAAAATCAGGAATTTTGACTTTGCGCAGCGGGGTGATAACAACATCAGGTGGGTTGATTCTCTCGGCAATGCGAGATTGATATATATATTAGGCGGAGATCAGAGTCGTTTTATGAAAACGGTTATAAATACACCTATTTACAAGGCCATTCACAAGGCTTACCAACAGGGAGGAACAATTGCCGGCACCAGTGCCGGCGCGGCTGTAATGAGCCGGTACATGATTACCGGTCAGCAAAAAAAAGACACGGTATACAGGGAAACATTTGATAAACTTTGGACTGACAATGTCGTGTTCGAAGAAGGGTTAGGTCTTTTGCAGGACGTGATTATTGACCAGCATTTTATTAAACGCAGCCGGTTCAACCGGCTTCTTTCAGCACTGGCAGATAAACCAGATCTTGTTTGCATTGGGGTTGATGAAGGAACCGCAATTATTGTGAAAGGTGAGAATGCGATAGTCGCTGGTGAAAGCCAGGTTGTAAGACTGGCAAGGCTCGAAGGAAATGGCAAAACACCGGAAGGCCTCCTAAAATTCCGGGATGTACAGTTTGGACTTTTTACAGCTGGTGACGTAATAAATCTAAGACACTGACGACAGCTTCGTATAGAAGTGAACACGGCATACTTTCATTTGAACACTACCGCCCAAGGAGTTCCTGGATCAACCAAAAATTTTAGAAACAACACTTTAGGTAAAAGATTGGTATTCCAGGATGTTTTTAAATCTTCCAGTAAAAGGTTCGAATTCAAACCGGCGCTTGGCAAAGTGGAAACTACCAGTGGCTGGACATAACACTGCTCCCCAATTGCACCGGATAGCCATCTTTACCTCGCCACCTTTTAGTAATTAAGACCTGCCGTTGGTGGACTGCATTTGCAAAGAAATACAAGCTTAGGCCATTTTTGGTGTCAATCTTCACATTATGAAATGGGTTCATACTCCTTTACTATTTTTTACTTTCAGCAAAAGCCTTCGTAAGACACAGGTAACTTCTCTCCTCTCTTTAACAGACGGCAACTCCGGTTTGTAAAAAATGGTTTTTTTGCTGATCTACAAATTCCAATACAGCAATATGAAATGGTATGATTTATTTGCCGGCTTCTACGACAACGCCTTGGAGAAGCTGTATTTTGATGGCCGAAAAAAGGCGGTAGATGCATTAAAGGTAGCTAATGGACAAACCGTACTGGATGTTGCTTGCGGGACCGGCGCCAACTTTAAGCATTTGTTTGCCACTGGCAAAACATTTCAATTATACGCTACTGATTTTTCCGCGGGCATGTTAAAAAAGGCCGAGAACCGGGTACAACTGGCGGGGTACAAGAATGTTCGCTTGTTGCAGGCCGATGCCCGGACACTTTCCGTTGAAACCATTGAACATTACACCGGCCAACCGTTGACGTTTGACCGTATCCTTTGCGTTCTGGGGCTCTCCGTGATTCCGGATTGGGAAAAAGTGCTGGACAATCTGCTTGGCATGCTGTCCGGTGGCGGCCGGTTAGTGGTTATGGATGTATTTGCGGAAAAGCAAACCTTTTCTACCTGGCTGGTGGAGAGGATTGCAAGAGCCGATCTGTCCCGGCCCATTGCACAACGATTGAAGGAGAAGACAGACCACTTTAGTCTCGAGTACCAACCGGTGAAAGAAAGCAAGGTAGGCGGACGATTGTTTATTGCCGGCGGAACAAAACGGTGACGAATGTTGCAGGTCTGTTCTTCGTCTAGGAAATCCTCTCTTAAAAGCTGACGTGGATAAAGTAGAAAAGCAGGCAATATCCATAACTTAAAAATGAAATCATTGCCATGAAAATGACAGGGTTTACGGGGCAAAAATTTCCTCTGCAGTGAAGCTGGCAGAGACCCGCACGAGGGTCGATAAAATCAGCCGCAAAATGAGCCTCTCGGAGATGACTTTCTACAACTGGAACTAGGATGGCGCTTGCAAAGCAAACGCCAAGAAGGGCTAAAGCGACCCGCCACAAGAATTTACTGAACAGCAGAAAGGCCAGGACCAGAAAAGACGATCCCTGTCAGAGGCCTCTCTTCCTGAAGCTATGGGTTTGGCAATACCAGAACAACCATCAACTGCATCGGAAGATACCGCCTTCCGGAAGAGAGCTCAATCCCATCAAACAGCCCGAAAGCTCCGACCAGGAATGCTCTGATTTTTGCGAAGACGTCATTAATAGCATTACTATTGCTTGTACAAAGGAGCGGAAAAATTTTACTGACAACGCAGGCAAGTTATACCCCAGTTGTCGGTGCAATATTGTAAACAGATCGAAAAATTATAGGCTAAAAATGCAGGCACCGGTGACGGCTACAACGGAAGGTGGCGTGATGTACGGGTGTGCCATCGACAGGGTGACATTTACCACTTTTGAAAGTCAGGAGCTACCTACTAAAAGTAAAAACAGTTATGGAAAAGCGTATGTTAGGAAAAACCGGGTTGGAAGTATCACCATTGGCATTTGGCGGAAATGTATTTGGGTGGACAATAAATGAAAAAACGTCGTTTGAATTACTGGATCTATGGACTGAAACAGGGTTTAATTTTATTGACACTGCAGATTCATACTCGAACTGGGTGCCCGGAAATAAAGGCGGCGAATCTGAAACCATCATTGGTAATTGGATGAATAAGCGTAGCAACAGGGACAAGTTGGTTATTTCAACAAAGGTGGGATCGGAATTAGGGCCAGGTAAAAAAGGGACCTCAAAAAAGTATATCATGGAAGCAGTGGAAGCTTCTTTGCAAAGATTACAAACAGATTATATCGACTTGTACCAGTCACATTGGCCTG
>DASQMG010000503.1:0-5415 GCA_035645595.1 Flavisolibacter sp. | reverse complement strand
TATTTGCTACTCACCACTCACTACTTGCTAACCGTTACAGCTACGGGGATAGCTCCTGAATTTAACAGGATTCCCTTTTAATGATCCGCCTGAGGCGGACCAACCAATTACAAGGCGCAAATGTATAAGAATTACTTCTTTTGAAAATTAATTTTCCCACTGCTTTTATTCATATTATTTCCGACAATCTTTTCGTTGCCTGCGGAGGAATAGCTATTTGGTTTTTGTGGCAAAGCGTACTTCCTGCCGGCGGCAGGAAGTACGCTTTGCCACTCTCCTGAAATTTATCGGAACAGGAGGAGTGAGATAGTTGAGATAAATGAAATTGGTGGATAGTAAGGTAGGTCTTGCTAAAGTTGAAAGGCCAAAGCATGAATAACCGCCGGCGTAACCTTGGGATAAAAATAGAGAGTGTTTTTAATGATCCCTGAATCAGGGTTGAGGAACAGCTTTTATGTTCAGCCCCCAATTCAGGGCTGCAGGTCATCGCGCAATGCCTTCAAACAACAGTTTACTACCGGCTATTGATGTTTAAGGCCCTGCAGGGTTTTGAACAGTATTCTCGTCATTTATCTATATCCTATAGTTCTAGTCATCCCGCTCCTTCCAGTGCACAAATTGTTCAGGAGAATTACAGAACGTTGAACGGAGCGTCGCAACAGGCGTTTCATAGCAGTACAATTGCCGGTCAACAACATATCAGCCGCTATACAATAAACACGTGTAAGAAAACCTGCCTCAACACGATAGCGTCAAACCCTAAACTCCAAACCCCAAACTCCTTATCTTCAAACCATGACAGAAAAACCAAAACTGAAACTGTTTGACCTGACCATGATTGTGGTAGGCCTTGTAATTGGGATGGGCATTTTTCGTACATCATCCGATGCGGCAAATGCCGCTATAACCCCTTCGTTATTTTTTATTGGCTGGGTGGCCGGCGGCCTTATTGCTTTATGCGGTGCCCTTACCTATGCTGAAATTGGCTCCCGCTTTCCGGTTACAGGTGGTTATTATAAAGTGTTCGCAGAGTGTTATCATCCTTCTATTGCGTTTTCTATTAATTGCATCATTCTTATTTCCAACGCGGCATCTATGGCGGGTGTAGCCTTAGTTGGCAGCGAATATATTTCGCAGGTAATTTTTAAAATTGATCCGGCGACTACAACAAAAGCCTTCATCGCCATGGTGCCTATCCTTCTTTTTTACGGCGTTAATTTATTAGGCTTGCGAATGAGTGCCACCGCGCAAAATATTCTGATGATCATCAAAATAGGAATGTTGCTGCTGCTTATTTCTTCTATCTTTTTTATTACCGGTGATGCTAATGCATCTACTGGTGTTGTACAAGAATTTACGGCAATGGATAACATCAAATCCTTTGGATTAATCCTGATTGCCGTTTCCTTTACATATGGCGGTTACCAGCAAACCATCAACTTTGGCGATGAAGTACACCAGCCGCGAAAGACCATACCAAGAGGAATTTTTATTGGTATTTTGATCATCATCACCTTATACCTTTTAGTTAGCTATGCGTATTACAATGCCATTGGTTTTGAAGACTTGAAAACTTCCCGTGGCATCGCATCTATTGTAGCGGAAAAAATGTTTGGACCAACCGGGAGAACCGTGGCCTCCATTCTTTTATTTGTTGCGGTTTTGGCGTATGTAAACGTGCTGTTGTTAAGTAACCCAAGAGTAATGTATGCGATGAGTAAGGATGGAATTTTACCTGCCGCCTTTAGCAAAAAAAACGAAAAGCGTGACGTGCTGACTGTTGGCTTAACTGCCTTTGCCGTAATTGGAATCGTTGTGCTTTTCTTCATGGACAGCTTCAATAAAATTTTAAGCTTCACTATATTTTTAGATTCTATTGGTATGGCTACATCGGCAGCAACCATTTTTATTTTACGTAAACGCACAAAGCATTTAGACGGAACAGGTATTTATAAAATGAAACTTTATCCTTTACTGCCGCTTATTTTTATTGCGGCGTATATTTTTGTAGGAATTTCTATTGCGTTTGATACGCCTAAACTGGCCGGGATTGCCACCGGTGTTTTTGCCGGTTTTCTTTTATTGTATTTCCTCGTAACCTCTATGAAAAAAAAGACTGATGAACGGACCTATTGATATCTCATATATCATTAATGAACTCGGCGAAGACCGGGAACATTATTTTAATGCCATTGCGCCACCCATTATTCAAACCTCAAATTTTGCCTTTAAGAAGGTAGAAGACCTGCACAAAGCTTTTGAAGATGAGATGGGCGGTTACTTATACAGCCGGGGGTTAAATCCTACGGTTGATATTCTGCGCAAAAAATTAGCGGCGCTTGATGGGGCAGAAGATTGCCTTGTATTTAATAATGGCGCTGCCGCCATCTTTGCTGCGGTGCTGGCTAATGTAAAAAGTGGCGATCATATCATCTCTGTACGGGCTCCCTATACATGGGCGCAGCGAACATTTGACAATATCCTTCAACGCTTTGATATTGCAACAACCTATATTGATGGAAGGGATATCAGGAATTTTGAAGCTGCCTTGCAGCCGAATACTTCCTTCATGTACTTGGAATCGCCTAACTCATGGACCTTTGAATTACAACCGCTAGGGGAAGTAGTTGCGTTTGCTAAAAAGCATAATATCATCACTTTAATGGACAACAGCTATTGCACACCGCTGTACCAGCGTCCGGTAGAGATGGGCATTGATTTAAGCATGCAAACCGCTACCAAATACATTGGCGGTCATAGCGATACTTTAGGTGGCGTGTTATCCGGTTCCCGCCAGATGATAAAGAGAATTTTTGACACCGAATACCTGGCGGTGGGAAGTGGTATTCAACCATTCAATGCCTGGTTATTGATAAGAGGGTTGCGTACTTTGCCCATGCGATTAGAAAGAATCACCGATACAACAAGAGAAGTGGTTAGTTTCTTAAAAACACATCCGCGAATTGATCAAATTATCTTTCCATTTGATGAGTCGTTCCCGCAATACAACTTAGCTAAACGGCAAATGAGCGGTGCCTGCGGGTTATTTACTATCACGCTAAAAAACGGAACAATGGAAAGCATTACAAAATTTTGCGAGGCACTTAAACATTTTATGATGGCGGTAAGTTGGGGCGGACATGAGTCACTGATCATTCCAAAGTGTGCTGGTATTCAACCTAAGGATTTTGATGCCGCCCGGATTGAACATCAATACATAAGAATTTATACCGGCCTGGAAGACCCGCAGTATTTAATACAGGATTTAAAAAATGCATTGGAAGCATAGGCAATGCCTATTTTTATGCCGTTGCATACAGCACCATCAAAGTCGTTATTGTTATGAATAAAACATTGAAATGGATACTTCTTTCATTAGTTGGTTTGGTAGCTATTTTATTAATTATAAAAGCAGTTACCGGCAAAGGCGATGAGGGCAGTAAAGTAACAGCTGAAGCCGTAAAGAAGCGAACCATTATAGAAACCGTTACAGCAAGCGGCAAGGTTTATCCGGAGACAGAGATAAAAGTTGGTTCACCTATATCGGGCGAGGTAATAACCCTGAATGTGCAGGAAGGGGATACGGTAGCAAAAGGCAAGGTGCTTGCTTTCATACGGGGTGATAGATCCGGTTCTGCGCCGCAACGGATCTCGATGCCAAATATTCCTCCGGGTTTTGAAGGCCTGGTGCAGGGAATGAGCCAGCCCCGGGTAACTCCTGCTGCTTCATCGGCAACAATTACAGCACCAATCAGCGGTACGGTGTTAGGATTGAATATTAAGAAAGGCGAACGCATTGGCACCATGCAAATGCCCGGCTCTGAGCTGATGCGCATTGCCGATATGAACAATATTGAAGTGCGGGTAGATGTGAATGAAAACAATATCATTAAAGTAAGCATTGGCGATTCGGCCGATGTGGAAGTAGAAGCATACAACAAGCGGAAATTCAGGGGAATTGTTACAAGCATCGGCAATGGGGGCACAAAAAAAGATGCGCAGTCTTTTATGTCGAATGATGTAACGGCTTACGAAGTGCATATAAAATTAGACAGGGCCTCTTACGCCGATCTGTTTGATAGCACCAAGAGAAAAAGTCTTCCATTTCGCACTGGCATGAATGCAAGGGCTGATATAAAAACGAAAAGACGTGAAGCGGTTTTAAGCATCCCGGTCGGCGCTGTGGTATCAAAGTCAAAAGGCAGCGAAGACGATACCGAAGACAAGGATAAGGCCAAGGCTAAAGAAGAGAATGTTATGGTAGAGGAAACTACCAGTGATGAATTAGAAGAAATTGTTTTTGTAAGCAGGGGAGATACGGTTGAACGGCGGGTGGTAACAACCGGCATACAGGACATTTATTATTTTGAAATTTTGAGTGGCTTAAAAGAAGGCGAGCTAGTGGTTACGGGACCCTATGGTGTAGTTAGTAAAACACTTAAAAACGGGAAAAAAATTACCATAGTAGCAAAAGAAAAGTTATTCGAAACTAAATGACATGGCATTTAAAATAGGTGTGATAGGCAATGGAAGTTGGGCCACCGCATTGGTAAAAATCATTACCGATGGTGGCCGCCCGGTTAACTGGTGGATACGCAACAATAGTTCCATTGATTACATTACACGCCGCCACCATAACCCTAATTATTTGCATTCCGCTTATTTTGATGTGGCCCTGCTGAAAATGAGCAATGATGTGCAAACGGTAGTCAATGAGTCTGATTTACTGGTGATAGCTGTTCCCTCGGCTTACATCCAGGGGGTATTGGAAAACATCAGCAGGGAATCATTAAAAGATAAAAAAATACTCTCCGCAATTAAGGGTCTTGTTCCTGATAAGGACATTTTACTGAACGATTATTTGCACCACAATTTTGGTGTTCCTTTGGAAAATTATTTCGCGGTTTTAGGCCCTTGCCATGCAGAAGAAGTGGCATCGGAAAAGCTCTCTTACCTTACTTTTTCGGGTGTGGACGAAAGTATGGCTGAAGAAATTGCCCAATGCTTTAAAGCCCCTTACATTAACACCATTGTAAACCCTGATATTTTGGGTGTGCAATATGCAGCCGTACTAAAAAACATTTATGCCCTTGGAGCAGGCATTGCGCATGGGTTGGATTATGGTGATAATTTCCTAAGCGTTTATATTGCAAATGCTGCCGATGAAATGGCCGGGTTTCTGCGCAAGGTTGGGGTAAAGCATATTGTAGTGGGTGAACACCAAAAAGCAGCCACTACCACAACAAAAAAAGATATGAATTATGCCGCCTCTGTTTACCTCGGCGATTTGTTAGTTACCTGTTATTCGCTCTACAGCCGTAACCGCACATTTGGTAATATGATTGGCAAAGGCTATACGGTTCAATCGGCGCAACTTGAATTGAACATGGTAGCTGAAGGGTATTATGCATCGAA
>DASQMG010000502.1:0-3304 GCA_035645595.1 Flavisolibacter sp. | reverse complement strand
TTTTATTTTTATGCCATGAAACATATCAGGATCGAAATAGCTGCCAGCGAATATCAACAGGAAGAGTTAATTGCTTTATTTGACGATTATGGCGCAACGGGCTTTGAACAAACGGATGAAAAGCTGTTGGCGTATTTTTTACACGATAGCTTTTTAGAGGGTGAAATACTGAAACTTGTCGAAAGTTATGGGCACCAAATTACTGAGGTCGAAGAACAAAACTGGAATGCAGTATGGGAACAAAACTTTAATCCTGTTGTAGTAAGTGATTTTTGCGCAGTGCGGGCTCACTTTCATGAACCTATCACAAGTGTTAAACATGAAATCATTATTACCCCAAAGATGAGTTTCGGTACTGGTCATCATGCAACAACCTGTATGATGATTGAGCAAATGCGTACTATCAATTTCATTAATAAGTCTGTTTTCGATTTCGGCACTGGTACGGGCATCCTATCCATCCTTGCTCAGAAGCTTGGTGCAGCAACTGTTAAAGCAATTGACATTGATGAATGGAGTATTGAAAATGCAAAGGAAAATTTTCAAAAAAATGAATGTAAAGACGTGGATGTACAGCTTTCAACGGCCCTGCCCAAGATTCAGTTTGATGTTATACTAGCTAACATTAATCGTAACGTGCTAATGGAATACATGCCCGATTTAAAAAGATCTTTAAAGCCAGATGGGCTACTTTTGTTGAGCGGCCTGTTGGCTGCAGACGAAAACGATATTATAACAGCTTGTCTAAGTCAAAACTTAAGTCTCCAGAAGAAGATGGACAAAACAGGTTGGGTTTCGTTGCTATTCATTAATTTAAGATGATGTGAAAGTTAATTTAACTTGAAGATTTTAGCCGGTTGGCTTATCTTTGCCGCCCAATATTTGGCACGTCTATGAACGAAGTTTTCCTGATTATTTTGGCTTATTTGATTGGAAGTGTCCCAACAGCGGTGTGGACGAGTAGGTTCTTTTTTGGTATTGATATTCGCGATTATGGCAGCGGAAATTCAGGAGCTACCAATACATACAGAGTTCTTGGCCCAAAGTGGGGAACATTTGTGATGATCGTAGATTTGCTAAAGGCTCTTGTCGCAGTAAAACTCGCTTTTTTCCTTCCTTATCAAACCCACAGTGATTTTTTTCTAACTAACATACAGTTAGGTCTTGGACTTGCGGCCGTCTTAGGACATATCTTTCCCGTCTGGGCTGAGTTCAGAGGTGGTAAAGGAGTAGCTACTTTATTTGGAATGGTGCTTGGTATTCAGCCTAATGTTGCACTGTGCTGCGTTGGTATTTTTGCTTTGGTTTTGTACCTAACCCGTTGGGTGTCACTTAGCTCAATCCTTGCGAGTATTGCTTTCCCGGTTTTTATACTCTTCATTTTTAACGAGCCCGAAAAGCTCTACCGTGTTTTTGCCATAACTGTCGCTTTGATGGTTTTGCTTACACATCAAAAAAACATTGGTCGTTTACTTAACGGCAGTGAAACCAAAATGCCTATTTTAAAATACCGCGATAGAAAAAAAGGCAAGAAAGAGTAGAGCATACCTTATAAGCTTCCCACAACGCTTTGGCACGACGTTATATCCTTTTGGTATAATCATTGAAATCTTTACCCTAAATCTCAACAATATGGTACGAAGAATCATTGCCCTATCTTTTGTAGCAGCGTCCTTTATAGCTTGTTCTACAAATGCTATCACCGGTAGAAATCAACTAAAGCTGGTGTCTGAGCAGGAACTGCAATCAATGGCCACTACGCAATATCAGCAGTTTTTAAGTGAAAATAAAGTAGTTAATGCATCCCAGGACCGCGATGCAGAGATGGTACGCCGTATCGGAACCCGAATTGCAAACGGCATACGGCAGTATTTTCAATCGAAAGGACAGGCGGAAGCCCTGGAAGGGTACAACTGGCAATTTAATTTAGTTGCAGACAACGCAGCTAATGCATGGGCAATGCCGGGTGGTAAAGTGGTTGTTTATACTGGTTTGCTCCCCATTACAAAAAACGAAGCGGCATTGGCAGCTGTTTTAGGTCATGAAATTGCACATGCAGTTCTTGCACATGGAAACGAGCGTATGAGTCAGGGTATGGCAGCCCAAGGTCTGCAAACCGGGCTTTCCGTTGCGCTAGCAAATAAACCAGCTGCTACCCAAAATATTTTTATGCAGGCTTTTGGGATCGGTGCTCAAGTTGGCGTGTTATTGCCTTTTTCGCGAAAGCAGGAATTAGAGGCTGATCGCTACGGTTTAATCTTCGCTGCTTTAGCAGGATATAACCCTCGGGAGGCAATTGCCCTTTGGCAAAGGATGGAGGCAGCAAGCAGCGGCCAAAAACCTCCCGAATTTTTGAGCACCCACCCAACTGAAGGTAGGAGGATAGAACAATTACAGAAATATATGGATGAAGCGCTGCAATATTATAAGCCCGTGGGAAGCCGGTAACGTAATTTTATAGCTGAGAATCCCGCCAAAACCAATACCGGCGGGATTTTTCATTTAAAAAAGCTTGGAAAGTGGAGCTGAATGCCGTACTTTTGCCGGGCATTTGGTACTAATAAAGTTCTTTGCACCGTTAGATTCTATTTGATTTTTAAACAATAAAACATAGTATGTCCCAAACAATCTTAGACAAACTAAATCTTAAAAACGAAAAGAACATCTTAATCCAGGGATTACCCTCATCCATAGAAAAACAATTTGCCAAGCTTTCCTTCGCTAAAAACTTAACCCCCTTACTACGTACACGAAAAATTGACTTTGCCTTAATCTTCGCCGTTAGCGAAGTGCAATTAAACAGCATACTGAGTGATATAATGCCTGCACTTAAGGCCGATTCGAAACTTTGGGTAGCCCATCCTAAAGTAGCATCTAAAATTAGTACCGACTTAAATCGTGATAGCAGCTGGACGCGTCTGCATGTTATGAACTATGAAACCATTGAGCTCGTTTCTTTAGACCATGTATGGCAGGCGTTCAATTTTAAGAAGAGCGAGGAAGAGATCCTTGAAGAAGTTATAGAAATTAAAGCGGCTAAGAAAACAAGAAAAGCAGTTGCAGCGTAATTCCAAATGATCTGACTATAAATAAAAAGACCACTTTAAAGTGGTCTTTTTATTTAAGTGTATTTTTAATTATCTAAATTGGATAGAAAAAACCCTTCTTTGTGCAAAATGGTTTGAAAGGAAATGGGGGTTAGCAGTGAATCTTTCAAAAGCTTTTCTACAAGCCGTAGTTGTTGTTCTCCATCGCCCGCTTGCGCAATGAGTTTCCAACTTTCAATTTTCATTAGGGCTCTTAA
>DASQMG010000501.1:0-3534 GCA_035645595.1 Flavisolibacter sp. | reverse complement strand
GGATTAATTGTACAGGGCAGAGATTACACAGAGTTGAAAGGAAAAAACTTTTGGCGTATTGTAACACAAACACATTTAGCGGAATATAGTAAGTCTCAGAATATTAGTCTTGCAAAAATTTTCAGTGGAACCGAGTTCGCTAAACTTTCGTTGGTGAGCAACAAGGCCGAAGATTAATAACTAACAATAAAGGCTTAGTTAATAGAGCAGCGTAACTATAGTTGCTTTGGATTATTTTTGTTTCTACTTAAAAGACCGGACTAAAGTGTGATTGGGAATAAAAAGTGACAGCAATCTTTATTTTGTAGATACGGTAATATTCTTTTATGGCAGCGATTCTCATCTTCTTTGTTTTGCATTGGTACTTATCTCTCTTTGCACAAACTTTTTTCCACCACAGGTACTCCGCACACAGGGCTTTTACCATGAGCAAAGCCTGGGAAAATTTCTTTTTCATTTATTCTTACATCACTCAGGGTTCATCGTACATGAGCCCAAGAGTATATGGTATTTTGCACCGTATGCACCATGCATATACCGATACGGAGCTGGACCCTCATTCGCCTTCATTTGACAAAAGTGTATTGAAGATGATGTGGCGTACGTCTTATACCTATGTAATGATTAAGAAAAATAAAGTGCAGGTTGAAGAGCGGTTCTCAAAAAATACACCCGAATACAATTGGCTTGACCGCTGGGGAAACACCTGGTATTCACGCATATTATGGTCGGCGGCCTACACCTGGTTTTATGTAGTTTTTGCCCCATCAGCCTGGTGGTATTTATTAATTCCTGTTCATATTTTAATGGGGCCTATTCATGGTATGATCATCAATTGGTTCGCTCATAAATATGGTGAAGTAAATTTTGAGACGGATAACACTTCCAAAAACCTTTTTAAAGTAGATTTATTAATGTTGGGCGAGGGGTATCATAATAACCACCACAAGTTTCCCAGCCGTGGAAACTTTGCAGCTAAGCGCGGAGAATTCGATCCGGTTTACCCGATCATTGTGCTATTCAACAAGTTGAAGATCATCAGGCTCAATACGGCATCAGCTTAAGTTTTTCGCTTTGATGTGTGCTATTATTTTTTCCGCATGTTCCCGTGAGTTTTCTATAAAAAGGCGGTGCGTATTCATACCGCCGCAAATCACTCCTGCCAGGTAAATTCCTACAATATTTGTTTGATGTGTTTCTTCATCATATGCAGGTTTTCTTATAGCATCGTCACTCAGTTGTATTCCCATTTTTTCTAAAAAAGTAAGGTTTGGCTGGTAACCGGTCAGTAAAAGCACCCAGTCATTTTGTATTGTTATTTCTCCGCCAGGTGTATCAACTACCACTTCATTCTTACTTATTCCTTTTAAATAGGAATTAAAATGCGCTTTAATTGACCCTTCTTCTATTCGGTTTTCTATATCCGGCTTCACCCAATATTTAACCCGCTGTCCAAGTTCGGAACCACGAATGATCATCGTTACTTCGGCACCTTTGCGCCAGGTTTCCAAAGCTGCATCTACTGCTGAATTTTGGGCACCTACGACCACTACTTTCTGAAAAGCATAATAATGCGGATCATCATAGTAATGCCTCACCTTCGGTAAATCTTCACCCGGAATATTCAGGAGGTACGGAATATCATAAAAGCCGGTAGCAACAATAATGTTAATGGCTGTGTACGTGGTTTTATTTGTTGCGACAGTAAATGCAGCTTGCCGTGAATCACCGCTAACATTGTTTCTTACCTCAACAACTTCCTCAAACAGATGTATGGATACATGATTATCCTGTGTTACTCTTCTATAATATTCCAATGCTTCGGCTCTTTTTGGTTTTGGAAGATTCGTAACGAACGGCACGCCTCCAATTTCCAATCTTTCCGAGGTAGAAAAGAACGTCATGTTTACAGGGTAGTGGTAAATGGAATTGGCAAGTGCACCTTTTTCCAGTATTAAATAATCAATCCCCTGTTTCTTTGCCTGTAGTGCACAGGCCAGACCGATAGGACCGCCGCCAATGATTACGAGGGTAAAATGCTTCAATGCTGTTTAGTTTTTAGGCAGTTGCAAAAATCTTTGAGCCTTTCATTACACTGATGGCAGAACCCTCCGCCAAAAAAACAGACCGTGGTTGGTGCTGAAGGGCTTCCGAAAACGCAGGCCCGTATAGTTTTTCGGCGCTGCAATTTATTTCATAGCTGTTTACTTTATGAATATTCCACCGTGGATGCGCAACCTGGTAAGTGCCGCTGCATTTTTCGTTGATAAATGTATAGCCCCAATAATGTTCGGCAATGAATTCTTCTTCAGAACCTTGCAGTATTGGCTTAGCGGCACTATCAGCTGATGCTTTCAAAAAGTTCCACTCGCTGTCAACTTTCCATTGGTAACAAACGTGTAGTTCATCATTATTTTTTTCAATGGAATGGTTCATGGCATGAGTACAGTAGGCTTCGCCATAAAGTGTATTGGCAATAAGCGAAATCATTTGTCTTGGTACAATCTCTTTTAAAAAAACAACACCTCTTTTCCAGGCACCCGCTTCTTTATAACGAACGTAAAACCTTAGATTAACTTCCTCAAACCTTCGATGAAAAGGGAAGGAGAGCCCCTTAACTTTTACGTTGTCGAATAAAAAGCCAACGAGGCTGATGTAATGAACTTCATTAAATGGATCTAGCTCGGTTTTGAACGGCAGGTAGGGCTGAAGAATCGACGGGCTGATCGCATAGTTCGCCATTAAAAGATATTTCCATTCTGCGGTAAGAAAAGACTTAGGCATAAAAGCGAAGGTAGGAGTGGAATATTCAACACCTGAATATGGAATAGATAAATTGATATTGGTATAAGGAGCCAAGTAACGATAGGCACCCCACGCTAAACTACCAACTCCGTCTTATCTTTGCGGCGCTAAAAAAGCTATATGAATAAAACAGTTTATATCGTTTCCGCTGTACGTACGCCACTGGGTTCTTTTGGTGGTAGTTTAAAAGATGTTCCGGCGCCCCAGTTGGGCGCTACCGCCATAAAAGCGGCCTTGCAAAAAGCCGGGGTAAGCCCTGATGATGTGGATGAGGTCCTGATGGGTTGTGTTATACAAGCTAACGTTGGTCAGGCGCCTGCGCGACAGGCTGCCAGAGCCGCCGGTCTCCCCGATAAGGTAATTTGCACAACGGTTAATAAAGTATGTGCCAGCGGCATGAAGGCTATTGCACAAGGCGCACAAAGTATTTTGCTTGGTGATGCTGATGTTGTTGTTGCCGGTGGTATGGAAAATATGAGTGCAGTGCCGTTTTATGTTCCCAATATGCGATGGGGAAACAAATATGGCGAAGCCCAGCTAATTGATGGTTTGCAAAAAGATGGCTTAACCGATTGCTATAGCAATTTTGCTATGGGTTGTGCGGCAGATATTACTGCTGCTGAAAATATGGTTAGCCGTGGGGAGCAAGATGCTTTTGCTATAGAAAGTTACCAGCGTAGTCAGGCGGCATGGAATGAAGGAAGGTTTACAGATGAAGTAGTGCCTGTA
>DASQMG010000500.1:0-13268 GCA_035645595.1 Flavisolibacter sp. | reverse complement strand
GCTCCTGTTGTTTATTCCGATAAAGATGGAAGCTATCGCAACCAGGATAGTACGATACATAATAGCAATGGAAAAAAGTACACTGTATTTTCCTTGTGGGACACCTTTCGTGCACTGCATCCGTTGTTCACTATTACACAGGCGGAGCGCCTGCCCGACATGCTTAACAGCCTGCTAAGTTTTTATGACAATAATGGTTTATTACCTGTTTGGGATCTAAGCACCTGGGAAACGAATACGATGACGGGCTATCATGCCATTCCTGTTCTAGCCGATGCCATTTTGAAAGGCATAAAAGGGTTTAATGCAGAGAAAGCTTACAGGGCCATGCTGAAGAGCGCGGCTCAAAAGCAGCGTGGCACACAGGATTATATTCGCTTTGGCTACCTGCCCCAGGACAGGCATGGCTGGAGTGTTACCATCACACTGGAATATGCCTTTGATGACTGGTGCATAGCGCAAGTAGCTAAGAAGTTGGGCAGGATGAAGGACTATCAAACCTTCACCAAACGAAGCCTTGGTTATCAAAAATTGTTTGATGTACAAACCGGCTTTATGCGGGCTAAAGACAGCACAGGAAAATTTATTGTGCCTTTTGATCCGCTTCTTTCCGAACATGGGTTTGAAGGACAATATGTAGAAGGAACGGCCTGGCAACATTCCTTTTTTGTACCGCATGATGTGCAAGGGCTAGCCAAATTATATGGAGGGAAAGAGGCATTAGTTGCAAAGCTTGATACCCTTTTCTCAACCACCTCTGAGCTGCATGGCGAAAATGTTTCTGCTGATGTCAGTGGTTTGATTGGCCAATATGCCCATGGCAACGAACCCAGTCATCATATTATTTACATGTACACTGCCTTAGGCTATCCTCAAAAAGCAGCCGCTCAAATTATAGCTGTTGTAGATAGCATGTATAAGTTAGGCCCCGATGGACTAAGCGGCAACGATGATTGCGGGCAAATGAGTGCCTGGCTGGTATGGACAGCATTGGGGATGTACCCTATGAATCCCGCCAGCGGTGAATATGTATTCGGGTATCCGTTAGTAGATGAAGCATATGTGCAACTCCCAAACGGTCAACACCTTTCTATCAAGGTCACTAAATCAGGGGGCAGTGGTAAAGGAATAAAGCGGGTTGAATTAAATGGAAAAAAAATGGAAATCTCCATTACGCATAAGCAATTGTTGCAGGGTGGCAAGCTGGAGTATTTTGTTGTAGAATAGCAGCCCCTTACGTCTTCCAAAACCAACCCTTCTTCGTAAAAAGTATGGTGACCAAAGAAACAATGCCGGTAAACAATACACCTCTGAGGAATCCAATCCAGGCATTGCCGGTCATGCTGTCAAAAACCTTTATGGCACCTGTTAAATGCAAAAGGGGTAGCAACACTAAACTTCCCGCCACATAAGCCACCATCGGGTTACGCCCATTTAAGCTTAAGTAGCCTGTAATCGACGCACCTACCCTGCTTAATTGCAAACAGTAAAAGCCGATCAGCATAAAAAAAGCCAGGCCCGACGTAACAAAATAATAGCTGTAAGTAGAGGCGTCTTTTTTTATACCGCCTTCATAAGCCTCGAAAAACAAACCTAAAAGCACCAGGTAAAATCCAGCACTCCAAAATTTTTTGAGCTGGTTGTGTTGTGATGCTGCTCTCTTTAGCAATACATGCATGGTTATGCACAAAGCCACTGTCAAAACCAGATTCAGTACTAACAAACGGCTAAACAACAGGGCCACATTGCACCAAACAATGGCAAACGATAACGCTGATACAACTAACAACAATGGTCTACTTTGTTCATTTGACTTACCTGACTTTGCGGAACTCTGTGACGCCTCCATCAGCCATTCTCCTGCTATCGTTCCCGGAATAATAATGAATAGATACTTGAGGTAATAAAACTTATACATCCATGGCAATGGTGTATAATTATAAAACAATTCATTCCAGCTACCATTTTCTTTACTGCCTAAAAAAACAGCCATGACGAAAGCCAATAATCCAATTCTTGTTAGTGGTTGTTTTCTTGTGAGCCACCAAACGATAGTTCCGAAGAAAGCAATATTCGCCAGCACCAGGATAATGATGTCGCTTTTCGATAATAAAAATCCGTTGCCATTATTAAACGGCAGTTTGTACAAGAGAAACAGGGCTATTGCAAAGGCGAAAATCTTTAACCCGGCAAATAAAGTTTTATACCGTTCGCCCTTGTAATTATAAAACTGGAAGAACAATAAAACAAAGCCAAATATTGATAAAAGATAGGCCACTGCGGTAGGGTTTTCTGCAATCACCCAGGCCCGCATGTGATAAATGAAAAGAGCAAAAAAAGTAAGTAGTACATACCGCCGCGCAGCTATCCACAGCACCTTCCAAAAAGGTGCACCTTCTTTTTCCAACCTTGATAACGACAGGGGTATGGCGGCTCCCATGCTGAATAAAAAGAAAGGAAACACTAAATCAACCCAGGTGATGCCTGGTAGTGTGGGAATGAACTTATGCAGTGGGGGCGGTACCTGCGCATGGTACATCCAGGCAGGCAATACATCGCTGTAAGCTATGCTGCCAGAAAGCACCATTGTTAAAATAGCAAAACCACGTAAGGCATCTAAGCTTTGATCTCTTTGCATAAAAGAAAAAGGCGCCGTTACGGCGCCTCTTTAGGATTAAAAAAGTTATTGCCAACCGTCGTTCTGTTTCAGGGCCGGGTCCTTATCAATCTCCCCCTGCGGAATAGGCCATAATTTATGCTTGGCTGTATTCAGCCTTGTTTGCTGGCGGGTATTAATCCGCTTGGAAATACTGCCACTGTAATCAGGAATATCATTAGCGTCAAACACGGGAGTTGCCGGTACATCAGTCTGTAGTCTGGCTGCACCAATCACCGGCATATTCATTGCCTGCACTACTAAATCCCAACGCCGCAGATCGTACAACCGTAAACCTTCTGCGGCAAATTCCACGGCTCTTTCCCGTCTAACAAGTTGCCGCATTTGCGACTGCGAACCTGCTGCAGCAGCAGGCTGCCCGGCTCTTGCCCTTACTAAATTTATTGCATTGGTAACAGTGCCGTCAATCTGGTTCAACTCAATTTTTGCTTCCGCGTACATCAGCAAAATTTCTGCATAGCGCATCAAAATATAGCCGGTCTTGGTTTCCCACGAATACTGTGTGCTGTCAACGTATTTTCTCCATACATACCCTACACCACCCGACGAACCGGTAGCACCGGCAAACCATGGCGAAGTTAAATATCCAATCCAGTCAATATTACCCGGACGACTGTCATACTGATTCGTATTCCAGTTCCATTTAAAAACAGTATTGCTGTAAATATTGAAGATGGTTCGCTCTTTTGGTTGTACATACGGAAGCGATGGCGCCTTTGCGGTCATGTGTACCATCGTATCTCCCTGCATATATAACGTCCAACGTAAACGGTTATCACGGTTTCTTGAAGGGTTTGCCGGATCATAAACGGCTGATTGGTCGATGCGCAAGCCATCTTTTCCTTCAAATTTATCCACCAATTGCTGTGTTGGAAAATGGGAACTCTGTGAGGTGCCTACCTGGCGTGGAATAGTGATGACCGCTAACCAATTTTGCGGGTCCAATACATCAGTCGGGTAGGTTTGGTTAAACATAATTTCCCTGTTCGCATTAGCTTGTTGTCCAGCTAATAAAAATAAATCCGTATAGCGTGGGTTTAATCCATAGCTGGCACCATCAATTACCGCTTTTGTCGCAGCGGCTGCGGTTGCATAATCTTTTATCAGCATCGCTAATTTCGCTTTCAATCCCAAAGCAACGCCTTTGTTTACTCTCCCCATAGCCTGCACGGCCTGCGTACCTGCCGCGTCAAAAGCAACAACGGCTTCATCAAGGTCTTTGTACAGATCGGCAACAATAGTGGCAACCGGTGTTCGGGCCAGTGTAAAAGCCTGATCAATGGTAAGCGGTTGGCGGTAATAAGGCACATCGCCAAACTGCGACATTAAATGAAAATATGCCCAGGCGCGAAGCACGAGGGCCTCTGCTTTAATGCGTCCAAATATAGTTGGCGCCACAGCACCCTGACCATTAGCCATACCTGCTATTTGCTGGTTAGCACGGCCAACCAAACGGTACTCCTGCTGCCAGGCAGTTACTGTGACTGAATTGGAAATTAAAAACGGACCTGCATCACCCATCGCAATCTGGTCGTCGGCATTACCGGTGCGACGCAAGCCGAGATCGGTAGTAGATTCAATAGCCCATAGCAAAGGCGTATTGTTGGCGATTTGCCAGAACGCAGCGGCATACACCCCATTTAATCCCAATTCCATTTCTTCCGCATTGCTTAAGAAGGTAGTGGTAGCTGATTGATCCAGTGGCTTTCTATCCAGGAACTTTTTACAGCCACTAAGCAAAGCAACGGCTGCTATTCCTGCTATCAATATATTTTTCATGATAAGATTCATTTTAGCATTAATTAAAAATTCACGTTGATACCGGCGGTGTAGGTGCGCATGAGCGGATAAAACTCTCCATTTGCATTGTTGATCTCGGGATCAAAACCATTCCAGCTTTGAGTGAACGTAACCAGGTTAGAGCCACTTACAAAAATACGGGCCGAAGCAATCTTTACTCTCCTCATCACCGATTCGGGAATGGTATAACCCAGGCTCAGATTCTTAATACGGAAGTAAGAAGCACTACGGATGTATTTATCGGAAACAACGTAATTGTTTCCACCGGAACCTGCAGGAAGCAGCCTTGGGAAAAGTGCATCGGTATTTGTTGGTGTCCAGTAATCTTTATGAAGTTCCAGCAAAGAAGCAGCAAAATCAGTGCTTACGAAAGGCACGGCGCCGGTACCACTTAAATAATTATCACGTTTTCCTACCCCCTGTCCAAACACATTTAAGTCAAAACCGGCATATGAAAGGTTTAAGTTCAAACTGTATTCGTAACGAGGGAATTTATTTCCAATAAACGTTCTGTCGAAGGCATCAATTTTGCCATCCGGTTTACCTGCTGCTCCGCTGATGTCGGCATACTTAACGTCACCTGGTTTTGGACCGGCAGCGGGGTTGGTGCTATACGCCGTACCAAATTGCACGGGCGAGGTTTTAATTTCCGTTGTATCCTGAAAATAGCCGATGGCCTTGTATCCATAAAACGAGCGTGCTGCGTACCCGGGCTGTATTCTTTCGGCCCCTTCATCAATTAGCGGACGGGTGCCTAAGTCAGTGACCTTATTCTTTACATCCTGTACAATTCCCGTAACGTCAACACCCAACTTTCCGAAATGCTTTTTATAGTTTACTGAGAGTTCCCAGCCACGGTTTTCCATGCTGCCCACATTCACAAACGGGTCGCCGCCAATCATGCCGGTGAACTGTGTGAGCGGTAAACGGATGATCATATCGCTGATGCTTCGAACATAATAATCTGCCGTAACGTTAACATTTTTTCCTATACCCAAATCAACACCAACGTTCCATTGTTTTGAACGTTCCCATTTTATTGCAGGATTGGCAAATTCTAATAAGGCATACCCCAGTGTAGTAGCATTGTTGAAATATGTGTTGGTACCATTTGTAGGATTGCTATAAGTAGCTGCTCCGTAAAATGCATCAAACGGATAAAAGCTGCCGAAGTTCTGATTGCCGAGAGAACCTATGGAGCCCCTGATCTTTGCATAATTTACAAGACGGCTTGCTCCTTGAAAAAAGTTCTCCCTGCTGATCAACCATCCCGCTGAAGCCGATGGAAAGAAACCCCATTGGTTATCCAATGCCTGCGAAAAACGGGAAGAAGCATCGTAACGGCCATTTAATTCTAAAAAATACCGTTCACGAAAACTGTAATTTATACGGCTGAAAAAACCTGCCAATGCCAATTCTGAATTGCCGGCATTGTTGTCACGCAGGCCGCTTCCTAAGTTTAATTGCGGCTGGTTAGGATTTATAAACCCTGTGCGTGAAGCACTGAAAAACGAGTTTTGGAAAAGCTCCTGCTGGCCGCCTGCTAAGACCTTAAAACCGTGATCGCCGGCACGGCCATTATAGGTTACCTGCCCAAGATAAGTTCTGTAAACGTTATTGAAAGCAGCCTGGCCCAATGAAGTGCTGCCCGGCCAAACCCCTATCTTATCATAGCCCTTTGTAACGAGGTTTGGCTGATAAATATCAACATTCTTTATAAAAGTTTTTGTAGTAGGTGTTCTTAGTTCACGGGCCCAGTAGCCTTCTACTTCAATGTTTTTTATAGGCCTGTACGTAAAGCCGGCACGGGTCAAAAATGTATTGGCGTTGGCTACAGAGGTACCTGCGGCTTCGGCCATCGCCAGCGGGTTACGGTTGTTAGTTTGTCCGGCCGTACCATACATGCCATCTCCATACTTACCCCCGCCAATTGCGGGTAAACCAATTGCCTGGCGAATGATAAATTCAGCACTGCCGGTGGAGGGGTTAATTGTGGTGCTGTTGTTATAATTAAATACACCGCTTACCGTTAGCTTATCGCTTATTTTAAAATCCGGATTAAAGCGGATATCATACTTTTCAAAACTGTTGTTTTGAATAAGTC
The DNA here is from genome assembly GCA_035645595.1 of Flavisolibacter sp. Classification (GTDB taxonomy): domain Bacteria; phylum Bacteroidota; class Bacteroidia; order Chitinophagales; family Chitinophagaceae; genus Flavisolibacter. The sequence goes on along the minus strand of DASQMG010000500.1, from coordinate 6,687 downwards.
CCTGCTGCTTTAAGTAGGTTACGGATGTAAATACGTTCACCCTGTCGCCCCCGGAAATTAATTGCACATTATGGTTTTGCAGCAAGCCGTTATTGGTCAGCAGGAGGTCAAGCCAATCCGTATCAATTACATCAAGATTGTTAGCAGGTGTTGACTTGTATCTGTCAATCAACGCTTGTGCATAAAGAAAAGAGGCAGGGTTGCCGGTACGGTTGCGTTCGGCTACATTACTTAACTCCATATGCTCAATAGCCGAAACTCTTTTGGGTATAGCCGTAGCTTGTTGTTTGGAGAAGAAGGCATTATATGCCACTTTTAAACCTTTTTCATTAGCCCTTTTTGTTCTAACCAACACTACGCCATTGGATGCACGGGAACCATAAATTGCAGTGGAAGCGGCATCTTTCAAAATAGAGATGCTTTCAATAGCGTTCGGGTCAATATTATCAATGGAAGAAACCACTACACCATCTACTACAATCAGGGGATCGGAGCCCGCAAAAATGGAGCTGTTGCCACGTATGCGAATAGAAGCGCCATCTGCTCCGGGCTTGCCACTTTGCTGTTGTACGGTTACACCTGCGGCAATGCCCTGTAACACATTGCTGGCACTGGCAACCTGCCTGCGGTTCAATGCTTCGTTACGAAGACTTACTATAGAACCGGTTACAGCGGCACGGCGTTGCGTACCATAACCAACAACAACAACATCGGACAGACCGGTGCTCGATTCAGCAAGGGTGATGGTCATAGCGTCAGATGAAGCTTTCACCTCCTGCGGGGTGAAGCCCACACTGCTGACAACAATTGTTGCAGTAGCAGGAGCCGTCAAAGAAAATTCGCCATTACTGTTGGTGGTAGTTCCGGCTTTAACACCTTTGGCCTGCACCGAGGCACCCTCAACAGGTTTACCGCTAACGGTTAATACTCGTCCGCTTACCCTTTGTGTTTGTGCCCACGCCGGCGCAATAGTTATCAGCAGCACTAGCAGCACAGAAGCAATCTTTCTCATTGTTTTGAGTTTCGTTTTTACAATAATTTGTTTAGTTCACAAAAACACCATTATAGTTCACAGCTTTCATAGAGAATGGATCAATAGTATTGTTTAGTAAAACAGCTAATTCAAGGCGTGTGACAGGCCGTTCAACGTCGAATTTTTTTAAGCTCCAGACAGGCCAGTTTGTTTTTAAAAATTCTATCATTTGTTGGCGTGAAAGAGCTTGTTTATTCTTCCATGCCTGCATTTTTATCAGTAAGGCTGCTACGTCGTTTGTGGTTATGTTTTGAGAAGCGAATACGTACTCATCTTTTTTAAATTCATTCAGGCTGCTTACCAATTCTTTGGTATTAACTAACGAGTCAGGATAAAACCATGTTTGATTCGCCCATTTATGTGGAATACCTGTTCCTTTTAAAATACCGGTTGCCCCTATTTTTTGCACCGCTTCCCAATGTGGATTTTCAGGCGTTACATCTATATAAGGCATGAGGTAAGCTTTCGCTTTCAACAATTCATTTTGTACCGCACGAACAGGAATTTTTTTAGGAGCAATATTTTGTTTTGATGATAAGGCAGCCAATGTTCCTGCTGCCTGCCCGGTTAATAATACACAAGGTTGTAAGCGGGTAGTACCATTTACGATGTTGCTTACAGAGATGCCTTTTTCGGCAATGATCAAATTATCGATAGTTTGAGGGATCAGTGCACCAAGAGGAATATTGTAAGATGGAATAGGATAAAATTCCAGGTGCTGTGGTGCGGCCGGATTTTTTTTATGGTGATGGTCTATAGGATAATCGCCAACTGAAATGCCGGTACGGTAAAGCGGTGTACCATAACTGAATGGCTCCGCGATGTTACGCATGGTGAACCGAACCAGGCCCTTCACCCGCCTGCCTTCGCGGTGGTAAGGCATAAGGGCCAGTTTATCTGCCGTTGGGAATTCATCATTAGCTAAACCAAGGTGTTTAAACCCTAACTGGTTCTGAATAAAATAGACAAAGCGCAAAGTTGTTTCTTTTGCTTTTTCCAATTCTTTATCACGGCCAGCCTCATTCATCTCCACTACGTTCAGGTAGGTATCATTGCCATAGCCCGGCCAGTTAAGCATGTATTTGTTGTTGGGAAGGCGGCCGTAATCCAGCATTTGTTTTCCATCTACTGTTGGTGCCTTGCGTGTTTTGTCTTTGTAATAATCCGTACAGGAACCATCGAATTCACCAGGCGTATAGTTGGCCGGTTTGTTAATTGTATGATCGGTGCCTGCACCATAATCTTTTAATATTGCTACATACGTAAGGTCTTGAACAATATTGTTTGTTTTATCAACGCCTACTTTTTCTCCAGTGATCGAACCGGCTTCCATTCCCAAATCATAAGGAACACCGGCAGCTTTCATTACATCGCCCAACTCCGTTGCGTCAATAATAACTCTTGCTTTTACCGTAGTTGCTTCACCATTGATTTTACTGGTAAACCGTACAGCATCAATCCTGTTTGCGGTCTTAGTAAGGGAGGTAAATGAATGATTGAACAATGTTGTCAGCGCCTTTTCATCACCGGCTATCCTTTTAAAAATACTATCCGCCACATGCGGTTCAAATTGTGTATTGCTTACCCAGCCGGTTGCAACAGCCTTTGGTCCACCGTAAACTTTATATAAGTGGTTACGGAATTCTGCCCATAAACCCGAGGGGAGATTATGGTTGCCATCGGTAGCAGTAACACCCGCAGCGGAAATCATCCCTCCTAACCAGGGGCCACTTTCCACAACCGTCGTCTTTACACCAAGCCTTGCACTTTGAATAGCAGCGGCTGTTCCGCCCACACCGCCGCCAACCACCAAAACATCGGTAGTAATTGTTGTTTGGGCCTTGCTGCCATACCCTGCAAAACACACAAAAAATATGAGAAAAAATCGCTTCATACAATTACCACCTGCATGTTCTGGTTAACAACTGCTTAGTTGTACGCCTTCCATGCGTTCGCAATTTTAAATTACGAACATCTTATTTGTTCGGCCCTGTTGTTTCTAATGTTTTCCATACCTGGTATAAGCTGCGTGGAATATGGAAGCAGCCTTTCCATTTGCCGCCTTTGGCAGGTGATAAAACGGCCCCTTGTCTGTTTAAATAGCCAAACCATTCGCCGTATTCCGGGTCTCTAAAATGCGCCCAGGTATATTGATGCAGCTTTTCAAACCAGGTGGAGCAACGTTCATCACCGGTATAAGCATAGCCTTTTGCTAATGCCACCAGGGCTTCCACATGTACCCACCAAAGTTTTTGATCCCACTCCAACTGCTGCGGTGGTGCTCCTTTTACGTCCATAAAATAAAAAATGCCTCCATGTTCACTGTCCCATCCATGTTCCAAGGTGTGCAGCATAATGTCTTTAGCTCTTACAACCAGCGCTTCATCGTTCATACGCCTGCCCAGATCCATCACGAACCACATTGCCTCTATCACATGACCGGGGTTTAAAATGCGGCCTTCAAACGAATCACAGAACGAGCCGTCTTCATAAACGTTTTCTAAAATCAATCCTAGTTCGGGTTGATAGAAGACTTCCATTACTTCGTGAATAACACCGGGAATAAAGCTATCCACTTCTTCTTTTCCAATGATATGTTCAAGTTCCAGCGCCAGGTTGCAAAGAATCATAGGTAAACTGAAATTCTTCATTGGCCGGGTGCCCGGGTAGGCCTTATTATATTTGCCTTTCCAGTTGTGCTGCCTTTTTAAGATATTTTGAAAAGTATCCAGGGCTATTTGCTTATGAAGATCTGACGGCAGCGCTTTATCAAGTGATGCAAAAGCCATGGTGGCAAAGCAATCGCTGAAAATATTGTAAGGTTGAACCAATGGTTTACCATCAGCGGTTAAAGAAAAATACCAGGCTCCTTCGTTATCACGTCCCCACTTCTTCATAAACCCTGCGCCGTGCAGTGCCATATCCAGCCACTCCTGCTTTGGTTCAACATGGTTGTACATATAGCTGAAACACCAAACCCCGCGGCCCTGAAGCCACATAAATTTATCAGTGTCATAAACCGAACCGTCACGACCTAAACAGGTGAAATAGCCGCCGTTAATTTCGTCTTTGCTATGCGCCATCCAAAACGGCAGCACATTTTGCAGTAGTTCGTTTTTGTATAAAGAAGCATATTTTGATAAAGCAGTTGAAGTCTGCGGGAGTACCGTTGTTTCTGCTATAGCCAAAGGACAATTATTTAGACACCGAATTTTATATTTTTTTTAATAACTACCAAATACTTTTTAAAAAAATTTATTTAGTTATACAAAATCACATCCCATCAATAAAACGTTTTGCCGACTTTTACAACAAACCTGACTGCAATGTCTAAACTCCTGTTTGAAGTTTTTTCTGATGAAAACACCAATGGCGTGGCTTATAAAAACAAGGCACACAAGCGGGCCATCATTTCATATTTAGATGGGTCGGGAAATGCCACTGTGGCCGACCTGAGCAGAGAATTAAATATCAGCACGCCAAAAATTATTACCCTCGTAAATGAACTTATACAGGACGGCCTAATAAAGGACAATGGTAAAATTGATTCGACCGGCGGGCGCAGGGCAAGCTTATATGGCCTGGTAGCCGAAGCTGCTTTTTTTATTGGCGTTGATGTAAAGCGATACTCTATTAATATCGGCCTGCTTGATTTTAAAAAATCGCTGGTTACTATTAAAGAAGACGTGCCTTACGAATTAGAAAACTCGCAGGAGTCTTTTGATGATATGATTAAAGTGATTAAAGAGTTTATTGGGGAACTAACAATCGCGAAAGAAAAGATTGTAGCGGTTGGTATTAACCTTTCCGGGCGTATCAACAATGCGAATGGGTACAGCTATAGCTTTTTTCATTTTCATGAAGAGCCGCTGGCCGGTACCATTGAAACCCTTTTAGGCATCCGTACCTTCCTGGAAAATGATTCCCGTGCAATGGCTTACGGCGAGTTTTGCTGTGGAAGTGTGACCAAAGAGCGCAATGTTCTTTTTGTGAATATGGACTACGGTACCGGGCTAGGCATTTTGGTAGATGGCAAAGTGTATTATGGTAAGTCGGGCTTCAGCGGCGAGTTTGGCCACATTCCTTTTTTTAACAACGAAATTATCTGCCAGTGCGGCAAGAGAGGATGCCTGGAAACAGAGGCGTCGGGCAATGCACTGATCAGGTTATTTAAAGATAAACTAAAGACCGGCTCTACATCGCAACTGCTGAAAAAAGTTAATGACCTTGAAAGTTTAAAGCTGCAACAAATTATAGAGGCAGCTCAAAACGATGATATGCTTTCCATTGAACTGATAGCAGAAATCGGCGAGAAAATTGGCCGCGGCATTGCTTTGCTGATAAATATTTTTAATCCGGAACTGGTTTTGCTTGGCGGTACACTGGCCCAAACCGGCGATTATATCCGGCTTCCTATACGCAGCGCTTTAAATAAATATTCGCTCTCCCTGGTAAATAATGATTCGCAGTTAAAAATGTCGAAGCTGGGAGAGAAAGCCGGTGTTATTGGCGGCTGCCTGATGGCAAGAAATAAGGTGTTTGCCTCTAACAAAATTGATTGACAGAGTTTTGTTCAGGTAAAATCTTATCGACTAAAGCATCCCTTTTATGAAGATTCTTATCCTCCTATTCTTTATACTTACCAAGGTTACTGCAAATAGCCAACCCATTTTTGATTTTACTGCACAATCGAACAGGGCAAAGCATGATGTGTCTTTAAAACGGCTTATCTACCGTTCATTGCAGCAGCCCCTTTCCTTTACTACGGAAAAAGAATGGATGAAGGCATTTTGGGCGATGGAACTTTTACTTTATAAAACGCGGTACACCAAACAAAAGCTGGCAGCGGCCTGGAAAGTAGCCGGAGAATTATCGGAAAGTTTTCAGAAAGCGTTCCTCGAAGTCAACTACACGCTTTATCCATCACAGTTTACTACACAAGTCAACGAGTTATTAAAAACAACCGCCTCACCGTCGGTTTTTATTCGTTGTGCAGAATATTTGCTCCTAAACAACCAAGCAAACCGTTTTGAAATCGAAACCGTTTTACAGCAAAAATTTGCCGGCAATGATTTTATTGGCTTTGCTATTTTAAAACAAAGGCTGGAGAAAACGAAAGCCGAAAATATCCCGCCGTTAAAAGATATTGTAAACAAAAAATTTTTACCCGGTCAAACAGTAGTCTATAGCCTGCAGCGCCGCAACCGTAATTTTGCAGGCCTGGTGCTAATAAGAAAGCCGGACGGAAGTTTTATAAAGGCAGGGGATGGAAAGCTTTTTAACGCGGCACAATTGGCAAGGGCCATAACCAATTACCCGTTTTACATTACCAACGGCAACACGCCGCAAGGCATTTTTAAGTGGACCGGATTTGATACGTCAACCATCTCTTATATCGGGCCTACTGCAAACCTGCAAATGGTGATGCCTTATGAAACTTCGCCTGCCGTATTTATGAATGATAGCTCAAAGACTTGGCCCGGATGGAATCAGCAATTATATGAATCTTTATTGCCACGGTCATGGACCGCTTACAAAGGAATTTACGAAAGCTTTTTAGCCGGCGCCATAGGCCGGTCGGAAATTATTATGCACGGCACTACCATTAATCCTGACTACTACAAAGGCCAGCCTTATTTCCCGCAAACGCCTTC
>DASQMG010000499.1:0-1603 GCA_035645595.1 Flavisolibacter sp. | reverse complement strand
CTAAAACCCAGCATGAAAGACTGGGGCAAAACAGGTGCAAAGAACATGTAGCAGGTTAGTATCTAACACTGGCAAAAATTAGATAGATCAGCGAGATTTCTGGTAGGGTACACTTTTAGATAGAGTTACGGCCTATTGTCCATTTCCTGATAACATAGTTTTCTTTAAAAACTAAATTTTTTAGCTTTTCAAATCTCAGGAAATTCCAAAATGTCGCTGATATTCATATTTATTTTTTATTTAAAAGTACTACTATGAAAAACTTATTACGGTGTCACATAAATAAATTTAGAGCCTATACGTTAGGGATAGTAAAATTTACAGATGCTAAAGTCTCATATTATTCTCTCAGAAGCGGACAAAATTGAACTGAACACTTTATTACATCAAAGCGGCTTACGAAGCAAGGTATTTAAACGTGTTACCGCACTGTTAGAATTGGATAAGGGCAAAACGATTGAAGAAGTTCGTAGTATTCTGGGATTATCCTATCCTACTATGGCCAAACTGATAGAAAAGTATAAGGCAGAAAAGCTGCAATGTTTAACAGACAAAAAGCAACCCGGCCGTCCACCCGATATAGATGGTAAACAACGGGCTGCCATTACAGCTTTGGCCTGCAGTGAGGCCCCGCAAGGTCATGCCCGTTGGTCCTTGCGCTTACTAGCCGACAAGATTGTGGAACTGAACTATTGCCATAGCATATCACATGAGCACGTAAACCGAATTCTAAAAAAAATGAAGTCAAACCGCACTTGAAAGTAAGCTGGTGTATCTCAAAAGTAGATGCCAGCTTTTTAGCTGCTATGGAAGATGTGTTGGATGTATATGCACAGCCCTATGACCCGGCCTATCCGGTAATTTGTTTTGATGAAAGGCCTTGTTTTCTCATCGCTGATACGATCACTCCTATTCCTACACAAAGCGGTAAAATAGCCAAAGAGCATTACAGCTACGAGAAGAACGGTTCCTGTTGTTTGTTGGCAGCCATAGAGCCACTGCAAGGAAAGCGAATAGCACAGGTATATGATCAAAGAACCAAAAAAGAATACACAGCCATGATGAAAGTACTGGCTGATGGCTATGCGGGTGCGAAAAAGATAAGGGTAGTTCAGGATAATCTAAACACCCATAGTATTAGTTCTTTTTATGAGCATTTGGCAGCTGATGAGGCAAAAGCATTGGCAGAAAGGTTTGAGTTCCATTATACGCCTAAATCCGCTTCCTGGCTCAATATGATTGAGATAGAATTTTCTGCTTTATCGAAGCAGTGCCTAAACAGAAGAATTGGAACAAAACAGATGTTAGAAGAGCAGATAAACACTATCGTTAAGGAGCGCAATGAAAAACAGATAAAGATCAATTGGCAGTTCTCTATTCAAAAGGCAAGAACCAATCTCAACAACAGATATACTGCCGTCAATTCAGATAACCTGAAATTTAAACAAACTTAAGTGACAACGTATTAAGTATCAAAGTATTTCCCCAATAGTCCCAATATTGAACAGTTACAGTGTTTGCTTCCCATGATTCTAGGATTAAATTATTATTTTCAGATAAGTAAAAAATCACTTATTTTTTTTGTTTAAAACTTTATATAAAG
>DASQMG010000498.1:0-19484 GCA_035645595.1 Flavisolibacter sp. | reverse complement strand
TTACAGGTGCGGCTCTTTGTTGTCCAATTTGCACAAATAGCGAACTTGTCATTTCAACAACATAAAAAGCGCACCTCACCTAAATCCGTTAGCGTATCCAGTGGGCTTTGGATGCTCTCAATTTCGGGCGGCTTGCATGTGTATAGCTGGTTGTGGTTTACGGGCTCTCATGCCCCCAGAAATGCCTGTATATAGCGAATGTCCGCTTCCACCCTTCTAAAAGCCGCTATATGATATAGACTTAATAACGAGGGGGCGATGGCTAAAGCCTCAGCGTGATGCTACTGAACGGCACCCACGATCTTAAGCCATTGATAAATTATGGAATTTTTTGGTCGTGGGGGATTATTGAAGGATTATGATGAAATTAGTACAAACACAGACCTTGGAAGGCCTGTTGGTGTTTAACGGTTCATCCCTCCCCTTTTTCTATTGTAAATGAACCGCGAGATTCCTTTCGCTCTTTCGAGAAATCATGCATAAGGCCTTGGGTGTATTTGAATGTTAATTACCCCTCGTAGTAAAGTAGATACAAGGATGGAAAGGTAATGGGGGAAGGAGGCATACCTACGATAAAGAGCTATCAGTGTGGGATCGGCAAGGAAGGGAGGAAACGAAGCTTTTGATGAGGCATCTATGCGGACTGTCCAATAGCTATTTTTTGGGAAGCTTTGCCTTCACAGCTGGTGTAGTGGATATTCTGGAACATTTCAGAATATGGTGGAATGTTCTACCGCTCTCGGTACCGAAAAAGCCAATAACGTTTTTATGTTTTTTAACGCTGCCTGCCCTTAAGGTCTTTTTTTGGGAAGAAAGCAAGAAAAAGGGGATCGATCTCTTAGTGGTCAAGGTTCGGTAAAAAAGCCGTTGTTACTTTGGGTATTTATCTTGGGTGTAGTACCGCTCCTGTGCCTATCCTGCAACTGAAAGAAAAGTACGGTGTGTTGTCTGAAGAACACCGCACACATTCTATCGGAGATATAGGCTTTTCTGTCCAGGAAGATTTATTGCTGTTCGCATTGCATAAATATGAAAAGCAATACCTGAAACATTGCTGTAATGCTTACGGTATTGCTTTTGGTGAGAGTGCAGAGCGGATGCGTTTGAAAGAAACGAGCATAAAAGCAATATCTAGGCAAGTGCCGGCAAGTAGAGCATTCCGGTACTTTCTGGAATATTCTACAAACCACACTACCGTTAGCAGGGACCATCTTTTTGTGCTTTGCTTTATTGGTTCCTTTTCCGTGGGTCCATTGAAAATGGGAACGGGAAAATAGCAGAATGCTATACGAAAAGAACCGAAAAGCCAATAGCATATTTGTTCCACTAATTACCGGTAACTTCTTTTTCGTACAAAGGCAAGAAAACACGAAGAACTCCGTGAAATCACCGGTAAACATCTTCACGTTCTAATGGACTGTCTCCTAAGCAGGAACCAATCTATTATATGGTGGCGTGCACCGTATGCTTCTGCTTTATTCTTACGATAGCTTTCCTGTTCTGCTCCTGCTCTGCTTTACGATGGCGCACAGAGACTGTACCGATAAGAATTTGCCTTTATTTATGCACCTTTACCGGTTTTAAACCGCTTATAAACGTTTAGGCCTATTATGATAAATCTACATATCACACCTTTTTTTCCTTGGTTGTTATTTTCGGAAATAACAGTTTTTAGCCTTTAAAACGAGGGTTCTTATTTTCGGAGATAACAACTTTTATTCTGCTTTTTAGTAAGCGTAAATCAGTAAGAAGAATAAAAGAAGGCAAAAGCTTTCAAGTGTCACAAAATAGACTATTGTAAGTGCAATTAAAAAGAGATACTACTAGACCCTAGTGGCACAATAGACACGGTTCTCTTCTTCATAGTACCCTGATTTCACCTATGGCGAGTATTGAAGAAGAGATCGATAGCTTGTAACGTTTGTACCGGTTTGAAAATGTGCCAGATGAAAAAGTCGCCTTTTTATAATGCCTTTATTTTCTTTCATTAAAATGTCACCTACGGTGCACCGTAGTCTTATGCGCTCGATTGCCTTGTAAATGATTGTGCTTGTTCCTCCCCAGTCCAGGGCACGATACCCCGGCTGCTAACAGGGCAAGTCGGTTTCGTTCATCAGACAATAAGCATTTTGTTGTAAAAGATGAGAATAAAAAATTGTTGTCACCCTATGCCGTTAGTTAGATATATTTTTTATGCCGCAATGGTTGAAAAGGTGGCAACTTTCAGACCTCCAACCTGGCAACCGTACCACCTGAATTAGCTTTCGCCGTGCGTTTTATTGATTGTGCAAATACCCCTGCCGGCTGCAACCAATACTATTAGTTCACAACGATTTCACCAACTAATGCAACTGCGGCCTTCCCTTTATTGTGATGCCAGGCCGGAATTTTTTTTAAGGGATGAATAACCACTTTGATGTATTTGACGACAGTATGACGAAGTACAAATTTCACTGGAGCAATAACAGAAGGCTGATATCCCATTGGCATTGCCGAACGTACTTTAGCAAGCATTGTAAGCTTTTTTTTATCTGTTCCTGTCCAAACATCCATGCTTTCGGCAGGAAACACATCGTTGCCCATAGCAGATAAAGACAGAACCTGAAGCTGCCTGACCTCCGTTGGCTGGTTAAAAACCAACAAGCAGACGCCATCGTTTTTTTTAAACCCATACCACTTTTTGTTCTTGGAGCCCGATGGGCTACCGATACTTTGATCGTGTAAAATTTTTGTGTTATTTGGATTAAACGAGCTGTCGGCGGCAGCCAATAATTCAATAGTATCTATAGAAATGCCTTTCCTGATAAACACTCTTTCTGCAACGACACTGGAATACCAGCCATCTTTATAGGCCTTCACTTTTAGGGTAGCAGATGTATCGAGTGTAAGAGGGTTTTTATAAATGGCGCTTGTGGTGCTATCGGGGACAGAGCCATCAAGGGTATAACGTATCTCTACACCCCTTATTCCATGCTTTACTTCTATCAACATGGCTTCATCATAAATACCCTCTGGCGTTTTTATAGCCGGTGGATTCAGCGTATACTTAACTGTATCTTTCGCCCCGGTATACCCTGTATAAAAGGACAATCTTTTATTCATTTTTTGCAGCGATGCAACACCGGCGCTATCCAGCTTTGTGTTCCATACAAATACGGAGGCAAGCAAAGGGAGCTGCACCAGTTTTTGGAGTGAGGCTGCGGTTACTGCCGTACCTGACACGGCTAACTCTTTCAGGTTCTGCAGGCCAGCCAGTTGAATAATGCCCTTATCTGTCAGATCAGTATTATTCAGGTTGAGTTTCTGAAGGTTTTGTAGCTGTAGAATGAATTTCACATCCTCATCTTTTACGGCCATCTTCGCCAGATTCAGTTCTATAATTTGTTCCTTAACCTGCAACAGTTCCTCTAATGCTTTTGCTGAATACCCTGTACTGCCGTAAAACTGTACGGTTAGGGCCGGAGAGTGTTTTCCCAAAGGCACCACTACCCTATTATTATTATTTAATAACTTGATTTTTTCATCTGGTGCAGCCGGAAAGTCGTAAGCCGTCTGTCCGCTTGCAGAAGGAGTTAAATATCCCGCTGCAGCAAGCCGGAAGCTGTCAGTACCGGGCAGGTCAATAACTTTTCTACGCAGCGGAGCACCGGCTTTTATCCAGGCTCTTAGTAATTGAATTTCTTGTTCACTCAACTGTGGTTTTGATTTAGGCGCCATGTGTTTTTTGTCCTCTGCCGGCAGCAGTATCCTCAGCATTAGCAGGCTACTATCCGGGCTTCCGGCTATATACAGCGGCCCACCTTTTCCTCCATCCGTTACACCGGCGGAATCTTCAATTGAAAGACCACCTTTTTTGCCAGACCCGCTATGGCAGGTGCCACACTTCGTTAGCAATACCGGCCTCACCACATCTTCAAAAGCAAAAGCCTGATCAAAAGCCACTGTTGCACTAGCAGAAGCATAGGGTTCCAAAATATAATTTTCGCCATGGGTAAGATTGCCTCCCCAATGACCGGTTAATAAAACAAGTGCGGCGGCTGCTAACGAAAGTGGGCGGGCTACGAGCTTGGTGCGGGCAAACGATTTGTGCAGGTAATAAAAAAGGACGGCAACAAGTGCCATGCTGATGCCTCCCCATTTGTGCAATGAAAAAGTAGTTCCTTCACGAAGCTCCTCCATTGATAAAATAAACCCCATAATAGCTGTTAGCGTGGCTGTTATCGCTGCTAACAGGCCAAGTACATTCACCAACTCATCATTCACCCGGGACGGAAGCCAAAGTGAAAACAAATAAATGAGCAACAATACAATAGGAAAATGAAGAAACATAGGGTGCATCCTTCCTACCACAAAAAGCCATCGGGGCAAGGTGATACGGGCTTCAAAGGCAACGATAAAAAGAAGGAAAATAACGGCGCCTAACAAAAATCCTTCCCCGGTTCTTTTCAGTAATAACATAGTGGTGATAGATGCTAAACTTTTTTAAACTTATAAGGATACACTTTGCCGGAGGCCCATTGTGCTACGTAGATGTTTTCATCGTTATCCACCAATACATCGTGGGGATGAATCAATATTTTTTCGGCTTGTCTTAGTGGTTGCAATACATTGTTTTTATACGCAGGCGCCGTGCCGCCTATATTAGACACAACTTTATTTTGTTCGTCAAGAATAGTAACAAAGCCAGTACCTTCTGCACCAAGATCTGGCGAACGAAGCACTGCGGCATAAAGGTTTTTTCCTTTTATCACAGGCCTGCAAACACAAGCCCCCGGAAGTTCAATAATTTCCAGCAATTTTCCGTCCATCGAAAACCGCTTAAAGCAGTGGCGGGTCCTGTCGGTGATCAACAACGTGTGGGGCGTTTGCCTGGTGTCAACTGTAATACCATGCGCGTTGTCGAGATGTTGCTTATCTTCTCCCCTGCCGCCAAAAATGTTTTTTAGCCTTCCGCTTTCATCATAGTGCATGATGTATTGAAGGCCATAGCCGTCGGCTATATAAAATTCGCCGTTCTCCATGACAGTGGTTTCAGTGGGTACAAACTGCTCGTTGTTAGTGTATTTGCCAGTTTCTAGAGGAGAGTTTATCGTCATCAATAATTTACCATCAATTGTGGTTTTGTAAACCTGGTGCCTGTTGGTATCTGTAATAAAAAGAAAATCTTCCTTACTGTTTTTTTGGATACTTAACCCATGACCACCGGGGAAATCATGCCCCCAACTATTAAGCAACCGGCCGGATTTATTATAAATAAGAACATTGTTTTTTGTTTCATTGGTAAGCAATACAATGCGCCCCCTGCTGTCCTGCACCATTTCATGGCAATCATTTACGGGATGCTTTTGTGGGTTTAGCTTACCCCAGCCCGCATCCATGCGGTAGCGCATGTTCCCATGTCCGTATATTGGTCCCTTATCTGTGGCTAACAAACCATTTGCAATAAAAAAACTACCCGAATAAACGCCCGTCTGTTTTACAAACTCTCTTCGCTGCATAATGGTTTAGCTTATAATGTCTTTTACTATATTTCCGCTTACATCGGTAAGGCGAAAACGACGACCCTGGAAACGATACGATAAAAGCTCGTGGTTAAGTCCTAACTGGTGTAAAACTGTTGCCTGAAAATCGTGTACATGGACAGGATTTCTTACGACATTATAGCCAAATTCGTCCGTTTCCCCATATACGATACCTGGCTTAACGCCCCCCCCGGCCATCCAGATAGAAAAGGCGCGGGGATGATGATCCCGTCCATAATTATCAGGTGTCATTTTACCTTGGGAGTAATTGGTACGTCCAAACTCTCCACCCCAAATAACCAGGGTCTCATCCAACAAACCCCTTTGTTTTAAATCGGTTATTAATGCAGCAGAAGCCTGGTCAACATCCTTTGCCTGTCCTCTCATTTCGTTAGGCAGGTTCCCATGCTGATCCCACCCCTGGTGATACAATTGTATAAACCGCACGCCGCTCTCAGACAGCTTTCGAGCCATCAGGCAATTGGCAGCATACGTACCCGGCACCAGGCATTCCGGACCATAAAGCTTCACTATATCGTCTGGTTCTTTCGACAGGTCCATGATCTCTGGCACGGCAGTTTGCATGCGGTAAGCCATTTCATACTGCTGTATTTTCGCAGCTATCTCAGGATCACCAAACTTTTCATATTCCAGATGGTTTAACTCCGCTACCTTGTCCACCATCTTTCTTCTATCATTCCTGTCCATCCCTTCAGGATCCTGCAGGTAAAGCACCGGGTTATCGCCGCTGCTAAACTGCACACCCTGGTGAACAGATTCTAAAAATCCATTGTTCCAAAGCTTGGAATAAACGCCCTGCCCATTGCCTTTACCCTTGGAGAGTAATACGCAAAAGGCAGGAAGGTTTTTATTTTCCGTACCCAGCCCGTAACTTACCCACGAACCTATGCTCGGGCGGTTACCTTGTTGTGCGCCGGTTTGAAAAAAGGTAAGGGCAGGATCGTGGTTGATAGCTTCTGTATGCATGGACCGTACAATACATAAATCATCTACGATCTTAGACATGTAGGGAAACACTTCACTAACCCAAGCACCGCTTTGTCCGTATTGCGCAAACTTATAATGAGAACCTACCAGTGGAAACTTCTTTTGCCCCGAGGTCATACCGGTAAGCCGTTGCCCTTTACGGACAGAGTCCGGAAGGTCCTGCCCCACCATTTTATTTAACATGGGCTTATAGTCAAATGTTTCGAGTTGGGAGGGAGCACCATTCTGAAAAAGATAGATGACTCTTTTTGCTTTTGGTGCAAGGTGAGGAAGGCCCAAAGCCGAATTAGTTTCCGTTTCGCCCGACCCAGAAAAAAGATCAGGGATTAGTAAAGATCCCAAAGCAGCGCTTCCTAACCCTATACTTAGCCTGGAAAGAAATTTTCTTCGGTTTATGTTCAGACTCCGCTCTAAAAATTCTTTATCCATAAACGCTTAAGTTTTAGTTATGGCTTCTTCCATATTATAAATAACCTGCATCACCTGCATTAGGGCAGCCAGCTCTGGCTTTGATGCAGTAGCAGGTTTGTAGTAACCTACCTTGATTGCCTTAGTTGCTTTGCGCGGGTCTTTTTCAAAGCCTGCCAGTTTTTCATTATAATATCCGGTCAGGATATCCATTTCTTTTTGCGCCGGCTTACGGCAGATGATTTTTTCAAAGCCAGATGATACTGCTTGTGCCGGGGAAGATTGTTTTTGCAGGAGTTGATCAGCTAAGGCGAGAGATGCTTCCAGCACTGTAGGATCGTTCATCATAACCAATGCCTGCAGTGGAGTGTTGGTGCGGGAACGTTTTACTTCACACTGGTCACGATTGCTTCCGTCGAAAATCATCAGGCCCGGCGGTGGAACCGTTCGCTTAATAAACGTGTATATCCCCCTCCTGTAATACAAAGGGCCGGTATCTTCTTCGTAGTTGGCTAAAAGACCTCGTCCTGAAGTAGCCATTTCCCACAACCCCGGCGGTTGGTAGGGTTTAACACTGGGCCCACCAATAGACGGGTTGAGTAATCCGGCACTGGAAAGAACAATATCTCTTACCATTTCTGCCGGTACCCGTAACCGTGGCGCACGAGACAAATAAATATTTTCAGGATCATCCTGTAAATTTTCTTTTGATACTTCGGCGGACTGCCGGTAGGTACCGCTCATTACAATTTTCTTTACCATGTACTTCATACTCCAGCCATGCTCCCTGAAATCAACAGCCAGCCAGTCCAGCAATCCAGGATGCGAAGGAAGCTCTCCCTGCATGCCAAAATCCGCTGTTGATCGTACAATGCCTCTGCCAAAGAACTGCTGCCACAAACGATTGACATATACACGGCTTGTCAGCGGGTTTCGAACATCAAACAGCCACCTAGAAAGACCGAGGCGGTTCCTTTCGTACTGCTTGGGAAAGGGAAGAATAAAGTCAGGCATTGAAGGTGCTACTTCTTTTGTGGGCTGGTCATAGTTACCTCTATCCAATACAAATGTTTTTCTCAATGTATCACTCTCTCCCATAACCGATACTTCTACCCGATTGGTATCGGGCATATTGAGATAACTTAATATTCCCTCCTTATCTTCCCTACTGATTTGCATGCGGGGATTTTTTGCAAAGGTTTCGGGCCCGCCCACTGTTGATTCAAGCCCCACTTCTTTTACATTATTGAAAAAAGCAAACAGGCTATAATAATCCTTTTGACTAATGGGATCGAATTTATGATCATGGCATTTTGCACATTCCATCGAGATGCCTATAATGGCGCGACCAAACGTATTGGTGCGGTCGGAAACATATTCCACCCGGTACTCTTCATCAATTACCCCCCCTTCCTCAGTTATTTTATGGTTACGATTAAAGCCCGTTGCCAGTAATTGTTCTTTGGTTGGTTTGGGCAATAAATCACCGGCCATCTGCCAGGTAATAAACTGGTCGTACGGCATGTTTTCATTAAGTGCATGAATGAGCCAATCCCTCCAGGGCCATTGCGACCGGTAATTATCATCCTGGTAACCATGCGAATCTGCAAAGCGGGCCACATCCAGCCAGTCTATTGCCATCCGCTCGCCATACTGTGGCATGCCCATCAACTCATCCACCATTTTTTCGTAGGCTGTTGGCGAGTTGTCGGCAACAAAACGCTGTGTTTGTTGCGGTGCCGGCGGAAGACCTGTAAGGTCGAAAGAAAGGCGCTTTAAGAGCCGTTCCCTATCCGCTTCGACATTTGGTTGGAGGTTTCTTTTTTCCAGTTCATTTAAGATAAAATAGTCAATTTCATTTTTTGCCCACAGCTTATCATCCACTTTCGGAAGAGCCGGCTTAACAGGTGGCACAAAAGCCCAGTGCTTTTCATATTTCCCGCCCTGCTCTATCCACTTTTTAATGATGGCCAGTTCCAGACTAGTGAGCGCAGGAAGGTTGCTTGAGACAGGCGGCATCATGTAAGCGGTATCGGTGGAACTTACCCGTAAATACAACTCGGACTGCAAGGGGTCTCCCGGCACGATAGCATGTGCACGGGGATGTTCTTTAAGTGCTTTATAAGCATCTTCAGCAATATCTAACCGTAAACCGGCCTGCCGTTTATTTGCGTCTGGACCATGGCAATTGAAACATTTATCAGAAAGTATTGGTCTTACCTGGAAATTATAGCTGATCCTGTCGGTATTCGCGAGCCCATTGCTTTCACTGCCTGTGCAGGAAGGAAAATAAAGGGTTATGATCAATCCAATAACTAAGGCGGTTAGTATAAAAAATTTCTTCATGGCAAGCTGTAAACTTTTTAAACAATTTCAGTCCGGCGAGGTGGTAAATAAGTAGGTGTCAGTATGGCTCTGGATCCATAAAGCTAAATCATTAGATTTTTATTATCAAAAGATTGATTTAAGCTGTCAAGTACGAAAGTAAGGAAGCCTGTTATAACCTCTTATTAAAAAATATAGCCAGGATAAACTTACCTATATCGCGTAGCGCTTCATATTTATCCCTTGACCAGTCATATGGTTTGAGGTCTATACTGATAACTTTCCTTACAAATGCCGGGAAGTGAGCCGGATCGTTCCCGAGGCTTTTGTATTGTTCTTTAATAGGCGTGCCTTTAAGATCATCCGGGGTAAATGTAGCGAAGCCCGCTTCTACATCGGGCCACCACCCGTCATGCGCATAGGGAGCTGACAACACAACAAGCCAGCATTATTTGGCCTGCACCCGCTTTAAAGAGATAATAGCGCTCGATGCTGTAGTACTTTGTTTTCTCCTTTGCTCTATTGCCTCCAATAATTTGGAGCACTTGTAGCTTTCCGGTAGCGGTGGAAAGGTATTCCTGTGCCACAACGGTGGAAGCAGCAATTGCGCCCACGGCGACAAACTGGTAAAGAAAAGGAAGGTTGTCGTTTCCTTTTCTCTTTAATCGTAGAAGCCTGATTCCTGGTCGAAGCCAGATGTAAACAGGTATCCAAGGTAGAGTAAAGGGTAGCCAAAATTTAACTATATCCTCCTGCACATGGACAGCGCTGAACTGGATAAAGAGCAGCCAGTTCCAAAAGGTATAAAGCACAATAAAGCTAACAGCAATAAGGAGGAAAGGCAGCCATATCACGCGCAGCTTTTCTCGTACGGTTTTCATAGACAAATGAATTGTTTTGGTTTGTTAGTAAGCAGATGGGGTAAATATAATGCGGGAAACAGAGATTCAAAAGGAGCGAAGGTGGCAATCTGAAGAGGCTGATTTTCAGGCATGGTCATATGACTTTCAAACGAGTGTCGCAGCGCAAATTCTTTCCTCATCGCAAGCGGCTTAGGAAACCTCGTTGATAAAAACTTTGTGTTTTAATTTAAATGAATTTCATAGAAACGTAATAGCCATTGACCTTATGTAATGGATACCCTTATTGTGCATACATCTGAAATTTACTAATAAGATAAACTGTTTGCCGACGAGGTTCTTTAATTTATCGCAGCGAAGACATCTTCCTGCGCAGCCTCAGAAATAAGGATTACAGATTTTTTTTGAACAAATCGAAGGTTGGCGCTTGTAGTGGTAGCATCTTTATATCACCAAATAGAATCATGAACACCCTTTTTCCTATAGAACCCCTTTATCCAAAGGGCTTTGCGTACTTCGGTGATTTCATTACCCCGAGTGAGGAAGAAGCATTAATGAAAGTGATTGCAGCCATTGACCTGCAAAACATGCAGTTTCAAGGTTACGAAGCAAAGAGAAGGGTTGCCAGTTTTGGGCAGGATTGGAACTTCGCAACACGTAGGCTATCCGAGGGAAAGCCGATACCAAAGAAATTCCATTGGCTGATAGAAAGAGTTTGTGCAAAGCTTGCCGTGAATGTGGAAGATGTAGCAGAATTACTGGTTACAGAATACCCTGTCGGCTCGGTCATCAATTGGCATCGTGACGCCCCTCCATTTGACCTTATCGCCGGTATCTCATTGGGCGCTGACTGCATCTTTAAACTCCGCCCTTACGACAGAGCAATACAGACACGTAAAGCTATTGTGTCTCTACCTGTTAGTAGATGCTCTCTTTATGTAGTGCAGGACGAAGCGAGGAGTGAATGGGAACATAGTATCGCACCAGTTAATCAAGCGAGATATTCCATAACCTTAAGAACCTTAAGAAAAGATTAATGTGGGATGTGACAAGCCGATAACATTCAATGGTAACGCAAATTGCTTCCCGCCCGCCTTTTGACTTATTGCTTTTCATATTGGTTTGGGCGGGTGTAAATAGTACGAAAGCGTAGTAATGAATTGTGAGATGAAGTATTCGGATAGGTTTAAATGGATTTGGGCAACAATGCCGCATAGATTGGCAGAAACGCAAAGCATTCAACAATTACGTTGACCGGGGAACTGGTTGCAACCTTCCCAACGCTTGAGTCAGCATCTGCAACTCAGCCAACGAAAACCTTAAGGATTCCGGGTGCCTATGGAAGTACGTTTACCGATCAAGCTGAGTGACCTGCAAGAAATCGTTATTAACCAATTGGGTGTATCCTGGGTAATAGTTTTAGAAACTAGCTAGGATTAATCTTGAGTACTCGGGCCAAAAGTTGATTGATAGACGCCGCCCATTCTTTTATACTTGAAGTTCGATTCCAGTTCTATGCACAGGCGCTACGCTATGGGTATGTCAAGAATGAATTATCGCTGGTGCCATTATTTGCTTTTTACAAGAAACGCTTTTCCATTGATGCGATTCACATAAATGGCCTGCCAGTTTTTTATCGTGTCCGTAAATATCTTCCCTGAAATGAATTGGCCCGGTTGCAAATAGCGGAGCATTTTAAACAATCTTCGATACAGATTCTATAGGTGCGATATGCAGACATGTTAAATATTGAAGATTTAATACCAGAACACCAGTGCAGAAATGCTGTAAAACAAAAGCCATCAAGGACAAGTGGGATTAGAACGATATCAAGGTATACCTGCGTGACTACCTTATCCGTTTAAAATCCTGTTGCCAAAATAAAATAGATTCCAGGCAACTTTATGTTCAACTGCAACCTTTGCAACACAGTTTACGTAACTACTGGTTATAATAGTGTAGCCGGCCATTTACCGGCAAAAAGTAAAATAGCTACCTTGCTTTGACAATGCAGGTACCAACGATTTATTCATGATGGGCAAACCTTTATAAACACAATTTGGAAACGATAACGCAACTAATTAAAGGGTGTATTGGTAACGACCCTAACTGCCAGAAAGCACTGTATGAACAGTACCGGGGCTTTGCGTTGAAAATTGCATTCCGATACATCTACCGGTACGATAAAGCGGTGGATGTGGCAACGGATGGTTTTATAAAAGTGTTCAACAATTTTTCAAAATTTGAAGCAGTTGATGGCGTTAACACCGAAAAGGTTTTTATGGGATGGCTTAAACGCATTATAATCAACACAGCTATTGATGAACTGCGGCGGGGTAATCTGCTTCCGCAAATAGGTGGCATTCCAGATTATGTGTGGGACATTACCGATAAGAACAATGATGCGGATCAGGTAGCGATGTATAATGACCTGATAGCACTGATTAAAGAGTTGCCACTCGCTTATGGAACCGTTTTTAACCTGTATGTGATTGACGGCTATACACACAGCGAGATAGCGGACAAACTGAACATCTCAATCGGCACTTCAAAATCAAGCCTGTCAAGGGCCAGAGGATTGCTGCAACACAGCATTATAAAAATGGAAGAAGAAAAATTATGCAGGAGCTAGATAACAATATTGATGAACTGATACGAAAAGCCGCTGAAAATTACGGCTTGAAGGATGGCGAAAGTCAGTGGGATGCTATCGGCGCTCAGCTGCCGAAAATCCCAATTGCTTCACCTGTAACGGCCGAAAAAAAACGCAGCAAAAGAAGCAGCCTGCTCCTGTTGCTGTTGATCCCACTTTTCATCAGCGGTGGTTTTATAGCAACCAATCTGTGGGTTAAAAATGATTTGGCGCTGCAACGCAATCAACAAAAAGAAACAAATCCACCTACTACTATCAACCAACCTAAAAAGAACAGAGAAAATGTTGTAGTTCAACCACTGAATAAATTGGCTGATGCGAAACCACAGGAGAATTATTCAACACGAGATGCCGCC
Organism: Flavisolibacter sp.; assembly: GCA_035645595.1. Classification (GTDB taxonomy): domain Bacteria; phylum Bacteroidota; class Bacteroidia; order Chitinophagales; family Chitinophagaceae; genus Flavisolibacter. Next base: position 6,352 of record DASQMG010000498.1, on the reverse strand, counting down.
ATTGTAAAAACAGCATCTCCGGCATCTCAATCAAAACAAACTTTAATTATTGAAAATCACATTGACGGTAATGAAAATGAATCATTGGTGGACAATACTAATAAAACAAACGACAAACAAACGCACTTGCAACCCTTCTTTTTTAAAACCAAGCCTTGGGCAATAGATATGCTTGGTACGGCAACTATTTCTCCACCTGCCATCTCAATGAGTTTTATTCCTTCTCACTTTCAACAACGAAATAACATTGCACTGCAAATTGAAGTGCCGCAGTCCGATAATGCAGCGACGAAACAAACAACAAAAAATAAAAAAGGCATTTACGCCGGTATAATTGGGGGGCCTTCTTTACAGGAAGTGAAAGGCCAGGGTATGAAGAAGTTAGGGTTTAATGTGGGCCTTGCTGCAGGTTACTGGTTTGGCAACAAAACATCCATTGAAAGCGGCTTGTTCTTCGCAAAAAGATATTACCACAGCCAGGGCCGGTACTTTAATCCAGCCAAAACAAACACTTCCATGCCCGTTAATATGAACGTGTTAAGCCTGGAAGGAAGCAGCGCTGTTTTTGAGCTTCCCATTGCGATAAAATATGACGCCATTAATACCAAGAAATATCGTGTTTTTTCAAAAGCCGGAATTTCCTCCTTTTTACTGACCTCGGAAAAAAATAACTACAGGGTTGTTTTGAACGGTACGGAGCAAAACATGACGAGCATCTACAGCGAAAATTACCGCTACCTGGCTGCTGCTTTAAATTTCAGCGTCGGCTATGAACATAAAATCAGTAAAGTTTACAGCCTTCGTATTGAACCTTACGTACAACTTCCTTTGAAGGGTACGGGTATCGGGGCGATGCCGGTGATGAGCAGCGGCCTGCATATTGGCTTCACCCGTTTAATCCGATAAAAACCATACTTAATTGATTGTAAAACTCAGTTTAATGACTGAAAAGGAATTCTATTGCCTGATAAAAAAAGGCTTTCAAAACAACGACGTCATCTATTTTCTAAAACATAAAATCAACTATCATGAAGCAAACAAAAAGAGGCTTACTTGTGGCCATGTGCCTGTTTGGTTTAGTCGCCTGTAAAAAAGAGCTAGCACCGTCTTCTTCCGAAACTGAAGGGGCTGACTTGTCATCGAAAGCAATACAAAGCGGGGGTAATGGGGCAAAGGCCCGGTATGGCCATGTGTACACATTAAGCAACCAGCCAGGTGGCAACAACGTGTTGGCTTACAGTCGTGCTGCAGATGGCACGCTGACTTATGAAGCTGCTTACTCAACCGGCGGCACCGGCACAGGCGGCGGCTTAGGCAACCAGGGTGCGCTGATTTTAACCCAGGATGGCGGTGAACTATTGGCGGTGAACCCGGGAAGCAACACCGTATCATCGTTTAAGATCAATGGCAGCGGACTAAAACTAAAGTCAACAGTGAACTCCAATGGCATAAGGCCGGTAAGCGTAACACAGCATGGCCATCTGGTATTTGTTTTAAATGCCGGTGGCACAGGCTCTATTTCCGGTTTTACCCTGGGCGAAAACGATAAGCTGACACCTATCCACAATTCAACAAGGCTCCTGAGTTCTACCATGGCAGGCGCCGCGCAAATTTCTTTTGTGAACGAAGGAAAGGTTTTGGCCATTACTGAAAAGGCCACTAACAAAATAATTACTTACACTGTAAATGGCTCCGGTATCCCGGGCTCTATGCACAGCATTACATCGGCAAATCAAACACCATTCGGGTTTGCTGTTGGTGTCAATCAAAAAATATATGTTTCCGAAGCGGCAGGCGGCGCACCGGGTGCCAGCACATTGTCTTCCTACTCCATCAATAACAATGGTGCAATCAGCCTTGCAAATGGTCCTGTTGGCGCGGGACAAAGTGCGGCCTGTTGGGTGGTACTAACTAAAAATAACCTGTACGCTTATACAACCAACACAGCCAGCGACAACCTTTCAGCGTTTTCTGTTAATGCATCTTCGGGTAATCTTGGTTTGCTACAGGCTATAGCAGCTACAAGCGGGAGTGGCCCTATTGATGCCGCACTTGATTCGAATTCCGATTTTCTTTATGTGCTTAATTCAGGTAGCCATAGCATAAGTACTTTCAGAGTAGCCAACAACGGAAACCTTTCCTCCGTGCAAACATTGCCTGGCGTACCGGCAGGCGCTACGGGATTAGCGGCTAATTAAAGTGGTAAAAATAAAGTTGAACATAGGTGTGGATTAAGTTGACGTTGCTACAATCAATTCGTAAAATAAAACGGGCTGTCTTTAAAGGCGGTCCGTTTTAATTTCAAAGCCGTAACCAGTAATCCCGCCATTTCGCATTGCTGATTTAGTAGTGCAACTTGCACCAACATAAGATACATCTAAGAACACAGTACGCATAGGCATGGGGCAGTTTGAACCGGTACATTTTAATCTTGATGAAAGCCTGCAAAAGTTAGAAGCTATATGGACGCAGGGCTCACTATTGGAAAGCAGACAAAGCAAATTATTTCCGCTCAACCCATGCTATTGACTTTTCTACTAATAATGGTTGTACCCTTGTTGATAGTTTAGATATACAGGAGCAGCAGAGTCGTAAGTGGACGAATAACAACAAAGCTATCTTTCCATTAACTTTCGCCGGCTTTTCGGACACAATAAAATACTATTTTACCTATCCATATTTTCCAAGATGGTTTGGCGGCAGATTAAGGTGTATAAATTCAAAACACGTTGGACAACCTATTTTATTCCAACAGGCAACACTACCAATGAGAATGGATCTGTATTGATCAATCAGGACAAGAGCCAGGTAGCTGTTTATCATCTATGGAGAAGGGGCGATTAAAGTGGCCTGAGCACAGATAGAGCGGTTTTATGTAGGGACGGAATGATATTAGACAGCAGCTCGTATTCAGATATTCAAATGTTTGCAGTTGCGTTTCATAATAGCTGGAATCTTCGCCTATACACATTGCAAATCAGGCTGTTAAAGGCCGAACCGATATTATCCGGGCCAAGTCCACTTATTGGACCTTTTACGGTAAAGTAGCCTTATAAGACCGGCAGCAAAGGTCCACTTATAACAAAATGCATTATAATGTTCTGATTAGCAATTTGCTATATTAAGAACAACCTTTTATTACTCTTAAATATTTAACCACATTCTTTAAATCTTCCACTAAAAAGTTCGAACCAGCGCTAGTCCTGTGCACGTGTCATCGTTAGAAATAACCGCTATAGTATACATGTCAGTATTTTCAACGATAACATAATAAATTATCCGAAATGATTTTAAAATGATGAATAGAGGGTTTAAGAAGAATACCATTCTTCCAATGATGACTTTGTTTTTTATAGAAAACAGGCTGAGAACTTTTTAAATCAGATTTGAAACAGCTTAAAACTTTGGTAAAGCAATAGAGCTGCACGATAATGTTATGAAAGACGACCGCGATAACGACACAACCACAAGAAGCAGAAACAAGAACACAGCTCAGCATCACGACTCTGGAAAGGCGAAGAATATATAAACATACCGAAGGACAGGTCCCTAAGCAAAACAGCAGACGGCAATAAGAATAAAGCAGGAAGGCTGAAGTTTGTTTCCAATCACACCCACTATAGTGCTATCGACAGGTATGCAAGAATATGGGTACACCCAGGCAAGCCACAACAACTGAACTACTCCATGCAAACAGCGGTGGACATGTCAGACTTTACATCATCTTTTCCCTATTATTTCAAAAAGCACAATCGAGAATATGGCCCTTGTATCTACAGAAGGTCAGCGTTTTAGAGTGTGCAAAAAGTGTATTAGCTACCAGCCGGGACGTGAGCCGTCGGACCACCCTGCATCAACAGCAAAATCGAACTTTAGCACCTACTATTTTTCATATGTACATACACACTTTTCTGACTTGCAAATGCACGAAAAAAGTTGTTTGTCAACAATTAGCCCTGTAAGAGATTCATTGCGCCGGTTTGAGAGCCGCCTTTGCATTATTTTTCCAAGGTTGCTAAAAAGCTTACCACATCCCTAATTTCCTTTTTGGAAAGAAGGTATCGCATCTCAGGCATACTGGAAGCAGCGTTGGTCCTTTTTGCCACCTGATCTTTTGGTATAGTTTGAGCCCCTTGGTCTCCCCCTTTTATCAAAAGATTGCTTTTGGTTTCTTCCTGAAGCACGCCTGCCACTGTCTTGCCGTTTTTCAATTCAAGCGTTACCATTCCGAAGCCAGGCGCCAGTCGTGCACTCGGATTGACCAAGGCTTCAAGGATCTGCGGTCGAGTAAGCTTCGATGCAATGCCGTTCAACCGCGGGCCTGCATTTCCACCATAGTCATCATAAGAATGGCACCGAAGACACTGTGCTGACTCGTGTTGAAACAAGATCCTCCCTCCTCTTGACGGATCGCCACCATAGAGGCTTGATGAATACTGCGCTAACAAATCACCGGATGATTTTGAACTGCTGATTTGTTTATACTTCGCCGCTAATTCCTGTGAGCGAGCGCTGTCGATGGCTTCTTCGAGGTCAAGATAAATGTCCTTCGAAAGTTTACCACTCCTCATTTGGCCAAGCAATTCCTCAAAAGCTGTTTTTGAATTTTTAATTGGAATTTTACCAAGTGTCGCCAGCGCAGCCTGTTTTTCCTCGGTTGTTTTTGTGTTGATGACACCGGACAGAAGGGCCACCATCAGGTCTTTTTGAATATCCATCTTTCCAATGAGATCTATACCAACCACCCTTACGGCTTTGTCCTTGTCCGACAACGCTTGTTTAATAATCTCGCCCATGTTCTCATTTGGCATTTCTGCCAGTGCTTTCAGGGCTTCTACACGTACGGTAGCCCTCGGATCAGCCTTAAACACTTGTTGCAACGGTGCAATTGCTTCTCTTATGTTTAATTTGCCAACAGCTTTTACACTACTCGTCCGAACGTCGACATCTTTATCCTTCAAAAGTTGAATCAACACGTTGGCAGCATTATTTTTTACCAGCGCCAAGTCTCTTTGAAATGCTCCTCTGTATCGTCCATCCACTCTATCCACAACCGAAGGCTTTGCCCAGGTGCTAAGTGCAGCAATGGCTTCGGCACGCATTTTCGCAGGGCTGTTTGGCGCTGATGCATAGCCGATTAAGTTTTGCAATCCTTCTGTTGTACCGGTTCTGAGGTTTGCATTGATCACCCGCCGGACCAGGGCTTCGTTGGTGAAACGAGTGTTTTTTAAAACGGCTGCCAATGCAGGCAATGCATCTTTTATCGAGAGATCATCGTTGATGGCCCGTGCTGCTTCAGTAACAACGTATTCATCGGCATCGTTGAGAAAATTACCGACACCAGGATGACTCATTCTTCTAAGTGCCACCACCGCTGCAATGCGCACCGCACGTGATGGATGTTTCGATAATGCAACAACAGCAGCCGGATTTCCAATTCGTGCAAGAGCCAAACTGCCGGCATGACGCAAATAAGCATCTTCATCGTTGTTTTCCTTTAACAGTTCAATGATGGGGCCAATTGCAGGTTCGAATGCAATCCGACCTAATGCTTCAGCAGCAAAAAAACGTGCACGGCTAAAGGTATCTTTTAATAGAGGAGTCAAATTTTTGCCTGCCTTCTTGTATCGAATGTCACCCAACCACTTTGCCGCTTGTGCACGTATCTCGGGATCGTTGTCGCGTAACAAGGGCAGCAATAATTCTCCCCATTTTTCATCTTGCCGGGCCAATTGGCTAATGCCCCAAATGGCATGCACTCTTGCCAATTGACTCACCTTTTGCGCCAGCGCTTTTCCAAATTCAGTTGCCCCGGCCGAACCACGCTTTGCCAATTCAAATTGCGCTTTCAACCGTACCCGCATGTCTTCGCTTTTCAACAAAGCACCAAGGTCTGCTTCGCTACGGCCACTGAAGTCTGCTACTAACAAAGACTTGATCTGTTGGCGTTGCGGCAATGCGGCACCGTTCCTGTCATCCATTTTCCAAATCCGACCGTAGGCCCTCGGGCTCCAGCCATCAATATAATCTGCTACATACAAGTCACCGTCAGGACCAAAATCAAGATCAGTAGGCAAAACACCACCAAGAATTTATTTGTTCTCACCCAATTCAAACGTGGCACCCTTCGGCTTCAGTTTGAAACCATACACACCTGATTGCGCCGGGTTACCCACAAATTCCGCAACAAAAAATGTGTTCCTGTATTTTTCGCTTAACGCACCGCCCGGGTTGTACACAAAGCCGGCCGGCCCGCTGACGTAATTAGCAATGCAAGGCGTGATGTAAGCCGCTTGTCCTTCCCATCGCGGCATCCACATTTTTTCATCCATCCACACTTTGTAGGTGTTGT
>DASQMG010000497.1:0-6760 GCA_035645595.1 Flavisolibacter sp. | reverse complement strand
GTAAGGCGCACACCTTCTTCTTCCCGCTTGGCTTCAATTAATACAACAGGCTTACCATTTACAAATAACACGTAATCAGCAGGACCAACAGAAGTCTGGAATTCACGTATAGCTACACCAATACCGGAAGAAAGATTGAAGGTTTTTTTATCCTGGATTACCCAGCCGCTGGCAAGTAATTGCCGGTCTATTTCATCTCTCGCAAGCTGTTCGGGGTTTTGGTTCATGCAGTAGGTTAAATATAAGAAGCAACGGCATAGCCACCAACAGAATAACCAAAAAGGGCAGGAGCCGGTTGGGGCATGGAAACAACACCAAACCGGGAGTGGTCAAAATTGAAAAGAAGAACCTGTTGCAACAAGGGAACAATGGGAATAGAAGCCCCGTGAATACAATAGCCCCTTTTTGTTGCAAACAGTAATTTGCTGCTACGCCACAAACAAAGATCCCCTGCATTCAAATTGAAGTGCAGGGGATCAAAACCGTTGGAAGATACGCTGTGATTCCGCTGGGACTCGAACCCAGGGCCCATACATTAAAAGTGTATTGCTCTACCAACTGAGCTACGAAATCATCCTTTTAAAGGAGTGCAAAAATAAGGGCGATGACCATTGCTGCCAAAAATTTATCTCCTTAATTTTTAATTTATTAATTCGGTCCGCAGCTTCCCAAGCATATCTTTTTCAATCATTTGCTTTGCCAATAAGATCATATTTTTAAAAGCTTTGCCCTTTGAAATGCCATGACCAATAATCACCGGCTTTGCAATACCAAGCACTGGTGTACCTCCATAATTCTCAAAATTAAACCGGTCAAGGTATTCATGCTCTATACCTTTTCGCTGCGTAATTCCAAAAAAGCTTTCCGATAGCTTTAAAATAATGTTGCCGGTAAATCCGTCACAAACCAGCACGTCGGCTTTGTCAATAAAAACATCCCTGCCTTCTGCGTTGCCAATAAAATTAATGTGCTTATTTTCTTTCAGCAGGGGGTACGCCGCCTGCACCAGCAGGTTGCCTTTTCCTTCTTCCTCACCAATATTTATAAGGGCAACACGAGGGTTTTCAATGCCGAGAATTGTTTGCGCATACACAGAGCCCATGATGGCAAATTGGTTTAGCTGCTCCGGCTTGCAATCGGAGTTTAGGCCCACATCAAGCAGTAAACCCGTGCTGCCGTTTTCTTTGGGAACAATGGTGGAAATAGTTGGCCGCAGAACGCCTTCCACAGGTTTTAAAGCGTACATGGCACTTACCAGCATGGCGCCGGTATTGCCTGCACTAATAAAGGCATCTATCTCATCTTTCGCTAACAGGCCAAAGCCAATTGCAATAGACGACTGCTGCTTTTCTTTAAGTGCTTTTATGGGATGTTCGTGCATGCCAATCGCCTGCGGCGCATGTACTACCGTATAAGTTTCGGCAGGCAGTGAATATTCGGCAAGCAGCGCGGTGGTTTGTTCTTCGTTGCCAATTAAAACCAGGTGCAAATCGCCACTGGTAGTTCCCGTTAAATAGTCCTTTGCCCCCTTTATCGCTTCTCTGGGAGCAAAATCCCCGCCCATGGTGTCAATGCCGATCTTCATGTTGACCAAATAAAAAATCCATTATCCCGCCGCAAGGGGGAGAATGGATGGTGCAAAAAAATGGTTTCGCTTATCTTTTAATTGGCGACGCTTCCGCAACAACCTGTCCTTTATAGTACAGTTTACCTTCGCTTACATGGGCACGGTGGCGAACATGCAGTTCACCCGTTGTTGGATCAGTAGAAAGCGTAGCGGGTACAGCCTTGTAGTGTGTTCTGCGCTTCTTGCTTCTTTGCTGCGAATGTCTGCGTTTGGGATTTGGCATAACTCAAAAATTTTAAACCCTGTCCCTAAAGGGATCTCAGGTCAATTTATACTTTATTGTTTCGATTCTTGTTTTTAAAATACGTTATTAGTAACCAGGGGTCCGTCTAACTATTGTACATCGTTGCGTCGCACTCTTCTACGATCAGAAACCCACTCATCAAGTTTAATTACAGAAACGATTGTGCCAGTCACCGGGTATTAAAGCGCTCCCTTCAGGGCGTTTGCGGGTCTCCTAAACCCTTGAACTTTTCCAGCCCCTTCCACAACGAATTCTCTTTGCTGTCTGCCGCTTCTCTCATCTTATTCAGCGCCTCTCTGGCCGCTTCATTGCAATGCGGGCCATCCATGTCTTCGTACTCGCATTCCTTCTGCATGGGCACACTCAGGTTTACAAACTCGTAAATCATCGGTGCCACATTCAAATGGCTTTCACCGCGGGAAATATAAAATACGTCAGGGTCTTCTTCCGTATCATTCATCTCATCCGGGTTCTCAACGGCTTTTATGGTTACCGTAAAATCTTCAAACAAAGGCAGGGGCAGATTAGAACTGCAACGATCGCAAACGACCTTCAATGTACCTCCAACCTGGAAGCGCAACATCATAAAGTTGGCCGTTTTTTCCAGCACCAGTTTCACCGTGGCCTCGCAATCCCAAAACTCCTGCTCGCCATACTCTTCAAAGAATTTCTGTGTAATCACGTAGTTAAATTCATGGGCTCCGGGCTTTAATCCAACAAAAGCTATCTCATATTCCCGCCTGCTGCTCATGACTTCAATTTAAGAGTTTGCGAAGGTAAAGGAAAACCCCTCAAATGAAGTATTTTGGGCAAAGATTTTAACGAATAGCCCTGAAAAAACGATGTTCAAAACCCTGCTCAGCGATCGTAAACTTCTTTTATTACTCCTTATTGCTATACTGGTAAAACTGTTTTCACTAAACGAAGAGTGGGTAGAAAGGTTTTATAGCAACGGGCTTTATGGCCCCGTCTCTACCACCCTGCGGGCCGTTCTGGGGTGGATTCCTTTTAGCGTTGGCGATATAGGTTACGTGGCTGGCGGTATTTGGCTGGCTGTAAAAGTTTGGAAACTGCTACAACTTTTAAAGCGGCGAAAAGCGAAAGAGTACCAGCCGTGGCTGTTGCTTCAAAAATACCTGAAGCTCGTGCTATTCCTCTATATCGTATTCAGTCTGGTCTGGGGTTTAAATTACAACAGGCAGGGAATAAGCAAACAATTGGGCATTACCATTCAACCTTATGGTGTAAAAGATTTGTTTGTGCTAACAACCGTTCTTCAACAGCGCCTGAATACTTATGCTGTAAAAACCGATTCTGTTGAACGGCTTCGCTATAACAACAACCGGCTTTTGTTTGATAGCAGTATCGCTGCCTATAAAAGAATTAAAGAGGAATACCCTTTTCTCCATTATGCAAATTCCTCCCAAAAGCCTTCCATCTTTACCCCCGTTGGAAAGTTCTTTGGCTTCACCGGGTATTACAATCCGTTTTCCGGGGAGGCCCAGCTAAAAACCTCTATACCGGTGTTTTTAAAGCCTTTTGTCAGCACGCACGAAATTGCACACCAGCTTGGCTATGCAAAAGAAAACGAAGCCAGCTTTGTGGCTTACCTGGCTTGTAAACGTTCCGGGAATACGGCCTTTTTATATTCCGCTTATTTTGAAGTTTATCGTGATGCCTTATCTGATTGTATAAAAACCGGCGATACGGTGTTTGTAAACGGCCTACGCAAAGAGGCAAGCCTAAGGGTGAAGCATGATATTTACGACCTGCAGCTCTATCTTATCCAAAACAGCAATTTTATAGAGCCGCTCATGTCGGGAGCGTATGATAAATATTTAAAGATGAACAACCAGCCCAATGGAAAAGCTACTTACAATGAAGTAATTGCTTACCTTATAGCGTACATGAAAAAGTTTGGCAAGGAAGCCATCTAAACAAATCTTTAATTGTTGCAGGAGTATGAAGGATTGGATCAGGGTTTTAATCAGTATTGCCATTCCGGTTACTGTAGGTATCGTATCGGGGTTTTTCACCACTCCTGAAATAGATACCTGGTACCGCACTATAAAAAAGCCTGACTGGCAACCGCCTAACTGGCTGTTTGGCCCTGTATGGACAACGCTCTATATTATGATGGGAGTGGCTTTTTACCTTATTTGGAAAAGCAAAGCCGAACCCCCGAAAAAGAGAATGGCAATCACTTTATGGATTGTTCAACTGGTACTCAACTTCTTTTGGTCGTATGTATTTTTTAAGCAACACCAGATAGATTGGGCCCTGGGAGAGATAGTTGTTTTATGGGTCTTTATTTTGCTGACAATTTTTGCATTTGCCCGCATTAGTAAAGTGGCTGCCTGGTTGCTGGTTCCTTATATAAGCTGGGTAACTTTTGCGGCTATTTTAACCTATACCATCTATCGCTTAAATATGTGATAACCGGGATAAGCTGATTCTGAACAGGCAAAAAAATCCCCCGCTTTTAGCGGGGGAGACTTTTTATTAAGATACTTTTTTAGAGTTTTTTACCTTGGTCTTTGTTGTCGTGGTCTTTGTAACCGTTTTAGTTTCAGCGGCTACGGATGGCTTCGTGTCTTTTACTGCTGTTTTTGCAGCTGATTCAGAAGAAGACCCTTCACTCACCTCGCCTGTGATTTTTACAACCATCGCTTCTGTGATCCCGGCCAGTTTCACGTTTACATCTTTATCAAAACGGCCCATAGCGGCTGCATTATAGCCAACTTTTAACTGGGATGTACCACCAGGGGCAATAGGCTCTTTCGAATATTCGGGAGTTGTGCAACCACAACCCGCCCAGGCATTTTCAATTACTACAGGCTTGTCCGATGTGTTAGTGATAGTAAAGGAAGTAGTTACAGGAACACCTTGCTTGATTTTACCAAAGTCGTACTTGTCAGCACTTACCTTAATTACTTCAGTTGCTTTTTGCTGTGCCATTGCGCTAATGCCTGCTATAAAGGCCGCGGCTAAAAAAAGAATTTTTTTCATTTTATTGCATTTGTTGTTTTAAAAAGTTGACAGAAGCATTTGCCGGAGCGGAGCCTGCCGGCGCTTTCCAGACACTTCCCTTTATCTTGAGTTGTTTTGACGCATTTCCGTTGTACGTGATCGTAACAAATTTTTCAAAAGGCCCTTCGGCGGCGGCGTTATAGCCTATTTTGATTTTTTCTGATGCGCCGGGAGCGATGGCTTCTTTATTCCATTCCGGTGTGGTGCATCCGCAGGTGGCCTGCACATTATCTAACTTAACAGGCGTTGTTCCCCTATTGCTGACAAGGAAATAATGATACACCGGCTTGCCTTGTGCAATGGTACCAAAATCAAACTCCATTTCTTTTACTTCCAAAGGTTCAGCAACAGTTTGTGAATTGGCAGTGCCCAGTAAAAACAAACAAAAAAGGAGTGTATAGATTTTCATTACAGGTTAAATGGTTCCACTCAAAAGTAAAGTAATCTGGATTTAAAACGAAGGACCGCCGACAATTTGCCAATTTTTAACGATGAGAGTGGAAGCCCGCTTTCAGGGATGGAAGCCTGGCAGTAACAAATGGTGAATGCCGGGCACAGCTTATCCCTTATTGTATCAATATGATTACATGCCCGGCCGCTGGCTTTCAGTTGCAATGTTGTAAACAGTGAAGGCCTATTTTTGCCACATGGAAAATACTTTGGAAACAGCCAGTTCCACAGAGCAGCTTTCGTTCGATAATTTTCGTAACGAAGTACTGCAGGATTATCGGTGGGTATGTATAAGCCGCGAGGCCAGCTTGCTTGGCCGGAAAGAAGTGCTTACGGGGAAGGCCAAGTTTGGCATTTTTGGCGATGGTAAGGAGGTGGCGCAGGTGGCCATGGCGAAATTTTTCCAACCGGGTGATTTCCGTTCCGGCTATTACCGCGACCAGACTTTTATGTTTGCCAGCGGGTTAGCCACCGTACAACAGTTTTTTGCCCAGCTATACGCCGACCCAAATGTTGCCAACGAACCATTCAGTGGTGGCCGGCAAATGAATTCGCATTTTTCAACCCCGTTTGTAGATGAAAGCGGCGAATGGCTTTCTTTAGCGGAAAATAAAAATGTGTCGAGCGACATAGCTCCCACAGCCGGGCAAATGCCACGCGGTTTAGGGCTTGCCTTTGCCTCCAAAACCTTTAGAAGCAACCAGGGATTACAGCAATTTTCTGATTTGTCGGATAACGGCAATGAAGTATGTTTTGTAACCATCGGCGATGCTTCCACCTCAGAAGGTCATTTTTGGGAAACAATGAATGCGGCCGGAGTGCTGCAGGTGCCAATGGCAGTTTTTGTTTGGGATGATGGCTATGGCATATCAGTTCCTAAAAAATACCAAACTACCAAAGGTTCTATTTCCAAGGCGTTAAGCGGTTTTCAAAAAGAGGAAGGTACCAACGGGTTTGCGATTTATAACGTAAAGGGCTGGGATTATGCGGGCATGTGCGAAACTTTTGAAGAAGGCATTCGCCTGGCACGGGAAACACATACACCTGTGTTATTCCATGTAGAAGAAATAACGCAGCCGCAGGGACATTCAACTTCGGGTAGTCATGAGCGTTACAAAACAGGCGAGCGGTTAGAGTGGGAGCGGGAGTGGGATGGTATGAAAAAGCTAAAGGAATGGATTATTGCTAATGCCCTGGCTGTGGAGGAGGAATTGGAGGCCATTGAAATTGAAGCCAAAGACCACGTTCGGGATAGCCGGGTAAAAGCATGGGATACCTATCTTTCTCCCATAAAAGCTGTAGTAGTTAAAGCAACAGAATTAATAGGCGAGGCTGCCGGAAAAATTCCTGCCTTATCTGCAGAAATGGAGGCGTTGCGTAAAGAATTAAGCTCCATTCGTGAACCATTG
>DASQMG010000496.1:0-16278 GCA_035645595.1 Flavisolibacter sp. | reverse complement strand
GTACGCAACTCATGCGACATGTTGGCGAGAAACTCTGATTTGTATTTTGTACTCACCTCCAACGCCTCTGCCTTCGCCTGTATCTGTACGTTGCGTTCAGCGATCATTTCATTTTTTTCTTCCAGCAGCCGGCTGCGTTCTTCTAATTCGCTATTAGCCTGCTGTAGTTCTTCCTGCTGTACTCTCAGCTCTTCTTCGGATGCCTGCAACTTCTCCGATTGTGCTTCTAACTCTGTATTGATATCTTCTAATTCGCTATGCTGCGCCTGTAATTCTTCCGATTGTGCCTGTGTTTTCTCCAGCAATTCCAATACCCTTTGGCGGGCTTTTGCCGAATGGATTGCGATGCCAACATTTATCGAAACGGTTTGAAAAAAACTTTTGTCCCGCTCAATAAATTGCTCCAAAGAAGTTAGTTCCAGTACTCCCATCAACCTGCCATTATACATAATGGGCAAGGCGATAACCGACCGAGGTTTTATATTGCCGGCCGTAAAGCTTATGGTATAGTCTTCCGGTTTGATACTGGTTGTTTCTATAATCTTTTGCGATAAGCCTGCCTGCCCCGCCAGGCCCTGTCCTAATTCAAACGCAAGGCCTTTTTGTACCCCTGGCAATGCATAGCTGCTTTCTAACTTAAGCTTGCCCTCTTCATTTACGGTATAAAAAGCACCTGAATTGCTGCGGGTATATTCCGTAACAAAAGAGGTAAAATCATTACTTAACGTAGCGGTGTCTTTGTCCCCTATCAATACATCGTTAAGACTGGCAATCCCGGTTTGCAGCCATTCTTTTTCCTGTAATTGGGTAAATGAAGTTTGCAGTGAAGACGCCATCTTATTTAAGGAGAAGCTAAGGCTGCCTAAGTTATCTTTTTCTTCGTCCGATACCCGTGTTGCATAATCACCGGAAGAAATTCTTTCGGCTATTTTTTGTATGCTGGCAATTCGGCTGGTAATGTCTGCGTCTTTTTGTTGCAGTTCTTTCTGCAGCGCCTCTCTTTTATTAAAATCTTTGGTCACCCTTTTAAAAGAAATAACGGTAGCCATTATAGCCAGCAACGCCGACACGACAATGAGAATGGGTGTGCTGGCAGAAAATTTTTGAAGCATAGCATTTCGGACCGAGAGCAACGCTTTCTCCCGGTCCTGCATTTGCCGCACCAACGCCCTCGCTTCATCCATGGTTTTTTTCCCTAATTGTAATTCGCCGACCGTTGCCTGCCTTCCTCCTCTTCGTGCGTCTATTAGTAGCTGTAACAGCGCCAGCCTGTTAGTAACTACACTTCTTAATTTTTCGATAGTTTGTTGTTGCCCCGGGTTATCGGAGGTCAAAGTCTTTACTTCATCTATCAAACTGTAGGCTTTATTTTGCGAACCATGGTATGGCTCCAAAAAAACATTTTCGCCTGTTAATAAATACCCACGCTGACCGGTTTCAGCATCTTTTAAAACAGAGGTGACGTCTTCGAGCTTATTAATAACAAGACTGGTATGGTTAACCTCATCGGCACTTTTTAAAAGGCTGTTGATGCTTACAAACGAAGCAATAGCACTTACCAGTAGTAGTAACAACGATAGGCCATAGCCGATGAATAGGTTTCTTTTAAAGGAACTTTTCATGTTTGTGATTTATACAGCAGCAACCAATGGCTGTTGCGGCGATTGCTCCAAAGGCAAAACAATAATGAATGTGGCACCTTTGCCGGCGGCACTTCTGGCGCTGATAAGGCCCTGGTGTTTATCAATAATTTTTTTTACAATGGCAAGGCCAATGCCGGTGCCTTCGTACTCGGCTTTCCCATGCAGGCGCTGAAAAAGGGTAAAGATTTTATCAACGTATTTTTCTTCAAAGCCGATCCCGTTATCAGTGATAAATATGCGGCAATACCGCCCATCGGGTGCAGGTTCGCTACCTATACTCTTTTCTTTAATTGTTTCTGAGTAGACGCGGATAACAGGCCGTACATTTTTCTCTGAAAACTTAAGGGCATTGCTTATCAGGTTCAGAAAAGCCTGGTGCAGTTGTTCCCCTATTATCTCTACTGTCGGTAGATCTTCTACGGTTATATGCGCTCCTTTTTCGGCTATTAAAATTTCAAGGTCAGAGAGGACGGCATTAGTGATTTCGTTGAGCGATGTGCGTTTAAAGACGGACGGGACAGCGAGCTTTGAAAAGTCCAACAGGTCATTGATCAGCCTTCGCATTCGTTCGGCTGCGTCTATCACCCGGTCCATCAGCGGCTCCCTGGCGGATGGTGCACTAAAGTGTTTTTCAGCAATCATCCGGCTAAACGTAAGAATCTTTCGCAGCGGTTCCTGCAAGTCGTGCGACGCGATATAAGCATACTGCTGTAGCTCCGAATTACTTGACTCCAGGGCCTTGTTTATCTCTACCAGCTCTTTAGTGCGTTCACTTACTTTCTGCTCCAGTGTAGCCTTAACTCTTATTAGTTCCTGTGCCTGTTGATAGAGACGTACAAAAGTTTTTACTTTAAGTATCAACAGGTCAGGGTCAAAGGGTTTGGTTACATAATCCAGGCCGCCGGATGCATAACCTTTGGTTACAAAACGTTTGTCGATATTTACAGCCGATAAAAAAATAATAGGAATGTTTTTTGATTTACTATAACCCGTTATGGCTTCTGCTACTTCATAACCATCCATGCCTGGCATCTGCACGTCAAGAATAATAAGTTCATAGTCCTTCTTCAGTATCTTTTTCAGGGCTTCTTCTCCCGATTGTGCGCTGTCAACTTCAAACAGGTTTAACCGGAGCAGGGTTTTCAATGAAAATAAATTTTCGGTTTTGTCATCAACAATCAATATCATATAAAACCCTGGGTATCGCTTTTAGTTGTGGGCTTGTAAGATAGGTTTTTACAAGTAATGTGTATTTATCCCTGCAGGTACATTATACCAATAGGCTGTTAAGAATCTCAAAAGCTTTTGGCAGATTGGTGATGTTGCCTATAACGATGGTAAGGGTTTCCTTCAGTTCGTTATAATTGGAAGGTTTTGTGATATAATACGTAGCTCCCATTTGCATAAGTTCGTCCCTGTCTTTTGCATAAGATGAAGTAGTGTACATGATAACAGGAATGTTTTTTAGCTTTTCGTGTTCTTTAATTGCCAGCAAACATTCTTTACCACCCATGCGGGGCATGTTTAAATCCATGAATATAAGATGGGGTAGAGGTGCTTCCCGAGCGGTTAATTTTTGCAGGGCCTCTTCGCCATTGGCAGCCGATGTAAACAGCAAAGCGGGATCAACTTCCGCTACAACTTCGCTAAATAGAAAAGTATCATCCGCATCGTCGTCAACGAACAAAATTGACTTAGGTTCCGTCACAATAAGGGTTTTTTACAAAAATAGTACAAATGCCATGTTCGTATTCGGCAGCGTCACCGTTGTCTTTAAAGGGTTTACTTCAAAGTAAAATTGCTAAAGTGTAAAACAATTTCTTCTGAAGCACGCGACTGTCTCGAGCTATGTAAGGAAACAACTACTTCTATTATAAATCGCCCGCTTTTTATATTCTGTACTTTACATACTACACTTTACATTTACTCAAACCATTGCCATGTATTTTAGCCGCAGGTTTTTTTTACAAAAGGCCGGGATAACTTCCGCAGCCGCATTAGCTTCTTCCTTGCTACAACCTTCGTGGAGCAAGGCATTGGAAAAAGCGCTCCGGCAGGCCGAACAAATTTCGCCTGATACCCTGGCAACAGACGAAGACTTCTGGTATTACATTCAGCAATCTTTTACTGTATCATCTGCGCTGATTAATTTAAATAATGGTGGGGTTTCACCAGCACCAAAACAGGTGCAGGACGCTATGAAGCGCTATTATGATTACAGCAACGAGGCGCCCAGTTATTACATGTGGCGAATACTTGACCAGGGCAGGGAAACACTCCGAAGCAATCTGGCCGGCCTGGCCGGTTGCAGTGCTGAAGAAATTGCCATCAACAGGAATTCCTCGGAAGGACTGGAAACGATCATCTTTGGACTGCCATTAAAGGAAGGGGATGAAATAGTAGCCAGTAAGCAAGACTATCCAAACGTTGTGCATGCCTGGAAGCAGCGGGAAATCAGGGATAAAATAAAAGTTGTGTGGGTGAATCTTGAACTGCCTTCGGAAGATGAGAATTACCTGGTTAAAACTTTTGTTTCTGCGTTTACACCCAGAACAAAGCTGGTTACTATTACACACATTATTAACTGGAACGGGCAAATTCTGCCTGTGAAAAAGATAGCAGCTGAAGCTCGGAAAAGAGGTATAGAAGTGCTGGTTGATGGAGCGCACAGTTTTGCGCATCTTGATTTTAAGGTACCTGATTTGGGTGCAGATTATTTTGCTTCCTCTTTACACAAATGGCTGTATGCACCTATTGGGAGTGGTATGCTATATGTGCGAAGGGAAAAGATAAAGTCCGTTTATCCTTTATTTGCTTCTGATACTCCATTTAAGGATGATATACGGAAGTTTGAAGCCTTGGGAACCCGGCCGTTTTTTATTGAGCAGGCCATTGGCAAAGCAATAGAGTTTCATGAAATGATTGGTGCTGAAAGAAAACAAAAACGCCTTCATTACTTAAAAACCTACTGGATGGAAAAACTGGCTAAAATACCCGGTGTGAAACTGCATACCTCGCTCCATCCGGCGTGGAGCGGTGCTATTGGTATGGTTTCTATCGAAGGCAGGAAGCCAGCAGATCTGGATGCGTATCTTTTTAATCAACATAAAATACATACAACTACTATTGTTTGGGAAAATATCAGTGGCGTTCGAATCACCCCTAATGTTTACACCACTACGAAAAATTTAGATAAACTGGTAGAAGGGATTACGGCATTTGCCAGACTTTAAAAATTGTGTATGAAGATGTAAACACCTAAATGCAATTAACACCCAGGTAAAATGCTTCGGTCAACCTGGTTAAATAGTTTTCAGCAATGGAAAATTGAGGGCAGTAAGGCTGAGAACATCGTTCTCGAAACCTGTTCCTTACTTCGTCGCTATAATCAAATAGTAATTCTTCTTGCCCCTTTGTACTAACAAATATTTTTGGTGTAACAAATTGGCAATACCTACCTGCATCTGCACATCTGCCACCTTTTCCCGGTTAATACTCAACCCGCCGTTTTGTATCATCTTTCTTGCTTCGCCTTTGCTAGGGAAAATACCAGTATCCGTAACCAAACTGATTACGTCAATACCAGTTTGCAAACTGCTCAGTGCATATTGAATTTTTACAATTCCCTGCATATTCTCTAAATCCTCAATACTGAGGGTATGGGCAGAAGCGTTTTGCTGGTCAAATAATTTTTGAGTTGTGAGTAGGGCATTAGTATACTCTTCTTCTCCATGAACAAAAAGGGTAAGCTCCTGCGCTAAGCGTTTTTGTAAGGTTCTGCTGCCTGCATCTTTTTTATGTTGCACTATCAATTCACTAATCTCTTCTTTTGATAAGAACGTAAAAATTTTTATCCAGCTTTCTGCATCCGCATCCCCGGCATTTAACCAAAATTGATAAAACTGGTACGGGGAGGTTTTCTCTTTATCAAGCCAAATATTACCGCCTTCCGATTTTCCAAATTTGCTGCCATCAGTTTTAGTGAGCAGCGGGCAGGTAAAGGCGAACGCTTCGCCGCCCGCTTTTCTCCTTACCAGTTCTGCGCCGGTTGTAATATTTCCCCACTGGTCGGAGCCACCCATTTGCAACCTGCAGTTCTTGTTTTGATAAAGCCAGTAGAAATCGTATCCCTGAATTAATTGATAGGTAAATTCAGTAAAGGAAATGCCCGCCTCGCCTTCAATGCGTTTGCGCACACTGTCTTTGCTCATCATGTAATTCACCGTAATGTGTTTTCCTATATCCCTTATAAAATCTAAAAAACTGATCTCTTTAAACCAGTCATAATTATTTACCATTTCAGCAGCAACGGGGCCGGGGGTGAAGTCAAGAAATTTCATCAGTTGTGCTTTGATGCCTTCTACATTTTTCTGTAGAACCTCCTCACTTAAAAGATTGCGCTCAGCACTTTTTCCACTTGGGTCGCCCACCATACCAGTAGCCCCGCCTACCAATGCTACAGGTTTATGCCCGGCTTTTTGCAGGTGAACCAGTAACAATATCGGCACCAGGCTTCCAATGTGCAGCGAGTCGGCAGTGGGGTCGAAGCCGACATACCCGGCTGTGAGCTCTTTGCTTAATTGTTCTTCAGTTCCCGGCATAATGTCCTGTATAAGCCCACGCCAGCGGAGTTCTTCTATTAAGTTCATGGTGTAATTATTTTTCTGGTGACCGATAAAAGATGACAATTGACAGGAAAGCGGATCACGGTTATCTCACATTGGTCTTTCTTAGGCGGCAAATGTAACCAGCACCGGGCAATTTGCTCTGCCTATTACCATTACCCAGCGGGTAAATTGGTGGCATATTATGAATTACGATTCTATGGATTATATTTGTTGACGCAGCTAATACCTTTTAAAAACCATCTTGCATAATCCATTGCTTATCTGAAAATCCTAATAATGACGCGTAAACTCTTTGCTCTTGCCGCTTTTGGCTTGCTTACCTCTTCCTCCTTTGCACAATTCCGAAAATATTCCAACGAATTTTTAAACATAGGGGCCGGTGCCCGTGGATTGGCTATGGGCAGTGCGCAGGTAGCATCAGTGCAAGACGGGACAGCCGGTTACTGGAACCCGGCAGGACTTACCGGAGTTAAAGACCACAGCCAGGTAAACGCAATGCACGCCGAATATTTTGCGGGTATTGGCAAGTACGACTATTTGAGTTTAGCCCTGCCTACCTCCGGTAATAAAAGAACTATTGGTATTTCTGCACTCCGTTTTGCCGTGGATGATATTATGAATACTTTGTTTTTGGTGGAGCCCGATGGTTCCATAAACTACAACAACATCCAGGCATTTTCCTCTGCCGATTATGCTTTTATTTTTTCGCTTGCACAAAAGCTAAAAGAAACGCCTAACAAAAATGTCAACTTCGGTGTAAATGCAAAAGTTATTCACCGTAGTGTGGGCTCCTTTGCTAAGGCCTGGGGTTTTGGTTTGGACGCCGGTTTGCAAATCAGGAGTAACAAATGGCGCTTTGGCATTGCGGCAAGGGATATTACTACCACCTTTAATTCCTGGGCATTCTCCTTTACTGAAAAAGAAAAGGAAGCATTATACCTTACTAACAACGACATTCCTGTAAAGTCGACCGAGATGACGGCCCCCCGCCTTATTCTGGGTTTGGGTCATGACTTTAAGTTCAGTAATAAACTAAGCCTGCTGGCAGAAGCCAACTTTGACCTTACTTTCGATGGCAAGCGCAATACGGTTTTAAGTACCAACCCGGTCAGTGTTGACCCAAAAATCGGGGCTGAACTTAATATTAATAATGTTGTTTTTTTAAGAGGCGGCATTAATAATTTTCAAAAAGCTTTGAGCGATGGTGACACTCTTAACCAGAAAAAGGTTTGGATTTACCAACCAAGCGCTGGTGCAGGCTTTCGGCTGCAAAATGTACGGATCGATTATGCGTTTACTAACCTCGCTAACCAATCCAATCCCTTATATACCCACGTGTTTTCCCTGCAGTTTGACCTCGTGAGCAACAACAAAAGAAAAAAATAATCTTCCGTACCAAAAATCTATCGCAATGAGAAAAGTTCTGTTTGGCTTGGTCCTGCTGTTAGGCTTTGTGGCTAATGCGCAAGTCTATAACAATGAGTGGATTGATTTTACTAAAACTTACTATAAGTTTAAAATCGGTAGGGATGGCCTGTATCGCATTTCAGGTGCCGACCTGGCTACAGCGGGATTAGGCTCCTCATCGGCTCAGCACTTTCAATTATGGCGCAATGGTGTGCAAATACCTATCTATACTTCGTCAGCATCCGGCACTTTAGCTGCATCGGATTATATTGAGTTCTGGGGAAAAATGAATGATGGCAAACCCGATAAAGAGCTTTACCGTGAACCAGGCTTTCAGCTAAATGACAAGTGGAGTTTAATCAGCGATTCAGCAGCTTACTTTCTTACCGTTAACCCGGCAGGTCCTAATCTGCGGCTGCAACCCACAGCTAATAATGTAGCAGGAAACAGCTTGCCTGCCGAACCTTACTTTATACATAAGGCAGAAGCCATTCTTAAAGCGAAAATAAACAGCGGCCTTTATTATATTGTAGGCTCCGATCATTTATTCTCTTCCTCCTATGACAAAGGCGAGGGCTGGTCGTCTGCAGATATTGCGAGAAACGCAACGCTTACAAGCAATTTTACCGGGCTATTTGCTGCCGCATCGGGCCCTGCCCCTAAAATAAAAACCAGCGTTTTTGGTAATTCATATAATTCCAGGCATTACAAGGTAACCATCAACGGCGACTCAGTGGGGGGCAAGGCGGTTCCCTTCCTCAATCAATCTGAAGATGAAGCGTCATTTAATTTAGCCCTGCTCAGTTCTGGTACTGCCAGCGTAGGGGTTACGAATGTAACCGAACCCTGTCCCACAGCAGCTTGTCCTGTTGACCGGTTGGTGGTGCATAAGCTGGAAATAACTTACCCCCGCCAGTTCAATTTTGGCGGCGCTTCTGAGTTTGAATTTTCCTTACCAGCATCTGCTACAGGAAATTATCTGGAGATCAGTGGATTTGCAAACAGTGGAATAGCGCCTGTGCTGTATGATCTTACAAACGGTAAGCGCTATGTGACAGAGGTTTCCGGCACTTTAATAAAGGCTGTTATAGAAGCATCTGCATCCAGCCGCAATCTTGTTTTAGCAGGCCAGTCGGCAAGTTCAGTTACAGCGGTCACAGGTATGCAGCCCCGAACTTTTACGAACTATAGCATTGCGGCCAACCACGCCGATTATCTGATCATTTCAAACCCGCTTTTATTTAATGGCGCAGGCGGAAATAACCCTGTGGAAGAATACCGGACTTATCGGGCATCTGCAAAGGGCGGCAGTTTCAATTCAAAAATTTATTTAGACGAACAGCTAATCGACCAATTTGGTTTTGGTATCAAAAAGAATCCTGCCGGCATCCGCAATTTTATACGTTTTGCACGCAATAAATTTTCTGTAGCACCAAAGCATGTTTTCCTTATCGGCCGCGGGGTGCATTACCTTGACCAGCTTTCTATTGGTGAAAAAGGCACGCAGGCACAAAAAGATAACCTGGAAAAACTGAACATGGTGCCTACTTACGGGTGGCCCTCTTCGGATTTATTGCTGGCTGCAGAACCAGGCGTATCTACAGCGGCTACGCCTATTGGCAGGCTTACTGCCATCACTCCGGCAGAAGTGAGCGTTTATTTAAAAAAAGTAAAAGATCTTGAGGCGGCACAGCAAACACCCTCGCCGCTTATTGGCGATAAAGCCTGGATGAAAAATGTTGCACATATTGCTGGTGCAGGAGAAGAACCGCTTGCATCTATTTTGTTATCGGCTTTAAACAGCTACAAGAGAACTATAGAAGATTCACTTTATGGAGCGAAAGTGTTCACCTTCGAAAAAACCAGTACCAACTCGGTACAGCAATTATCCGACGCTGACCTCACCAACTTATTTAACCAGGGTCTTAGCCTTGTTACTTATTACGGGCACTCGTCGCCTACAACTTTGGAGTTTAACCTCGACGAACCAGCCAATTATAACAACCAGGGAAAGTATCCTATGTTTTTTGCATTAGGTTGTAATGCCGGTAATACGTTTGATTATAATGAAAGCCGTTTTACGCAGCGTAATTATCTGTCAGATAAATATGTACTGGCACCGGAAAGGGGTTCCATTAACTTCATTGCTTCTTCTCATTTTGGTATAGTGCATTACCTGGATATATGGAACTCCCGTGCTTATAGCAATATCTCCAGGAGTCAATACAGACGGTCCATTGGTGAGATCATGAAAAAAACCACTGACGATGTATATAGCTTTTTGGGTGAAGATTTTTTTGCCCGGTGCAATGCAGAGGAAACCATTTTAAATGGCGACCCTGCCATCACTCTTAACCAGCAGGCAAAAGCCGACTACGCCATTACCGATACAATGGTAAAAGTGGCTCCTAACTTTATTTCAGTAGCCGATCAGTCTTTTAAAGTATCAATCAGCGTTTTTAATTTAGGAAAGGCTGTAAATCGCCCATCGGTAGTAGAAACAAAACGCCAGTATCCTGATGGCTCAGTAGCCGTTGTACGTCGCGATACTTTAAATGGTACCCGCTACCGTGATGAACTAGTTTTTAATCTGCCTGTTGACCCTATCAAAGACAAAGGTTCTAATAAGATCTTTGTTACAGTGGATGCGGACAACGCAGTTGATGAGATGTTTGAAACGAACAACTCAACCGTCCGTGACTTTTTCATTTTTGAAGACGAAGCCCGGCCTGTATATCCTTACAATTTTGCCATTGTAAACAACCGCAATATCACCCTGAAGGCCTCTACGGCAAACCCATTTGATGTTAGTAAGCAGTATAAAATGGAGATTGATACCACTGAACTATTTAACTCTCCGGCGAAAGTAACAAGTACATTAACTTCTGTAGGAGGATTGCTGGAGTTTGCGCCTGGGATCAGCTTTACAGATGGTGTTGTTTATTACTGGAGGGTAGCTCCTGTGCCTGCTACAGGCAGCCCCGTATGGAATACCGCATCCTTTGTTTATTTAGATAATTCGGCGGCTGGTTTTAATCAATCGCATTATTACCAGCATACCAGGTCTGCTATAAACAAGATCAATCTTTCGCAAGGCAATACTTGGAGTTTTCCGGATTCAAAAAATAATCTGCTGATCAGGAACGGTGTTTTCCCAACTGCGGCTAACCAGGCTGCTGAACTTTCTATTTCAGTAAACGGCTCAACCTTTATCAGGAGCGTATGTGGGCTACCCAACCTCATTATAAATGTATTCGATCAGAATACCTTTAAGCCGTGGTATAATGGGTCGGAAGGATCGCCGGGTAAATATGGAAGTGATCCTATTTGTGGTGATGACAGGGCCTATAACTTCCAATACACATTGAACGATACGAGTAAAAGGCGGAAGTTGGTGGAGTTTCTTGAAATGATTCCTTCCGGTGATTTTGTGGTTGTCAGAACCACATCAAGCCCGGATCCGGTAGGCGGCAATGTATTTGTTGACAAATGGAAGGCTGATACTGCAGTGCTGGGAACCAACCGCTCTATCTATCATCACTTGTTCAACCAGGGCTTTACCAATGCTGACTCATTTTACATGCCCCGTTCCTTCATCTTTACTTATAAAAAGAACGGCCAGGCTATAGCACCTGCCAAATCGATTTTCAGCCAGGGAGTTTTTGATAAGATTTCGCTCTCAACCGATTATAATACGCCTGATACATTAGGATACATCACCTCACCGGTATTCGGGCCTGCTGTGGCATGGAAAGAGTTTAAGTGGAATGGCAGGGTGATTGATCAGACTGCCGGTGACAAAGCCACCGTAAATATCATTGGTATAAAAGCCAACGGAGCTGTGGATACATTGATGCGGAATATAACAATGGCGCAACAGACTGTAGATATCTCCTCAATTGATGCCACTACATATCGCTTTGTGCAAATGCACATGAAAAATCTGGACAACATTCATCACACCCCGTACCAGCTGGACTATTGGAGGCTTACATATGACCCTGCACCTGAAGGTGCTGTATTACCTAACGTATTGTTTACGATGAAAGATACACTCGAGGTAGGTGAGCCGCTGACGGGCAGGATTGCATTCAAAAATATAAGTGATGCTCCATTTAGTGATAGCCTCAGAATTAAGGTAACCGTTTTTGACCGTACCAATACCCCCAGGGTTTTTGAAGCGCCAAAACTGAAGAAGCCATTGGCCAGCGGCGAGGTGATTAATGTGCCGTTTACTATAGACACAAAACTATTAGTGGGCGCAAACAATTTGTTTGTTGACATAAATCCCGACAACGACCAGCCGGAGCAATACCATTTCAACAATTTCATCTTCCGTAACTTTTTTGTGCGGGGCGATACCCTCAACCCATTGATGGATGTAACCTTTGATAACGTGCATATTCTGAACCGGGATATTGTATCATCTAAGCCCAATATTTTAATTAAGCTGAAGGATGAAGCCAAATGGATGCTGCTGAACGATTCTTCTTTGGCTACAGTGCAGGTGCGTTATCCTGATAACAATGGCAGTATAGGTTCGGGCAGCGTAATAAGAACCTTTAATTTCAATTCCGACACGTTGAAGTTTATTCCGGCAACAGGTGCACCTAATGCCGATAATTCGGCCAGCATACAGTTTGCTCCTTACTTTGAAAAAGATGGAGACTATGAACTGATCGTTACTGGGAAAGACAGGAGCGATAATAAAGCCGGCGCCATGTCGTACAGGGTGGGATTCCAGGTTATTAATAAACCTATGATCTCTAACATGCTAAACTACCCTAACCCGTTTACAACTTCCACTGCCTTTGTATTTACATTAACGGGCAGTGAGGTACCGCAAAACATCAAAATTCAGGTATTAACCGTAACAGGTAAAATTGTACGGGAAATTACAAAGGGTGAGTTAGGGCCTTTACATATTGGCAACAACATCACCGAATTTAAGTGGGACGGTACAGACCAGTACGGACAAAAAGTAGGAAATGGAGTTTACCTGTACCGTGTGGTAACTAACCTGAATGGTAAGTCATTAGATAAGTATAAAGGCGCTGAAGATGCCACCGATAAATACTTTAATAAGGGCTATGGTAAAATGTACCTGATGCGATAAAAAGATACGCACCGATCTGTACTAAGCAGTTTGCGCGGTGCTGATCGTTGCAAAAGTTTGAAACTGGTTGAGAATATCAACCAGTTTTTTATTA
The DNA here is from genome assembly GCA_035645595.1 of Flavisolibacter sp. GTDB lineage: Bacteria > Bacteroidota > Bacteroidia > Chitinophagales > Chitinophagaceae > Flavisolibacter. The sequence continues at coordinate 3,390 of DASQMG010000496.1, read as the reverse complement.
TTAGGAAGCCGTAGGAAAACTTTATCGTGAAAAAGTACAGCGTGGTTCTCCCGCGTCAGGCGAATAGCTTGCACTGCCTGCGGCCAATTACTTAATGCAAATTGCCTATTGCCTACTTTTGTCCTCTTATAATTTTCTATGGCCAAAATTGGGATTAATTTAAGTACAGGGAGTTTGCAACAGGAGGAAATAATTGTGGGCATTGATCTGGGAACCACAAATAGTTTAGTTGCCATTATCCATCCCGACACAAAGCAGCCAACGGTTTTAAAAGAGTTTGATAATAGCACGTTAGTTCCATCAATCATTCATTTTGGACAGGGCGGAAATATTGCAGTGGGCAATGATGCTAAAGCGTTTTTGATAACAGACCCGCAAAACACCATTTTTTCTGTTAAGCGGCTGATGGGTAAGTCCTATAAGGATGTGGCCGAGCGAACAGGCTTCTTTAGTTATAAAGTGCTGGACGACGGCACGGATAATTTGGTGAAAATTGAAATAGGTGGTGTGTTTTACACCCCGGTTGAATTATCATCCTACATCTTAAAGGCTTTAAAGCAAAGAGCAGAACATATTTTAAAAACGCCGGTAAACAAAGCAGTAATTACAGTGCCTGCGTATTTTAACGATGCGCAGCGCCAAGCTACAAGAGATGCGGGAAGGTTAGCAGGTTTAGATGTGTTGCGTATTGTAAATGAACCAACGGCTGCCAGTTTAGCCTATGGTATTGGTATGAAACCGGGCGATGATAAAACGGTTGCTGTGTACGACCTGGGTGGTGGCACATTTGATATTTCTATCCTGCGTATCAGTAATGGAATTTTTGAGGTATTATCTACTAATGGCGATACCTACTTAGGGGGCGATGATTTTGATAATGCAATTGTAAGACGGTGGATGCAGGAGTTGTCTATTTCACACAAGGAAATTCAAGACAATAAATCGCTTGCCCAGGCACTTAGGTTAAAAGCAGAGGAAGCAAAAATTCATTTAAGCAGTAATAGCAACTTCAAGGGAGCGGTAAATGAGCGGGAAGTAACATTAAGCAGGGAAAATTTCAATGCTTTAATCGAACCCTTTATAAGCCGGACCATTGAGAGTTGCAAAAATGCTGTGCGGGATGCCGGGATAGCCATTACGGAAATTGCCGAAGTAGTAATGGTAGGCGGGTCTACAAGGGTGCCATTTGTAAAAGAAGCAGTAAGTCGGTTCTTTGGGAAGCAGGTGCATGATGAAGTAAACCCCGACGAAGTAGTGGCATTGGGTGCGGCTATACAGGCAGATATTTTAGCCGGTAACAATAAAGATGTTTTACTCTTAGATATTACACCGCTTTCTTTAGGTATAGAAACGATGGGTGGCCTGATGGACGTACTTATACCGCGGAATTCAAAAATTCCTTCAAAAGCAGGCCGTCAGTACACCACGCAAAAAGATTCGCAATCAGGAATCGTGATCTCCGTTTATCAGGGCGAAAGAGACCTGGTGAAAGATAACCGCAAACTTGCCCAGTTTACTTTGGGCGGCATACCCGGCATGCCGGCCGGCCTTCCTAAAGTTGAAATAAGTTTCCTGATTAATGCTGATGGTATTTTGGTGGTTAGTGCCAAAGAACTGCGTAGTGGCGTGCAGCAGGCCATTGAAGTAAAACCCCAGTACGGGTTAACTGATGATGAAGTGGAAAGGCTGCTGATAGATTCCCTTCATCATGCCAAAGATGATATACAGCAGAGAGCTTTGGTAGAAGCGCAAACTGAAGGAAAGATTATAGCCGATACTACTAAAACTTTTCTCGAGAAGAACAGGGCTTATTTATCTGCCGATGAAATCACTTCCACACAAGAGGCTTTACAAGACCTGGAGCGGAAAATTTTGAGTGGCAGTAAAGACGAAGTGCAGGGTGCTATTGAAGCACTGAATGAAATATCGAAACCTTATGCAGAACGAATGATGGATATAAAAGTCAAAGAAGCTCTGGTAAATAAAAATATCAAATAACGGTGTCTTTCTTCCTTGCAAACACTCCCGCGGCCAACAATAATAGAAAAGGAAGAATTGAAAAAATAAAGCGGTTATGCCATTCATCGCAGGAAAGTAAAACGGTAAGCATTATGAAAAAGATATAGGTAAGCATAAAAACGGTTTCCGCTACATAGTGAGTGAACATTCGTTTTAACCCAAGAAATATGAGAATGTATAGGCTATAGAAATAGAATGCAATAAAAACGTTGTGTCCAAAGGAAAAGAAAGGCCTTGTAACACCCCAGAACGCAAGAAATCTTTTTTTAATTAAGCTAAAAAACAGGTCGCTGTTATTTAACATAAGATGCCACAAGCCTTCAACGGAGTTTTTATTTACCGGCATGGTTATGTGGTGGGGCCGTTGAACAGTGGGCACACCGCATATTACATGTTCCTGAATGTAAGGCAAAAGAAAATCAAACTCGCCACCGGAGTTGAGTGCTGCGTTTAATAAAAAATAAAATAAAGTCAATCCTCCTACTGCGCTTAGAACAAAGAATGGCAGTGCCCTTTTTTTGCCAAAGCGGATGATGAAAAACAAAATGGTAGAAGGGATAAATAAGACGCCGGTTGGCCTTGTGAATAAAAGAATGGTTAACGACATAACTGTCACAAGAAGGCTTATTGGATTTACTTTTTTTAAGTTGAAAAGATAAAAGGCAAAGAAAATGGAAAAGCTAAAAAAGAGTGATTCAGTAAAAAGATGAACGTTATACAATTGATAGTAAAACATGCCCAGAAAAAAAAGGGTAGCGCCAAAGGCTATGAACCTTCTTCCGGTAATACTTTTTACCAGTTGATGAAATAGAAATAATGAAAAGGCATTGGCAATAATTTGCAGTAATACAATAAACCAAAACCCTATTTTAAGTTTTATGCAAACCGCAATCAGTAAAATCTGTGTGGAGTAGAAAAAAAAGTTGTTGCTGGTATACTGTTCTCTAAGAATAAGATTGTGGGCTTGATCGATATACTTAGCAGCTTCAAAATGTGTAACAATGCCGAACTGATACAGTAGTAAAATTTGTAAACCAATGTAAGCGATGAGCAGTATGAAGATGCGGTATTTTAAAACATTGTTGAAGTTCATTGCTTGTATACTACTATTTAATCCCATTCGTCACTGCATCAATTTGTCTCTAAACCTAAGACACGGTAGCTCTACGATTTTATAGCTTAAAAAGCTGATCAAAAAAGTTACTCCGATACAAATAAATGGGATCACCTGAGCAACGCTTCCCGTATCATTCACTGAAATCATTTTGTGTAAGACAAAATTTCCAACTAAAAATACCGGGATGTGATAAACATATACACCGTAGGAGATGCGTCCAATTTGTTTTAATAAGCTGCTTCTGGCTATAATTG
>DASQMG010000495.1:0-1603 GCA_035645595.1 Flavisolibacter sp. | reverse complement strand
CAATTCGGCAATGTGAACCCTGGCAAATAAAGCGAGCAGATTTTCCGGCAGCGCCTTTAGGAAAAACAAAGTTTCCGGGAGCAAGTGGACGACCAACCGCTTTGGTTAAACCTATGTCTCCCACTCTGTCTTTAGCAATTAGATGTACGGAGGACTGAATAGTAGATTTAATAAAGGAAGGAACCCGCCCCGTCCCTATAAAATCTGCAATCACAGAAAAATATTCAGTTTTCTGTCTTATTGTTAAATCATGATAATTTTCAGGCGTTAAACAACAAAGACAAGCAGGTTGCGCTCATTTTACATATTCTTCCATGTTATTTGTCCATACCATGGTATGATCATCAACGAACAAGTCATAGTATTTCCCTGACTCTGCCTTGTCAACTTTCTTCATAATAAGAAAATATTCAGTAGACTTGTTGTAAATTGAGAATGAGGGAATTATTTATTTTAGAATCAAGTTCCACAATCCCGCACAAATACCAATAATGCAATTAATAGTAGCAATAGATCTAATAGCTAAGCGATGCGATAATATCCGATAGCGTTTCATCCCGCCGATGCTATGTTCTACCTTTATTCTTTGGCCAGCTTGTTCTTTGTTTATTGCTTTTTGTTGCTCACTTAATTCATTGCTTTGTCCGGCAGCACATCTTTTCTTCTTATAAGGTATATACACTTTTTGACATTCGTACAAATCTTTGAATCCCTGGAACCCTAAATCCATTCGTATGATCTTTTGTTTAAACCAATTCACCTCAGGAGAAAAACAATCCTGTAAAAGATGATAGTCATGCACACTGCCCTCATATAATTCACTGACGTACAGTATCCGCTTTTTTTGATTGGTCAACAATAAGGATTTAACGCTATGACTTTTTTTTTCCGCTGTAGCGATCCTGCTGTTTCTCCTTATTGGCCGGGCGTTCTGTGCGTATCTCTGTCACATCAGTAATGATCTCCGGCTCTAAGCGTAGATACTTTTTAAATTCTTCAAGGGTCTGAAAATGGCGGCGGGGCAAAGCCTGCTGCTGCTGCAAAGCCAGTTCCAATATAGTAAGATATTTTTGAAAGTTGCGCAGCGCCGATGAACCATCCATATTAAAGACAACACCGAGGCAATCCTGGGTTAGACCGGTTTTTAATTGGAAGAGGACAAAATAAAGGCAGTCGGCATAACTGCTTAAGCCCACCTCCTGTTTTAGATTTTGTGCTCCCTGTGTTAAGCTTATTTCATGCACCCTTTCATATGCCTGGCCGAAGGAAAGGGTTAATGAATTAAATTCAGCTTGGGATAAGCCTGTCGTCGCTTTCCACTGACGCGCATTTCTCACTTCTTTGTAATTTACACCCATCTCTTATCTTTATAACAAAGTTATTGATTATACGTAGGCACCTAGCTGCCATAGTTTATTCTTGCAACAACTCTAATAAACAAAACAGATAATAAAACATTATATCTCATAAATAAAAACCTCAATAAATAATAAAACTTATTGAGGTTTTTAAATTTTTTTCAATTGCTTATAAGGTTTTTAGCACATCGTTCATACTTCTTACTGCATCCGCACTCTTGTTGAAACTCGTCTGTTCCCGTTCG
>DASQMG010000494.1:0-6878 GCA_035645595.1 Flavisolibacter sp. | reverse complement strand
TAAGCATCGTTTACGGCTTTGATACTTTTATCGCGGCCCACCGTTATTGGCAGCACTACTCCGGGAAACAATACTGTGTTCCTCAACGGCAGCAGGGAAATTTCATCCGGTACAATTATCTTCTCATTATTCTCGTCGCTTTCATTTATAGGCATTATGGGTAAAAAATCCATGTCCTCTTCTTGCTGCAAAAATTTCTTCACGCTATATCTGGTTTTAATAGTCAATAACAAAGGGCTGCGAAAGTACGAAAGGGATCGGCTGCACCTCCTGATAACTGCGATTATGTAAGTTTGTAGTTCAATTAGGAAATCCCTTTTTAAGCAGATCTGTTGATCATTATACTAATAAACAAGCCGTTGCCATGAAATTGCAACGGCTAGTTACAGTTTGGAAGAAAACAACGTTTATTTCCTTATTACTTTTTTAGAGATGGTTTTGCCATTGTGCTCCACCTGCAGAACGTAGATACCAGCCGCTAAATCTGATAGTTCAGTTAACGCAATACTGTTTAAACCGGCATAAGCAGCATAAGTTTTCTTCTTTACCACAAGACCGGCTGCATCCAGCAAAACCACAACTATTTTAGAAGTATAGCCAACCGTTACATCAAAGGAAAGGTTATCCGAAAACGGGTTTATAAGATTATCAACCGAAAATGCAGGGGCCTCGTTTTGTAGTGTAATCACGTGTGATTGTGTGCGCCGGCCACCTACTGCTGAAAGGGCCACCCTGTAAAACATTTTAGGAGATTGTGCAGAAGTATCATTAAACCCGTACTGATTAGTTGCGGATATAACGTTATTATATCCCTTGATAGTAGCGATTTTACTAAAATTTCTACCGTCTGTGCTTTTTTCAACTTGGAAAATCACCTGCTCTTTTTCCAACGAGGTTGACCAATTTAATATGACCGACTTGCTATTTGCCATACCCGAAAACGAAAGAAGGTTTACATTTAAAACGGATCCGCAATCGATAATGTTTAATTCAATAATTGCTACTCCGTCAGTATAGACACAGTTAGCGTTTGCAAGATTATCACTTGTTGTAGCGACAATTACCCTGTATAGATCGCCGTCATTGGCCAGTGTTGTCGCAGTAGGCGGAACAGTATAGGTAGTGAAAAATTCGTACTCCGAACCATTATATACAGGATTGCCAACAGACTCGGAGGTGACGTCGGTCCAGGTGCTGCCGCCATTAGTGCTGCGTTGCCATTTAAAGTTTTTGTACGAGTCGTATATGGATCGTATTGTATTGCGTATGGTAAATGTATTTCCATAGCAAAGAGTTGGGTTGGTAGACGGCGAATATTTCATGCTGGGCAAGCAGGTTGATACACTGATATCATCCATTGCCCAGTCGTTGCCGCCACCCCCCTGAGAGTTATTGCGTATGGTGAAAGTCGCAGAAGTCTGAGTAGCACCGGTAACAAATACAAAACCCCGCTTTTCCCAACCGGTGGCATCTACCTCACCAGTGCTATACTGATCAACACCATCTACCGCAAAACTCAGGTTAGGATACACCCCAACAACGCCTGCATGACGCGAAACATCTGCTGACGCTGTGAACTGCGCGCCTGTTGAATCGGCACCACAAGTACTGCACACATTGCGTATCCAGGCTGAAAATTCATAATAGGTATTGGGACAAAGGTTGTTTATGGTTTGCCGGTATGCTTCCGAAGCAACAAAGTCAGCGTTTACCACCAACATGTATCCCCCATTTGAACCGCTCGCTGGCGGAGTATTACCCAATGCGTTGTCCGTGCCCGAATGATCGCCGTCTATCACCCAATGGCTGTACATACGGTTATTGCAGTTAGCGGGATCGTCAAATGGTAAGGTGCCGCAATTTGGGATCTGGTTTGCCGTTCGGTTAGTTGAATTTCTTGGGCTTACGTTTTTCATAATACTGTACTGGCCGTCGCCAATTGCAGCGGCAGGTGATGGATTGGACACGTAGCTATAACCCGCAATAGGATTTGAAAGATCTGTTGTTCTTGCAAGGGTAGTTCCGCTACCAAATGTGCCCGCATCCTCCAGGGCATTATTTAAGCCGGTACTGTTAGCGCAAAGTGCCTGGCTGTTGGTGATTAGAATTTTAAAAGGTGTACCCGTTAGTGTTATATCAGGTCCTCCGGAGGTTGTTTGATAAATGAATTTGCCGGGGTACAATACTACAGTGTCGCCTGTTACACCTGTAACCCGAACCCGGTAAGCAATGGCAAAAAGCACCCCGCCCCCGCCCCTTGGCCGCTGGTCTGTAGCATTGGATGGGTCAATTAGCCCGGTTGCGGTAGCAGAACCTTCTTCGGTATTCACTGGTGTAGCGGGCTCTATAAGTTTTCCCAGGCCCACGTTGAGACGGATATTGTATTCCGTTCCACCAGGACTTGGGTTATACCTCCCAGCATCCCCATCGGCACCCAGGGTATATTCTTTATAGGGTAAGCCTTCGTTTGTAATGATTCTGATTCTATCACCGGTACCGGTCAGCATGGTAGTTTTAACGGGCACGTTGTCTACAAACCGTGGACTGTAAATAATCCCTGCCGTACTTTTATGATTAATGGTCATTCGTATCTCCAGCGTATCGCCGGTTTGCACTACACCACCCGTAGCTTTTTTAGAGATGTTTACATAACTGTTACCAAACCTGATGGGCGCATTCAGGCCGCGTACGCAAATATTGAAAATGCCATTTCCACTTGGCGAAGGGCCGGCGGTAGTTGAATAAATTCTGATGTAGTAGGTAGTACCAATTGTGGTAGCAACGATCAACTCTGTAGCGGCAACACCGCATGCTTCAGGTGATAAAAGTGACAAGGAGCCGCATGAACCGGTTAGTACCTGGAACCTTGCGTTCGTAAAATTGGTAGCTGCATCTCTCAATTGGACAGCGGAGGACGTGGTGATGGCCGTAAACTTATACCAAACATCGTATGTGGCAGGCCCGGTGCAGGTACCTAGCGGGGCTGCGGACAGCGTTGCGCCGGCGATAGTACCGGAAAAATTGTCACATGCAGCACTGATGGGTAAGTTGGTGGCGTTAGCACAGTTGTCATTGAATGGCGGCGTCACAGCAGGATAAGAGACGCAAATGCCAAAGCCGGCATTGGCGGGTGAGGATGGGGCAACGCCAGTTGAGTAAACCCGGATATAGTAAGTTGCACCTACTGTAAGGTAATTAGCGGCAATGGACGTGGTGCCGCAGTAAAGCGAATTGACAGTACCGGTACAACTGCTTCCACCGGGAATAGAGATCAATTGCATATTTGGATTGGTATAAGCCGATTCTATCGCGCTAAGGGTAATGGTTGGGTTCACTGCCTGGGCCACGAACCGATACCAGACATCATATGTTACACCAGTTGCGCAGTTTGGAACCGCTATGGTAGGAGTACTCAGCGAAGCGGAATACATGTTTCCGGTTGCCGGTGCGCCACAGGTAAAGTTTGTGATGTCAATGGCACCAGTGCAGTTGTCATTAGGCACCTGATCTCTGACACAGATATCGAAAATTCCTGTAGCGTTTGGATCTGTGTAAATGCGTACGAAATAGGTGTTACCGATTGTTAGTCCGGTCAGCGTGAGTGACCCGGTACTAGAACATGCCATTGACGAGAGAGCAGCGCAACTACCGGAAAAAACCTGTATCCGCCGGTTACCCATTCCTGATATGGCATTTAGCGTAACTACAGGGCCTGCTGACTTGGCAACAAACTGATACCACACATCATTCCTGGTAGCTACGCCGCAACCTAGAGTAGGAACAGCTGTATAATTAGCGCCCGTAAGTGTATCTCTTGTAAACACACATGTCAGACCAGAATTAAGTGCTACCGCATTCTCACAAAAATCATTTGAGGGGGGATCAGTGATACAGATGTCAAAATCCCATTCTGCGTTGGTAGTTCCAAGTGTAGAAGTAGTGTTTGCAAAAACCCTGACTTTATAAACATTACCAACCACTAACCCGCCGCCTACATGAGCAAAAGTATTCAGGGACAAGGTAGTGGTTGTTCCTGTTACACAGGCAATAGATAAAGGCGTTAGCGTACCACCGGTGCAGCTGGCGGTTGTATTGAACAGCTCAATACCATACCCGTCGTCGAGTCTTGTTCCAACCCCGCTGAGGGATATAACCGGGTAGGCAGTTTGGGCGGTAAAATAATACCAGACGTCGCGGGAATTTGTAATGCCACAACTACCGGTTAAACCAGTTGTTGCCGTGGCAAAACTTCCGAACCGGAGATAACCTAAGGTATTTGTACATGTTGTAGCCGGGTTAGACGAAAGGGCTGTTCCCGGACAAACATCATTTGCCGGTTGCGCTATAGAAAAATAAGGCGTAAGAAACGTTGCGGCGAGCAAACAGGTACACAGGATTATTGGCCTGATTGAAATGAAGGTCATAGCAATACGGATTTTGAGATTGTACGGAACAAAAATATGTTTCAGGTTTTTACACCACAATAGTAATTTCCCTGTTTTTTTCTAAGGGTTTTTTCCGACAAGAAAAGGTGAAACACCTATTGTACGTACATAATCACCTTACTATTTTCGCCGCATTCTGAAAATCCACCTCATGAAAAAACTGGTCCGCCCCCGGCGTTGGTCATTTATTATCTTTTTATTTAATCCAAACTTTTTGTTCGCACAAGCCCCCAATAACGTATGTGCGTCAACCGAGGCCTTAGTGTATTCCGGCACGGCCTACGTGCCGGCCACGGGAAATGTTGCCAATGCCACTATTGACGGAACCGTTAATACCTGTAACGGCACCGAACGTTATGACGTCTGGTATAGTTTCGTTGCCAAGTCGGTCTACCCTACTATCACACTAACCAATGTGGGCGCCAATTTTACAAACCCAGGTTTGCAAATTCTTTATGGCGGCTGTAATGGGGCCAGTATCTCATGCGGAACCACCTCTGTAAAGCCCACCACCCTTACGGTCGGTCTCATTTATCACATCCGGGTTTTTTCAACTTCCACAACTACGCCCACAGCAAGTGCCGGCTTTACTATCTCCGTTATTGACCCGCCAGCAAATGATGCATGTGCAAATGCCACTTTATTAACGACAGCTTCCTGCAATAACGGAACAATTGCCGCCTCCACGGCAGATGTAGGCACAGCATGCGGCAATACTGTCAAATATGATGTCTGGTATAAGTTCACGGCTACTTCCACTAATCCAACCATTAGTTTAAAAACGCTTGGGTCTAATTTTCACAGCACTACTGATAACAATGTAAAAGCCAGATTGCAGCTTTTTGCCGCGTGCGGGGGCACCTCCATTACCTGTGGTGGCACCTCGTTAACAGCTTCCACGTTAACAGTAGGCACAACCTACTATATAAGGGTGTATTCTATTACAAGTAATGCAATACCCACAATAAATGGCGATTTCACGATTTGTTTAACAGACCCGGCACCGCTTCTGTCAAGCCGGATGAATGAAGTGTTTCAGCAAACCACTCTTTCCGGCACGAACCTGATTGATAACCCGTGGGAAGTGATCTACGGACCAGACGATTCCTTGTGGATTACTGAAGCTGCGGGCTACAGGGTGTATAAAATGGATCCTTCAAATGGAGGAAGGGTAACAATCCTGGAGCTGTTTGACGGCGCTTCAGGATACCTTACCAGTGCAGAACATGCGGCTTTCAACAGGGGGCCAATGAGTATTCCGCAGGGAGGTTTGGCGGGCATGGCACTTCACCCTGATTGGGCTTCAAAGAAATATGTGTACCTGTCATATGTTCACTCTTATAATAGCACGGCCGCCAACAGCTTTGGCGTGTTTTATACGAACAGTATTGTTCGTTTTACTTACAACCCGGCCACCCGTAAGTTGGAGGGCCCTGTCATAATTTGCAATACATTACCGGGAAGCAGTGATCACAATTCACAGCGTATGATCATTGCCCCCGTAGGTGGTACCCATTATCTTTTTTATGCGGCAGGAGACATGGGATCCGGTCAGTTCGGTAATGCCCAAAGGCCAATAAATGCCCAAACAATCAATATTTACGAAGGAAAAATTCTTCGGTTTAATCTTGAACCAGAGTTGGCTGCTCCTGCAAATGATCAATGGATACCCACCGATAACCCATTTAATTCCAGCCCGGTTGCACCGTCTGCCCGGAATGCCGTGTGGAGTCTCGGCATCCGCAACAACCAGGGTTTTGCCTTTGCAGATGGAAAACTCTTTGGCAGCAGTCACGGCCCATACAGCGACGACGAAATCAATGTTATAGATAAGGAAAAAAACTATGGTCACCCAAAGGTGATTGGATATGCCTTTGATGGTAATTACAATGGCTCAAAAGCCGGGCATAGAAACGGGAACGGCACCACGGACCATCCCACGAGTATGCCCCTCATCACTAACGAGGCTGCGGACTCGGTCGCAATTCTCAATTACAAAACTCCTATGTATTCGGCTTACCCCTCAACACAAGCGGTCATCAATGACATTTGGACGAAGGAAAACGATGGAATTGCCAGCACGGGGACTGGCAATGGCTCATGGCCATCTGAAGGCTGGTCGGGCATGGATGCCTACACACATTCCCTGATACCCGGATGGAAAAATTCTCTGGTGTTAGGCTCTCTAAAATGGGGACGTATGCTACGTTTTAAAATTGATGCAGCTACGGAAACTGTTCTGCCGATCGGCGGCTTCGATACCCTCAGTTACTTTGGGAGCACCAACCGCTTCAGGGATATGGCCATATCACCCAACGGCAAAGACATTTTTTTAGTTATGGATAAATCCGAAACAACTTCGGGACCAAGCGCAGCTAACCCGAGAGTATCGGCTTGTAATGGTTGTGTGCAGAAATATACATTCCTCGGCTA
>DASQMG010000493.1:0-2983 GCA_035645595.1 Flavisolibacter sp. | reverse complement strand
CCAGTAACAGGTGCAAACAAAGACCCGATGTCGGGTGATTGCGGGCTGGCAGGGTCACTGTTTACATACAGGTATTTCTTACATCCTGAAAGTAATAGTCCTGTAATGGCGACCACTGTTATAAGTTTTATATGTTTCATTATTATTTAGTATTAAAGTTTAGAATGAGGCGCGAAGACCAATGTTGATACCACGTGGCGTTGCCAGATTACCCTGATCCATACCGATACCACCAATGCCGCCGCGAGCTGACACATTATTTGCATTGGCTGAAGGGTCAGCACCGGAATAGTTGGTTAAAATAAACAAGTCGGTACCGGTTACAAAAACGGAGGCACTCTTTATCAATTTCTGGCGTTTAATTAAAGTAGTTGGAATATTATATGCCAGGGTTAAGTCTCGCATCCGAACCCAATCAATATCTCTCTCAATAAAATCTTCTGACACAGAACCGGTAGTATAATAATCGGTACGGTAAAAAGGAGTAACAACAATAGTATTAATGGTTGGCTTGGAAGTATTTTGCAAACCATCATTTAAAACGCCTTTTACAACTCTTGGAGTTTCCCGGTCTAAAGTGCGGGTACTCATTCCTCTTCTATATAAAAATTCCTCAGTTCCATTATAAACATCACCACCCTTACGAATATCAAGGTTGAACGATAAGGTCAGGTTTTTGAAGAAAGAAAAGGAATTGATCAAACCCATATTGAAATCAGTCTGACGATCACCTACCGGCGTGTAATCGCCTATTACCAATGGAATTCCCGACGTAGCAGAAACAACAATGTCGCCGTTTGAGTTTCGCTGATAGCGGTTAGCGGATAGTTCATAAATATTTCCCCCTTTAGTAACATTGTTTCGAATGTTGCCAATCCATGTATCTGAGTTATAGAAGTTAACTACATTAGGTGGCATCTCTGTAATCTTATTTCGGTTGCGGGCGAAATTTACTGTTATATCCCAGTTTAAATTTTTTGCTTTAATCGGAGTACCGGTCATTTGTACTTCCACGCCGCGGTTTTGTACCGTACCACCATTAACCCATTTTATAATGGCACCCGAAGCGTAGGAAAGACGAAAAGCCGTTAACTGGTCTTTCACCCGGTTATCGTAAAACGCAACATCAAAGCCAAATCGGTTATCAAAGAATTTTGCTTCAATACCCGTTTCCAGTTGATTGCTGAACTCCGGACGCAAAGCCGGATTACCTTGTGTAAAACCGGGTGCAAAGCCACCGCCTGTTACGGTTGATGGATTAAAGCTGTTTGCTTTTACATAAGCTGTTCTCGGGTCGCGGCCGGTAGTAGCATAGTTGAACCTAAGCTTAGCATACCGCACTACATCGGGCAACTTCACCATATCAGAGAGAATTAAACTTGTTCCTACAGACCAATAGGCATAAAGCGCATCCTTAGATTGGTAGTTTACCGGATCCACTAGACGGCTTGAACCATCTAGGCGTCCGGAAAGCGAAAGATTTAGCCAGCTATTATAATTACCGTTGTACGTAAGAAAAGTACCAAAGCGGTTAAAATTCTCTGCAGTTGTACGGGATGCAACCGTTAATGGATCTGTATTATTGATACTCAAAAAATCAGGTTCGTATAAACGTTCGCCTTTAACAGCGTTTACTTCGTATGTGCGGCTATCAAACGTAAAGGCACCAATTAGGGTATTATTAATTTTGCCATATTTTTTGCGAACAGTGGCACGGTAAGCGCCATTTAACAGCCGCTGATTTTCACGGTACTGGTTAAATATACCTCCAGAGGTGCGGGAAACATTACTTTCAGGATGTAAAAACCAGGTTCCCCTTGTATTATAATAGTCTATACCCATTAATGCTGTAAGGTTTAACCACTTGGCAGCATCATAGCTCACCTGAAAGTTACCCAGTAAACGATTGTTATCGTCAAAACTAACGTTCTTATTTACATCCCAGAATGGGTTATCATCTTCGGCGCCTATATCAGAACGAATGTATTTGCGGTTTCCTGCAGCATTTAAATATACTGATGCATCGTCATCTAAGGGCCAGGTGAGTAGGCTAAGTAGAAAGCCACCGGAGCCCTTGGATGCTTTGTCGGTATGCGACTGTATGTAAGAAAAAGTGTTTGTAAGGTTTATTTTCGAACTCAGCTTAAAGGTGGTGTTCAACCTGAAGTTGTAACGTTCAAAGCCGGTGTTGGGCACCACTCCATTCTGATTTACGTAGGAGGCTGTAAACCTGTAAGTACCGATATCGCTACCGCCATCTACTGACAGGTTATGTTGTTGGGTACGGCCAGTACCAAAGAAATTATTTAAATTATCAAAACGGGGAACACTGTCTGCAATGCGCTGCCCAAAATAGCTTCTGGAGGATGGATTGGTGATACCATCAATACCCTGATCATAGACATTTTGGATTTCTGGTAAACGGTAAACTTTTTCAAACCGGAAGGAATTATTATACGAAAGCGCAGTTCTGCCTTTTTTACCCTTTTTGGTAGTAATAATAATAGCGCCATTGGCTCCATCCGAACCATAAAGTGAGGTGGCTTCAGGTCCTTTTAAAACAGAAATACTTTCAATATCCTCGGGGTTAATGTCTGCCGCACGATTGGCAAAATCATTATTCCGGTTTTCCATATTTAGATTCGGGTTGGCAGGCAAACGGTCTTTCATTTCAAAAGCACCGTTGTCTATAATTAAACCATCAACAACAAAGATGGGCTGATTGCTTCCATCAATAGAAGTTGGGCCCCGCAATACAATGCTGGTAGAAGAACCGGGCATACCGGTTGTAGAAGTGATCATGGCACCAGGAATACGGCCAGCCAGTGAGTTAATAAAATTCTCCCGCCTTGTAGAGGCTATTTCATCGCCACTTACCGTAATAACCTGGTAGGTTAACTCCTTCTTTGACTTTTTAATATCGTATGCTGTCACTACTATTTCACCCAGTTCATTTTGCGATGAAACCAGTTTTATCGTCATT
>DASQMG010000492.1:0-1649 GCA_035645595.1 Flavisolibacter sp. | reverse complement strand
GAAAGCGCCGCGCATGACCTGCTTAAAATTACTGAACTGTTTAAATTTTAAAAAAAGTTAGTTGCCTCATAACTATCAACATTCTTTTTTAATACTCAAATACCTGGTCTATTAATAGGAGTTAAGCAAAAATCCTTTTTAGCAGAAATCAATTATTTTTTGAAGGATTTACTTTTCCAATTGCTGCTTATACTGTTTTGCTTAAATAATTCCGATTTTGTATTTTGGGTAACCAAACTACTTGTTATGAGTTACCTAATAGAATTAGAAGAAAACAAATTGGCGGAGCTTAAGGATTTAAAGAAGACCACAAAAGATAGTAAGATACTTCGTCGCTATCAATGCATTGACATGCTTCATAATGGGATGACAAAAAAAGCAACAGCAGAACTGCTGGATGTAAATATTGATACCATTACAGATTGGGTTAAATTATATAACCAGTCAGGACTTGCGGGATTGTCTGCTTTAAATTATGAAGGCCGTAGGAAGTCTGTATTGAGTAGTATTCACGCTGAATTATCTACTTATATCCAAACTGAAATGATTAGCACTATTGCTCAATTGCAAGATTTTATTGATCAGAAATTGGGTATACGTATAGAGCATAGCTGGTTAAGCCGTTATTGTAAAAAAAACTCCATTGCTCTTATAAGAAAACAAGACTGATACCAGGCAAAGCTCCTGCAGAAGCTATTCAACAGGAATTTATAGATCTTATGGTTCAGCTCTATACATGCGCCTCCAACAACGAAAAGGAAATATTGTTGTATCTCGATCCAATGCACCAGATACATAATAACGAAAACGATTATGCCTGGCAATTTAAAGGCATTAATGGAACAAAACAAGTATTGGCTAATAGCGGAAGAAGAAGGCTAAACATAATCGGTGCTATTAATCCAGTAAGTTTTGAGCCCACCATTTTATTAACAGAAGTTAACTGTAGTGCAGAGGTAATAGAAGCATTCCTGGAAGAAGTAAAAACTCAATACAGTCAGGCCTCAACTATTTGTATTATTCTTGATAATGCCCGATATCAGCGTAGTAATGTTGTTCAGCAAAAAGCAAAGTACTTAAATATTGACCTTATTTATTTGCCGCCTTACAGCCCAAACTTAAACTTAATAGAGCGGCTCTGGAGATACTTTAAAAAGAAGATTATGAAAAACACATACTATGAAAATTATGAACGCTTCGAAGAGGCGGTGGTTCAATTTTTTAAATCCTTTCAGAGCAACTTAAGCGATATGAAAACACTATTAAATTTTAAATTCGGAATTATTAAAGCAAGTTAGTATACAAAACATACGGTAGTGGTACTGGACAATGCACGGGTGCATCAGAATACAAAAATGAAGAATATGCAACAAGTATGGGCAAAGCGCAAGCTGTTTATCTTTTTTCTGCCGCCCTACTGCCCACACCTGAACATTATAGAACGGCTGTGGAAAGAAATGAAAGCAAGATGGCTGAGTGCTGAAAACTATAAAGATTAACAAACACTGTCCTATTCATTAAACCGCATTCTGCATGCAATCGGCAAAACTCTATTCCTCCACTTTAAACCATTCACAAATTAATCTAATCTAATTCTGAAGAACTGCTTATATAATGAAACTAAGCAACAAAAAATCTTCAAGAAAATT
>DASQMG010000491.1:0-19398 GCA_035645595.1 Flavisolibacter sp. | reverse complement strand
TTTCAGTAAAGCAGGACTGTAGTGTCTTCCTTCACCTGAGTAAGCAGCAGTTACGCCAGCACTTGAAACGGCGGGCGCAAAGTTCCAGATTACTTCTTTTGAAGTAGCTTGCCTGTAGATGTTATCCAGGTTCGTTTCAAGGTCGTACCTGGCCGTTTGGGAAATCACCGATATAGCTGCTGCTTCTGCATTAGCCCAGTCTCCCCTATACAGATAGGCTCTTGCCAGCAAGGCTTGAACTGCATGCTTGTTGGGACGATGGCGCTGTGCGACGACAGCGCCTGTATGGTTCACATAGTCTGGCGTCAAAAGGCCCTCTGCATCCTTCAGATCCTGAATAATCTGGTTATATACCTGAGCTACGCTGGCCCTGGTTTCAGAACGGTTCTGTTCGTAGTTGGTTGATAAGATCAATGGTACCGACCCATAGAGGTTTACCAGGTAGAAATTTATAAACGCCCTGAGAAACTTGGACTCGCCTATGATCTGAGTTCTGATTTTCTCGGAAAGTGTCGTTGATTTAACAGCGCCCTCTAATACTGTATTAGCCTTATATAGATTCGCATAGAATTCAATCCATATATTATCGATAATTGGATTATTGCGGAGTACCGAATTTCTGTAAATTTCCTGGTAATCCGCGAAGTTTGAAACCGTATGCAATTCATCCGACAACAACCCGCTGACCACGCTTTGGCCCCTGCTGCCCTGTACTATAGAAGAGGTTTTACCGAGGTCTGCCAATATGGAATTGACGACCGCTATGGCAGAATTATCATTCTCAAAAACCTTTGTTCCGTCAAACAAGGAATCCGGCGTCCGGGTCTCTACGAACTTTGAGCAAGACACAGACATGGTACATATAAGGAGAACAAAGAGTTGCTTTTTCATTTACAGTAAGTTTTAAAATTTCAGCTCTATGCCTGCGGTCATTATTCTCAGCAATGGATAATTGCCAGACTGATTCTCAGGATCCCAGCCTTTGTAATTGGTAATGGTTAGTAGATTTTGACCTTGCAGGTAAATTCTGCATCCTTCCAACTTCGCCTTCTTCATTAGCTGCTCTGGCAGGGAATAGGAGATCGAAGCATTCTTCAGGCGCACCATTGAAATGGCAGTGTAGTAAGTATTGCTATATGCTGCAGCTTTACCGCTGTACAAGGTAGGGTTACTGGCAGGATCATTGCTCAGCTTCTGCACATCGGTAATATCCCCTTTCTGCTTCCATCTGCGCAGGTATCTGTCAACAGGCATGTTTCTCATGCGCCCCCATGATTCAAAGAGATCAGAATGAGTAGAAGGTCCGGTTTGATGGCTGAAGTTAAAAAACAGATTCAACTGAAACCGCTTATAACGTATGGAATTGTTTAATCCCCCAAAAAAGACTTTTCCCGTATTAAAAGGAATCTTCGCATCAGATGGAACAGTAAGCAAATGGCTATTAACGGTATCAAATTCATATCTGTAACTCCTGTATACATTTCTTCCTGTCTCAGGATCTACTCTTACAATATTGAAGGTTTTGAAAATATTAAGTGGATATCCTTCCATATAGTTGTTGGCATAGGAAGAAGCAGACAAATTAGGATAGGATACCAATTCATTTCTGGGGAAACTAATGTTGAAGGAACTGTTCCAGTTCCAGTGGTGCTTCCTTACATTAACTGTATTCAGCTCGATCTCAAGCCCTGTGTTTTGAACCTTTGCATGCAGGTTGGACAGCACACTTGTAAACCCTACAATGCTTGGTAAGGGATATGCTACGAGCTGGTTGGAAGAAAGGTTATTGTAATAGCTTGCGGTTATGGAGACCCTGTCTTTGAACAGTCCCAACTCCAATCCCACTTCAGCTTTTCTGTTTGTTTCCCAGCTGTATCCATTATTGTACAGTCCTGTTGGGGAGAGCGACATCGCTCCTGCATAAAGATTGCCAAAACTGTAAAGGGAAAGAAATCCATATTCCGGAATGGCGTCGTTGCCGGTACTTCCATAGCTTCCTCTCAATTTCCCAAAGCTCAGGAAAGGCAAGGCTTTTTTAATGAAGGGTTCTTCGGAGAATATCCAGGCAGCCCCTGCAGCCGCAAAGTTCCCGAACTTCCGGCCTGGTGCAAACCGGCTGGAGCCATCTCTTCTGGCAGTCAGGTTAAAGATGTACTTTGACACAAGGTTGTAATTGACCCTGCCGAATACCGCATGGTAATTATACTTAGACCGCTGAGCGAAAGTATAGGATACCTGTCCGAAGTTGGGGTTTCTCATCAGGGCATCATCTGCATAGTTATTCGCCTCGAAGACCAGCCCTTCCCTTTTGGTTTCTTGAAACGTAGTTCCTACAAGCATGGAAAGCCTGCCTGGACCGAGTGTTCGTTCATATTCTATCTGAGGCTCTGCATTCCAGGTTTCGGTAATCAGGTTCAGGTGTCTCGTTATTCTTAAGAACCTGCCTCTAGCCAGCCATGTGGTGGGATCAGAGAAATCCTCTCCTTTTTTAGAAAGGGCATTATTCTGCACCTGGTTATATCCTACTGAGGCCCTTACCTTGAATCCCTTGAACAATTCATAGCTCAATACGCCGTTGCTGGTTAGGCTTCTTATCTTACCGTTATATACTTCCTGGAGGCGCGCAACCGGATTGTTAAATTCTCCGGTAGCTCCCCAATTCAAGTTTCCATCAGCCTTATACACCGGTGGAGCGATAGGAGGAAGTGCCAGCGCGTAAGCAACAATGCTCCATCCTGGAAGGGTGTTATCGTCAAAACCATAAGTAGCACTCAACTGCGCCAGGAAACGCCGGTTATCCGATCGATGGTTAAAGCCTAGCCTTCCACTATACCGTTTATTTGCAAGATCTACCGGCATTATTGTGGTTTCCCTGGAATAATTACCGTTGAATAGGAACGATGTATTTTGGTTGCCACCAGACAGCGAAAGCTGCGCCCTCGTGTAGCTAGCAATACCTCCCAACAATTCTTCCTGCCAGTCGGTAGACCGGGTAGTATCCCAAAGTCTCAAATCATAAGTAGAATTTGTCGGAGCCGTAGCGATGGTGTGTCCATCATTTTTAATCGCCTCATAACGCATGTCCAAATATTGGCGCCTGTTTAGCACCTCTATTTTGCTGCCCATTTTTGCCATACCGGATGAAAGATTCAGGCTAACCTTTGACCCTCCCCCTTTTCCTTTCTTAGTAGTGATCAAGATCACTCCGTTGCCGCCCCGGCTGCCATATATAGCGGTGGCATCAGCATCTTTGAGCACTTCAATGCTTTCTATGTCGTTAGCATGAATGCTGTTGAGCGGGCTGATACTTGCATATCCTAGCATGTAGTGCGTCCGGGAGATTGCGTCTGTTTCCACATTAGTAAAATCACCTGAAGGATAAGGTACTCCATCTACAATGAATAAAGGCTCATTGGCCCCCGGTCGTACGCTGTTAAGTCCTCTGAGCCTAACCGTAAATCCTGTTCCGGGCAGCCCGCTTTCCTGAACAATGTCAAGACCTGCCACCCTTCCGACAAGGGCGGCCAGCGGATTGCTCACAGGCTGCATTCCGATCTCTTTAGATGTCACCTTTCCTACGTTTCCTGTAAGAGTCCTTCTGCTTTCCCTATAATACCCTTTATTCACCACTATTTCTTCCAAGGAACTGACCCTTGCTGTAACCACAATGGTTAATTCTTTCCTGCCACTGATCCTCACCTCCTTGGTATTGATACGGACGCCACTGATCACAAGAGTCCCATTTTCATCTACTCCCTTGATCTCGAATACGCCATTTTCATTGGTAGTAACACCCTTCTGCGTGCCTTTCACTACCACAGAAGCAATAACTGGTTTATCCGTTTCATCCACCACCCTGCCACCCACATCTCTTGATGGTGTCAGGTCAAATGCTATGGGCATTACGGTGGACTTCATCTTCACCGCTGATGTTTGGGGCAAAGCTTTTACTTCAATTACGTTTCCTACAATAGTGTAAGTAAAAGGCTTGCCTGAAAGGCATTTGTCCATTACATCCTTGATAGATGCGTTTCTTACCCGGATTGTAACAGGGGGCAACTTATCTATTGAAGACTCGCTGTAGAAGATTGAAATACCCGTCTGTTTTGAGATTTCCTTAAATACCCTATTTAATGATACTTTCTTTAGGGATAACGTAACAGACTGGCTTTGCCCTTCTAAGCTTGCGAAAAGGCAGGCTACTAGCAATAAAAAACTAGTCAATTTCATAACCTGCATTGATTTGCATTGCCCGAGTTACCTCAGAGCAGGTTTGGTTGAATAATATAAGTTACACACCCTTTTAATTGCGAAACCTCTACTGCCTCGTTTCAGGCAGGAGACAGTTTTGTTTAAATAGGCTGGAATAATGCTTTTTAATGCTAGGGTTATGGGATTACCGTTACTACATTTCCCTGTAACTGAAACTTTACACCTGTGTTCTGGAGCAATTGTAGCACCCGGCTTAAGGGTACATCCTTTTTGATACGCCCACCAAAGCGTTCGTTTGAAATGCTGCCTTTGTATACTACATCTACATCATACCAACGGCTGATCTGCCGCAGAATAGTCTTTAAATCCATACCGTCAAAGTCAAACCACCCTTGCTTCCATGAGATAACCTTATCGGTATCTATACCTGTTTTTACTTGCAGACCTGATCCATCAGAAAGCGCCTGGCTTCCAGGTGTCAGGACCACTGCAGTACTTTTGTCCCTTACGCTTACAGAGCCCTCTAGCAGTGTTGTTTGAACAGTCTCCTCGTCTTTATAATTGCTAACATTAAAATGAGTGCCTAAAACCCTTATTTCCTGGCTGGATGTTACTACAAAGAAAGGTTTTGTTTTATCCTTAGCTACCTCGAAAAACCCTTCTCCTGACAATTCCACCTTTCTGTCGCTGCCTTTAAATGCAACAGGATATTTAAGAAAGGATGCAGAATTGAGCCATACTTTCGTGCCATCTCCTAAGAGTAGTTGGTATTTATTTCCCCTTGCAGTGCTAATTGTATTGTAAACTATTTCACTACTCACACCTTCACCTTCGTAAGACACTAATCCAGCAGTATTGATAATCTGCACTCCATCACTGTTGGTGATGGTTCCTTTGGTACTGTCCAACACTATCTGACTTCCATCTGCCAGCGTGAGTGTAGCTGCATCACGTCCAGGAAGGGCATATTTCACTTGTGTCAGCTGAGGCGTAGAAAATGATGGCTTTGATGCCTGAAAGATCCACCAAGTGCCCAAAAGGAGCAGAATAAGTGCTGCTGCAGCCATCAAAGCCCGCCTGCGTTCCCTTCGCTTGGGCATGGACACTACCTTTCCCTTGCGTGAGCGCTGTAAATACTCCCATACCTGCCTTTTCCGCTCTTCATCCTCTGTAAGAGGGGCTACTATGGCAGATTGATCAACCAATTGGGAGAGATAGTGTTGGCACTGGGGCTCCTTAATGGCCCCAAAGAAGCGCTCTACCTCACTTTCACTCAAGCTTTGGTCTATATATCCTTGATACAGTTTTTGGAATTGTTCTTCGTTCATTGTGCGAGTTTAGTTGCACTACCTACCCTTCACTATAGAAAACGTGTCAGCCTCAAAAAAGGGTGGGTAGGTTAAGAAAAAATATTTAGATCACTCCAGCAAGCAGAATGAGAGCCAGCAGTTCTCCTTTTCGTTCCTCCAAAAAAGCACGCAGCTCTTTTAAAGCAGCCCCCATATGTTCTTTTACCGTGTTTTTGGATATGTTTAAAATAGAGGCGATTTCCTCATAACTTTTGCCTTCTTCTCGGCTTAAGAGGTATACCTGCCTCCTTTTTGGGGGCAGGCCGTCAATAGCTTCTCTAAGCAGGGCTTCCTGTTGCAACAGAAGCTTGGTGTCCTTATCTTCCTCTTGAAAAAGCTCCTTAATATACTGTATATGGCTGCGCTGAACAGCTACCTTTCTAAAAAAGTCTAGAATTTCATTGCGGGTAGTGACGAGGAGCCAGGCTTTGGGACCTTTTATTGTTTCTAAAGTCTGCCGCTTTTCCCAAACCTTTAAAAATACGGTCTGGGCAATGTCTTTGGCCAGTTCGGGCACCTTTGTCTGTTGGAGAGCTAAACCGTAAACCAGTGAAAAATATTTATCGAACAGAAAGCGGTAATCTGCTTCATCACCTGTGGCTATTTGGGCAAACAGGGCATTATCATCATATTGATGCATTTCTTTTTTCAAGCAGTAATGTTTGACAGGGTAAACATAAAGATTTTTTTGAATGAGTTAAACACCATTAAAAGTGTAGGCTTCCCATTTTCAGTACGACTCAAAAGTAGAATGTTTCTTTGTTTTGACGTCCTCCCAGATATCGGAGCACTTTAAGTTGGAGATTTCGGACTGTGGGAAGGGATTAAATTCTCTTCATGAAGGTATGTATTTTCTGATGCAGTTGATGGATGTTCTGTCGTTGCAAAATACATAGCTTCACGAAGAGATGCCCCCGGCAGGGATCGTCTCTTGTGGTCCTGTTGTTCCTGATTTTCGATAAATTCTTGTGGTGTCATTTGGTTTAAGGAACTATGCGGACGGAAGCTGTTGTACTCGTTCACCCAATGATTGATTTTCTCGTAGGCATCTTCCAACGACAAGAACCAGTGCGTATTTAAGCACTCATCCCTGAACGACCCATTGAAAGATTCAATGAAGGGATTATCAGTCGGTTTGCCGGGTCTGGAGTAATCCAGCATGACGCTATTTTCATAGGCCCACTTGTCAAAGGCCTTACTGATAAATTCACTTCCGTTATCTACCTGGATGCGTTGAGGGATCATATTACTTTCCTTCTTCAAAGCTTCCATGACTTCGACAACATCAATACCTTTAATTGACTTTCCAACCCTGATTGCATGGCAGTAGCGACTACAATTATCCACTACAGTTAAGCAACGAAATTTTCTGCCATCAAAGAGGTTGTCTTGCACAAAATCCATGCTCCAGCACTGATTAATTTTATTATTGTCCGGCCTTTCAAGCCTGTGTGCAGCCGATTTATTACGTCTCGGGCGTTTACTTCTGAGGTTCAATCCTTCTTCCTTGTAAATGCGGTGCACCCGCTTATGATTGTCTTTGAAACCTTCTCGTCTGAGTAGGATATATATCCTCCACATGCCATAACGAACCCGTGTAGCTGCAATCTCTTTTATGCGCTGGCGCACCGGACGGTCTTCTCTTCGCCGTGGCTTATAGTACCACGCTGATGAATAAAGCCCCACAGTTCGGCAAGCCCTCCGCACAGCCACCCGGTACTGATCCCTTAGCTGTTCTACCAACTGCTTAAGCTGCCGCACTTTCAGAGATTTTTTTTTAAAACGTCCTGCAACATCTGTTTATCCAGCGTGAGATCGGCTACAATCTGCTTCAGCCGGTTGTTCTCGTCTTCGAGTTGGCGCAGCCTCCGTAACTCGCTTACTCCAAGACCGCCATACTTTTTCTTCCAGTTGTAATAGGTTGCTTCGGAAATGCCCATCTTCCGACAGACTTCATCCACCCGGGTGCCCGTCTCCGCCTGCTTCAGCGCGAAGGCAATCTGCTGCTCTGTAAACTTTGTCTTTTTCATGGCAATGAGTTCATGTTTTAAGTTATGAAATATTGCCCGATTCTCTACTTTAGCAATGTCCGGTTTTATGGGAGGAGGTCAGTTTTGGATGGGTCATCTTCCTGTGCGGAATGAAGCGAAGGCGTAGCCGTAGCGGAACGCAGCACAATAAGATGGGGCTTTTCTTTATACATTCTTGGTGAGCGGACGCCCAGTGCATCAAGCGGTCATGCTGTATTGTAATCACCGACCTACGCTGTAGTTGCTTGCCTTACTTCATCCAAAATGTCAAAGAGGTGCGCATCTAAAACACTTTCCCGGTATGTTTTATTGAACCGTTGGATGTGGGCATTCTGGGTCGGTTTACCCAGCTCGATGTATTTAAATTCAATTTCGTTCATTGCGCTCCATGCCTGCGTCAGGTTGGCTAAAAACTCCACCGTTGTCCATGCGTATTTTTTGGGCTTCCCGTAGCGATTGATTAAATGTTTGAGCACTCAGATTACACGGCTCGATTTCAGTGAGTAATTCGTTTCTATAAACAGCACTTCCCGGCAGTAATCATCAAGGACGTTGAAGGAGCGGAATTTGGTGCCATTGCTTAAAGCGTCGCTCATAAAATCAATACTCCAGTGCTCAGTAAAATCATTTAGTACAGCCAACGTTTCTTTTACCCTTTGTGGCAGACGCTTTTTTGCTTTTCGGCGCAGCGGTAGCTTCATGGCTTTATACATCCGGTGCAAACGTTTTTGCTTCACAACTCGGCCTTCGTTTCTGAGTCGGTGATAACATTTCCAGAATCCCTCTACCGGATTTGTGTTCGCCATGTTCTCCATCGCGTTCACCAAAGAACTGTCGTCTTTTTGGGACTGGTAAGCGAGACTGCTGCGGCTCGTTCGTAACAGGCGACACGCATTGCTGGTATCGCCCTTGGGCCGCTCTGCTTTGACTTCTTCCACGCCCCTTCATTTCTCGGAAGACTTCAGAGGTCTTTTTCAATAATATTTTGGCGACGTCTCGTTCCATGGCCAGGTAGGCTCACATGCGTTTCAACCAGGCATTCTCTCCCTCGAGTTCTTTTACACGCTTAAGCCGGTGTCCACCATAGCACTACCACCATTTGTAAAGACTTGCTTTGCTGACGCCATGCTCCCGCTGAATTTGTTCGGCCGTCTTGCCGCCCTCAAACTCCTTGAGAATACCGGCAATTCGTGTGGGGGAATGTGTTCTTTTTCATGACTCACGTTTTAAAATTAAAACCTTAAAAAGTCTATTTCCAAAATTTACTAAACATGGGAGGCTTACGCAGGCGCCGCTTTAAAAGAGCTGCGTGCTTTCCTGGAGGAACGAAAAGGAGAACTGCTGGCTCTCATTATGCTTGCTGGAGTGATCTAAATATTTTTTCTTAACCTACCCACCCTTTTTTGAGGCTGACACGTTTTCCATAGTGAAGGGTAGGTAGTGCAACTAAATTAGTGCAATGAACACGAAGTGGCATTTTTGCTGCAACAACTTCATTTAATGTTTTTACAAAATGATTTTGAGTAACTATTTCTTTTGGGAGTACTTGGCCTTTATGTTCTGCCAAATACACATTTACAATTTCACTAAATACAGTAGTGTTCAAATCCAACACGAAAAAATTATGTCGCCAAGCAGTAATGACGATGTAGTATAGATTCAGTAATAGTCATTATTTCATTTGGGAGAGTTTGAAACATGGGTTTCCTGGTTATCATCTGAGGGAAATTTACAAGTGGTCGCTTAGCGTCATTCTGCGATGTTTTAAGATGCATTATCGAACTGTAACAAGATTGAATGATCATCAGAAAAGACACATATCCGTAATGCACGCAATAGTTGAGGCCTTATAAAATCACAAGAAATGAAGATCAAATTAAAACAAACCATTATGGTACTCACAACTCTATTGGCAACAGAAGGATTTGATGCTTCCGCACAAACGGCCAGACAACCAGGCAGCCTGGGAAGAGAAGAATTTATTGAGGTAGAGCCGAATGTCAGACTCCATGTTACTGACCTTGGAGAAGGAAGGCCAGTAGTTCTCATTCATGGATGGCCCCTGAGCGATGCTATGTATGAATACCAGTATGCCTCATTGCTAAAAAATAATTACCGGGTAATTGGAATTACGTTAAGAGGGTTCGGGCTTTCCGATAAGCCGGGCGGTAAATACAATTATGATGTTTTTGCCGATGATATTAAAGTAATACTTGACAGACTAAAAATTAAAGACGCCAC
Organism: Flavisolibacter sp.; assembly: GCA_035645595.1. Classification (GTDB taxonomy): domain Bacteria; phylum Bacteroidota; class Bacteroidia; order Chitinophagales; family Chitinophagaceae; genus Flavisolibacter. The sequence goes on along the minus strand of DASQMG010000491.1, from coordinate 9,566 downwards.
AATAGGGGGCTTTTCGATGGGTGGCGCCACCGTAATTCACTATGTGGCAAAATACAAGGCTGCCCATGTAGCAAAGCTTGCGTTGTTTGGCGCTGCTGCTCCACTTTGGACAAAACGGTCTGATTTCAATTACGGCTTATGGACGAAAGAAGATGTCACGGGATTAATTACACTTAACAATACAAATAGGCCGCTTTTGTTTGAAACCTTTGGTAAAATATTTCCGGCCAACGAAACCAGTGTTTCTCCCGGTCACGGTGCCTGGTTGGGTACCATACAAGCGCAGGCTTCACCTTATGCTATGGGTGAGGCATTAAAAACGCTTCGTGATTCGGATTTAAGAGAAGATTTGAAAGCTATCAAGATTCCAACACTGATACTACATGGCAAATTAGATAAGATTTGCTCTTATGACTTGGCAGAACAAATGCATGCAGGCATTGCTAATTCAAAATTGGTAGCATTTGAGAAAAGCGGTCACGCCTTGTTTATTGAAGAACTGGAGAAGTTCAATGCAGAACTTACAAAGTTCGTACAGCAGTAAGAAATTGATAAAAACTGTCTTTTAAAAACAGCTTTCAACTTTTAAATAGGTGAATGGAACTTGAGAATGTAGTGCTAATTTTTGTTGACGGCAGCTACAGTCGTTTCCTTGCTCATCAATTGGATTTTTCGTTAGGAATGCAACCGAAGGCATGCGGTTCTATCCTGTATACCATTTAAGGGAGGTAAGCATGGTAAGGCGGTTTTTTTCAGCATTCACCACACAGTTAAAATTTTAAGAATAAAGGATATGGAAAGCAGAATCGGAATCAAACCCGAAAACTTAGCAGCAGGAGCACAGAAATTAGCTGTTATACTTGCAGATGAATTTTTGCTTTATACTAAAACCCGCAATGCTCACTGGAATGTGGAAGGGGCAGATTTTTACTCCAAGCATAAATTGTTCCAAGACCAGTACGAGAAACTAGACGCAACTATAGATGATATAGCGGAACGCATTCGTTCAGTCGGCCATTACGCACCAGCAACCTTGAAGGAATTCTTGCAACTCACCCGTTTAACGGAAACAAGACGTGTAGCTAACTCAAGCGAAGGTTTCATAAAAGATCTTTTATTGGACCACGAATCAATCATCATGCACTTGAGAGAAAACATCAATCGATTTGCAAATGAGTATCATGATTTGGGCACCAGTGATTTCATTACAGGTTTGATGGAAGCACATGAGAAAATGGCTTGGACGCTTCGTTCGCACTTAAAATAAGCAGATAGGCCATAAAGATGCCGTCGAAACAGCGGAAGCATACCGGGACTATTTTGCCGGGAAATACGGTGAAATCGATCCCTAAAAAAGAAGTGTATAAAATGTAATTATTAGAAACCACAAAAATAGAGAATTTGATCTTATCTATTGGTATGATAACAAATCGTTGAAAATGGAGGTGTTTCTGTAGAACCTAGTCTACTCAACTACCCCTTGGACGGATTTTAAATCTCTTAAATATTTAAAAAAAGTGAATGATATGAAATCAACAGCACAAAATAGAGTAGCATTAATAACAGGAGCGGCATCAGGTATGGGCCGTGCTTTCGCCATCCGCTTGGCAAAAGATGGAATGGCAATAGCTGTTAATTATGTGGGTGACCCTACACAGGCACATCAAGTTGTCAATGAAATTAGAGAAGCTGGCGGAACAGCAACTGCATTCCCTGCAGATGTAAGCAATGTGGCAGCCATCATTGGGTTATTTAATGATGTTATGCAAGAATATGGAGGTATTGATATTGTAATTGCCAATGCCGGTATTGCTATGAAACTAGCCCCTATTATGGATGCAACCGAAGCCGATTTTGATAGAATCAATTCGGTAAACTATAAGGGAACTTTCTTTGTAATGCAACAAGCAGCAAAACATGTGAGAGATGGTGGACGCATCATTCAAATATCTTCTACCAGTGCATTATATCCTGCGCCTGGACTAGGTGTTTATGCGCCTAGTAAAGCCCCAGGTAAAGTAATCACCGAAATATTGGCACAAGAACTAGGTCATCGTCAAATATTAGTAAATAGTGTTTTTCCAGGACCGACAAAAACCCCCTTAATAGAAAAAGATTTATCGCAGGAAGAGTTGGAAAGAATCAGCCAAACGATGTTTTTGGGAAGAATGGGTGAACCGGAAGATGTTGCTAATGTGGTAGCTTTTCTTGTCAGCCCCGAAGGATCATGGGTTAATGGTCAGCAAATTATTGTAAATGGAGGTGGCAGAATATAATTTCAAGTAACGACAATTATGGAAATAGGAATAGACAGTTTTGCCTCAGCAATGTACGGGAGTACAGCCCTTAGCAGTGCAGATGCTATGGAACAGTTGCTGGATCGGATTGTAAGGGCCGACGAAGCGGGACTTGATGTATTTGGGATTGGTGAGCATCATAAAAAGGAATTTCTTGATTCTGCACCGGCTGTAATCCTCTCAGCTGCGGCTGCCAGGACCAAACGGATTCGTCTCTGCAGTGCCGTTAAAGTGCTAAGTACCGATGACCCTGTGCGGGTATACCAGAGTTTCGCCACTCTTGATCTTATCTCAAAGGGGCGGGCAGAAGTAGTCGTTGGGCGTGGATCAGCCATTGAAGCGTTTCCGCTTTTTGGGTTTGACCTCAAAGACTATGATGCGCTCTTTGCGGAGAAGCTGGATTTACTGCTACAGGTACGCGATCAGGAATTTGTTACGTGGTCAGGGAAGTTTAGGCCGGCCATCCATAACCAACCGGTTTACCCAAGGGCACTGCAGAAAAAATTACCGGTTTGGCTGGGGGTAGGTGGCACCCCAGCATCTTTTATACGAGCCGGCTCTTTGGGTTTACCGCTGATGGTAGCCGTTATAGGTGGTCAAACAGCTAGCTTTCGTCCCTTAGTAGACTTGTACCGTGAAGCAGGCCGACGAGCAGGTTTTTCGTCGGACCAGTTAAAGGTTGGGTTGCATTCGCCCGGTTATATAGCCGAAACCTATGAGCAGGCCATTGCCGATTACTACCCGGGCTATGCGGAGCTGTGGACGAAAATGGGGAAAGAACGAGGTTGGCCCCCGGTGACCCGGCCACAATTCAATTCTTTGATAGCTCCCGAAGGCGTACTAGTCGTGGGCAGCCCCCAACAAGTTGCCGAAAAATTAGCAAGGCATAGCGAAGCACTTGGCGGTATAGACCGATTTACCTTCCAAATGGATAATGCCGGGTTATCGCACCACCAATTGTTACAGTCCATTGAATTGATAGGCGAAAATGTGATTCCACTTATAAAGCACAACGCCTAAACTACTTTTAAGCCAATAGCTTATTTGTTTTCCAATAATGATGCAGTACCTGTTTTGAAACCCGAAAAGGATTATTCACAATAAATACTTGTCTTACTATGGAGGCACTTACCAATTATATCCTGAAGTTTGGCAACTTGAGCAAAGAACAAACAGACTTTATTGCGAGCAAAGCAACAAGTATTACACTCCCTAAAGGGGAATATTTTTCAGAAGCAGGAAAGATACCAAGGCAGGTAGCTTTCATTATTGATGGCATATTTCGGTTGACTTTCTACAACAATAAAGGCGAAGAAATCACTAATTATTTCATTCATGGAAATCAACTTGCTGTAGACTATGAAAATTTTGAAGCGAGACTACCATCTGCAGATAATCTGCAGGCAGTTACCGATTGTGAACTGCTTGTTTTCTCAAGGAAAGATTGGGACGACATTTTAAACTCGATAGCGGGTTGGGATAAGATTGCAGACAGAATGTATAGAAAGTGCCTGATTGAAACGATAGAAAAAAGAAGTCCATTGGTTTCGGAAGACGCAACCACCCGCTATTTATCTTTCATGGAAAAATTCCCGGCCCTTGCCAATCGTATCCCGCTCTCTTATATCGCTTCTTACCTGGGAATTACCCAACAATCATTTAGTAGAATAAGAAGAAATATCCAGTAGAAACGTTTTTACCAATTGGTAAATGGTTTATTGTTTTTAAAATAAACGTTTGCATGATTTATTTAAAAATCGATTACATGAAAAAGACATTCGTATTTTTTACAACAAGCATGCTCTCCATCGGGCTTTTAGCACAATCGAATACCCCATTTGTCGGTGCCGATTTGATTGTGTACCATGCAAAAATCACTACACAAACAGCTGCGCAGCCCGAAGCATCAGCTTTGGCGGTTAAGGGCGGAAGGATTTATGCAGTAGGCAGCGATGCTGAAATACTCGAACTTAAAGATGGCCATACGCAGGTTATAGATGCGGATGGCAGGCGTCTCATCCCAGGTTTGGAAGATGCCCACATCCACCCTCTGAATGAAAGGAATTTCAATTATAAGGTCAGATGGGACGGTGTTCCTACGCTTAAACAGGCACTTGATATGCTCACTGAACAGGCCAAAAGAACACCTGATGGACAATGGGTAAAAGTCACGGGTGGATGGTCTCCTTATCAATTTAAAGAGAATCGCCAACCAACGATTGATGAACTGAACAAAGCCGTGTCAAACAGACCTTTATACGTTCAATATGCTTACAATAGAGGGTATCTGAACAAATTGGCGATGAAAGAGCTGGGTGTCGGAACATCCAAGTTTCCCAATTTACCAGACATGGAACTTGAAAAAGATAAAAAAGAGAACTACACAGGGGTCATTAACGGGTATACTTTCACATTCCTAGCGTTGGATGCAATGTTGCCCGCCCCAAAACCAGAGGAAGAGGTTAGCTCACTGATGCATGTCATCCAGGAGCTGAATCGGTTCGGGCTCACTTCCGTTCTTGATGCCACTAGTATTAATGGCTATCCGGAAGGACATACTCCTTTGCATACCCTGGTACGTGAAAATCGCCTGAACATTCGATTACCCTTTGTGGATGTTGGATGGGATCAAAATACTAATGTCCCCTTTGTAGATACCGAGATTAGACGCATCACCAAGTTGGCGCCTATCAGCCCTGGGCAGAACATGCATCCAACCATGGAGCATGGTTACGAATATGAAGGAATGGGTGAGGCAATTAGACCGGAAATTCATGATCATGAAAATTTTGACAAACCTCTATACCTAATTCCCAAAGAAAGGATGTTGCAATATGCAGAAGAAGATGTTAGAAAGCTAATTCAGAAAAGAATTCCTTTTCGGATGCATGTTACTTATAATGAGAACCTAACCCCTTTTTTAGACGCCCTCGAGAAGGTTATCCAGACAACCCCATTAGATGGTATGCGCTGGAGCATAGAACATGCGGAGACCATAACCCCTGAGAATATCGAAAGGGTAAAAAAGCTTGGAGGAGGAATCTGCCTGGATAACAAAATGGCCATTCATGGAGATGCTTTTGTGAAAACCCACGGCAGAGAGAAAGCCCTATATACGCCCAGATTACGGGCTTTAATAACCAGCGGAATTCCTTTAGCTCTGAGCACCGATGCATTCCGGGTTTCTCCGGCTAATCCCTGGTTAGCCATTAGCTGGGCCGTAACGGGTAAGTCAGTATCCGGTTCTGTTGTATTGGCGGAAGACAACCGGTTGAGCAGAGAAGAAGCACTTAGGTTGTTCACGACAGGAGCTGCTTGGTTTGAGAACTTGGAAAATGAAAAAGGGCGTATTGCTCCTGGCAACCTGGCTGATTTTGTACTGCTGAGCAAAGATTATTTCACAATACCTGAAGACGAGATCATGAGTATTTCATCAGTTCTGACAGTGGTCAATGGAAGAGTGGTATTTGGTTCAGAAAGATACAGCAACTTAGCCCCGAAACTGCCTGAGCCCATTCCTGACTGGTCACCCATCAAACACTTTGGTGGATATTATTGGGAAAAATAAAGCCCTTCACTTATCGGTTAAGAAATACTTTGGACTACTGACTAAACCACAGACAGTCTTGGCTTCTACCGATGTGGCACTTCTCCTGTTTCTTTAAACGGCATGCATTGCTTTCACCAGCTGCTTTCGGCAAGAAGGGCAGCCATCTACAAGATTGAATAATATAAGAAGGACAGATATCTACAAAACAAATCCGGCACCTTGTTAAATCTCTGCAGAAGTAATTCCTTGTCAAGAAAATATTCAAACTGAAGAGAAGAGAAATAGTCAGGCAAAGTGGAATTGCAATAACTGCATTCGCATTACCTCTTCCTTTAACACCATTACAAAATACAGGTGTATGATAGACAGCAGAGAATTTGAAGTAGTCATCATCGGTGGAAGCTATGCCGGACTATCCGCGGCTATGGCATTAGGACGAGCATTACGAAAAGTTCTAATCATAGATAGCGGTTTGCCTTGTAACCGACACGCTCCACATTCACACAACTTCATTACGCAGGACGGTGAAAAACCCGGCATAATTGCAGAAAAGGCCAAAGAACAAGTTTTGAAATATGAGACCGTAAAATTCTTAATGGACCTTGCTGTTAATGGAAAGAAAACCGGTAATGGTTTTGAAATCGCAACACAATCAGGCAAAGTGTTTTCAGCTAAAAAGCTTGTTTTTGCCACAGGGGTCAAAGACATAATGCCAAACGTTAAGGGATTTTCAGAATGTTGGGGAGCATCAGTTATCCATTGTCCATATTGTCACGGGTACGAAGTTAAGAATCAGAATACAGGAATTTTAGCCAATGGAAGTGATGCTTTTCATTACGCTCAACTTGTTCGTAATTGGACAAAAGACTTAACCCTGTTTACCAATGGAAAGTCTGAACTTACCCAGGAGCAAACAGCCAAAATCAAGAAACATAACATTCCAATTATTCAAAAAGAAATTAAGGCTTTGAAACACCAAGATGGAGCAGTTCAAGCAATAGTTTTTGCAGATAATTCAACTTTTGAATTAAAAGCTATCTACTCACGACCTCTCTTTGAACAGCATTGCAAAATTCCAGAAATGTTAGGTTGCGAGTTGAATGAGCAAGGACTAATAAAAGCGGATATGTTTCAGAAGACAACAGTAGAAGGAATATTTACCTGTGGAGATAATGCAAGTCCTTTAAGAGCTGTATCCTATGCAGTTGCGACAGGAAATATAGCGGGCGGAATGGTAAATAACAGATTAACCGAAGAAGAATTTGAATAATGAAGCGAAGAGGCCCGATGGATCGATGGCCAGCGGATAGACGTAACCGGAGGCGTAGGACTTTAATATTGTTTTTTCCGGGTCTTCATCATGATTCGCTCGGCCAATATTTTCGGCTCTATAGCCTTTCGTACTCGCGTTATCAGAGCATTCCAATATGAGGTATTTTTTGATATACTTTTTTTTATCGGTATCCACACCACTGTCGGCTCAGAGCTTCAAATTGATGCGTTATGATGAAAACTATTCCGGATTAAAAGACAGTGCAGGAAGTCTTTACAATAAGATAAAATATATTCCATTTTCCAAAAGTGGCTCCGTCTACCTTTCCCTTGGGGGCGAAGTGCGTCAGGAATTAGACTATGCCATCAATGAAGATTGGGGAGCAATCGGCCTTGGCCGGGACGTTTTTTTGCTGCAACGTTATCATCTTCATACTGATTTGCATTTGGGCAACCGGATTCGTCTTTTCGGGCAGTTGCGCAGTGGTTTGGAAGATGGGCGTAAGAATGGACCTCGTGGGATAGACCAGGATAAATTAAATATTCAGAATTTTTTTGTGGACGTTATAGCTTATAAAGAAATGGACAGGACAGTTACACTTCGCCTGGGTCGACAGGAGGTTCAATACGGTAGCGGCCGTTTGATTGATGTTCGTAATGGCCTTAACCTTCGAATGTATTTTGATGGTGCTAAAGTTGCTTATGCCTCATCCGATTTAAAGCTAGACGCATTTGTACTGGCTGAAGCCATTGTAAATACCGGCATTTTCGACAATAAGTCTACCCGGAAAGCCAACCTTTGGGGTATTTACAGTACCTACACGATTCCCAAAGGCGCGAATTTCGATTTTTATTATCTTGGTATCAATCGTGAGAATACCCGATTCGATGAGGGTATAGCAAATGAAATCCGTCACACGCTCGGAACCAGGCTTTGGACGAATATAATGGGCTTTGTCTACAATTTTGAAGCGATATACCAGTTTGGGAAGTTCGGGTCAAATAATATTCGAGCTTTCGGATTGTCTTCCGAAATGGGCTATTTGTTCGGGAACTTTAAGGGATCACCTACCATCAAGTTGCGAAACGATATCATTTGTGGTGATAAAAGAAAAGGTGACGGCAGACTGGGTACACCTAATGGCTTGTATCCAAACGGAGGGTACTTTGGAATGAATCCGCAGGTAGGTCCAGCAAATTTAATTTCCGTTCATCCAAACTTCACCTGGAGTCCTAAAAGTAACCTGGTGCTTACAACGGACGTGATACTCAATTGGCGCTACTCTACCAAAGATGGTATTTATGGTCCAAGTGGTTCGTTCAGGATGTCTGGTTCCGGTTCCGAAAAAAGATACATTGGTACAGCATACATCACCACTATTTCATGGAATATAAATCGTTTTCTGAACTATAGCATCGGTGTGCAATATTTTAAAACAGGAAGTTTTATCAATGAGGTAATACCTCAACATCGAAGTGGCTTTTTTGTAGGCTCAGTAATTGGGTTTAATTTCTAGCAGTGTCGCTCCTACTTAACTAAGAACTTGTTGCCACCCGCTTTCTTACACTTCCTTCTTATCTGGTAATTATCCAACAATCATTTAATAGAATAAGAAAAAGCATCCGTTAGATTGCTTTTTACCAAATGGTAAATGGCTTATTCTTTTCAATCTTGAAATTTACATCATTAATCAAATTAAGAAAAAATGAGGATAAGAGGAGTTTCCAAGTTGCGTTGCACGGGAACTATGCCTTTACAAATTATGGCGAATTTGGAAGTTAGATAGTCTTGGTCCACACCGAGACCGAACTGGAATTTCATTATTGAGTAGTTCTTGAAAGGTGTGGAGGACAACATAGACAGTGGGTCAAGAACCGGGTAACAACATACAAAAAGAACTGTGTTAGTTAGACCACATCTCATACTCACCAAATGCCATCCGCACCTTTCGAATAACTACCAATTTAAACAATACCCATTCAAATATATTAGTCATCACTGACATTTTTGTCTGTTACGAACAACGGGTTGCTGTGTTTAAGCTCTACCTAACTGCCCATTGGTTTTGAGCTCCTAAAATAAATAAAATATGCGCACAAGAAACATTTTAATCGTGTATGCTCACCCTGAGCCGCAAAGTATGAATGGTTCCCTGTTTCAAACTGCTATAGAAACTTTCCAGAAGATGGGCCATCAGGTACAGACTACTAACTTATACTATCAAGCTTTCCATCCCACCTCTGGACGCTCAAACTTCAGCAGTGTGAAGGATCCTGCATTTTACAAACAGCAGGTCGAAGAAACTTACGCCGGTGAGGTGAATGGTTTTGTACCAGAGCTAGAGGAAGAAATGAAAAAAATAGAAGCATGCGACCTGATGATCTGGCAGTTTCCGCTCTGGTGGTATAGTGTTCCTGCAATCCTGAAAGGTTGGGTAGACCGTGTG
>DASQMG010000490.1:0-4796 GCA_035645595.1 Flavisolibacter sp. | reverse complement strand
GCTGGAAACAGCAATACCATACCCCCGATTTACGTATCCGCTAAACCGGTTTTCGAATTCTTTATTATAAGGGCCTTCACTTGACACCCAGCCTGTCTGTACGCAATCAGCAATGTATTTTTGCTCGTTTCCTCCGAGCACCGGTGAGTTAACAGGTATAGGGTTCACGGCTTTTTTTTTAGAACAAAACAAATGGCCCAGGAGTCCAGACGCGGCTCTTTCCCGGTCAGCAATTCCTGAACATCTACCAGTTGGAAGCCGGTAAGCTCAGCCAGCAACTCAATTTCAGGAATACTGAAGTGCCGCATGGAGTGGGCCTCATTTATCACTTTGGTATTGTTCGTAATCGTATCCTTTACACTTATTTTATAGTGTACGTCTACAACATTTCGATTTATGTCAGACACTGGCTCGGCCAGGCGTTCCAGTTCCAGGTGCCCCTTTACACAATATTTGGTTCTCGCTTCTGGCTTCTGATGATGGATTGCGGGTGAGTACCATGCATCGAAAAGAAATAACCCGTCATTGCGAAGATGGTTATTTACAGACCGGAGACAAGAGATAAGGTCGCGATTATCAGTTAGATAACTCATAACATGAAACAGTGATATTGACACATCGAATTTTTGACCTACGTGGAAATTTCTGATATCAGCGACTATAGGGCGAAAGTTTTCAATGGACTTTGCACTGGCAACCCTTACCATCTCGTCGCTCCTGTCAATACCGGTTGTTCTAAATCCGGCCTGGCTTAAAAAAGCTGCATGATTTCCGGTGCCACAACCCAACTCAAGCATACTTTGTGCGGTGGGATGTTTGCTTCGGATAATGCTGACAATACGATCTACTTCTCCGCTATAATCCTTGTCGCTATAAAAGGCGTCATAGTACTGGCTATATCCATTAAACGGGGAGCTTTCATTAATCATATAGTTTGAGGTAAAGTAGCCTGCCTGCTGTTTTCAAAACGAATTTTGTCCTCCGCGCCGCAATAGGGTCCTTGTTTGACTTCTATTATTTCAGCATCTTCCAACATCTCGAAGCCATGCCCACCTGCTGCCAGCAAAATAACATCACCTTTTGCCAATACCCGGCTTTCCAAGTAAGCCTGGTCACTGTCGTAAAAGTCGATACGCACCTTGCCGGATCTTATAAACAACACCTCTTGGGTAAGTACTACGCGGCGCTCAATATGATTGTGCTTATGTGGTTCAATTATGTATCCCTGAGGGCGGTTCATATAACCCAACTGCTGCGAAAAATCGTTTGGTGTAAAAAATTCAATTCCGCTTTTGGAAAATGAAGACCGGATAATAATGGCCAAAAGTGCGTTTTCTTTAATGATTTGCTCAACCATGGCATCTTAAATAAAAGCCTTTGTGATAAACGATTTTATTGTCTTTTGTCTGAGAGTCGGCGTCGAATTCACTTTCGAATTCGGCAATAAGTTTACAATCTAACATTATAAGATGCTGCAAGAATTTTTCCTCGTTGAACAAATGACACGGATAACTAGCTTTATAAATATGATCTGGTACTTTTTGAACAACAATTCTATTATCGTCCTGATTAATGAAGAAGGTCCTGTCAAACATCAAATATCTAAAAGGGTATTTTAATAAGTCATCTAAAAATAATTGCGGATTTGGGAGGTATTGCAAAGACCCTGAGAACAGTACAATATCTATCTCGTTATCTTTAAACGCCGACGCGACGTCATAGACAAAACTTAATTCCTTGTTCTCGAATTCCTCCTTCCCTTTCTTAACGAAATGCGGCTGTTCCACAATTATCCATTTAATAACCATTTCCGGAGGAAGAAACTTTCTTGCAGCAAAATAAGTCGTACCAAAAGCGCCCCCAAAATCCAAGACCCGCAGAGCAGGCCTTTCCTTTTGCAACGCGCCATTAAGCAAACAACTTAAAATCGGCCAGTTGTATTGTACGGCTTCAAAGACAACGGAATCCCGTTCGTAGGCAGCTAAACCATCTCTCACTTTCAAGGCAGCACTAAGTACCTTGTTGAATATTATGTCAGTTTGATAGCCTTCACAATTTGCTTTTGCCTCCAAGAACGATGAGTAGTTACCTGCCCAGGGCGTTTCGATACTTTTCGCCGTATCAGTGAAACGATAATAAAGCTCTTTTATTTGTATAGGTATCCGCCTTTTGATATTAGCCTTTAAACTCAATCTCTTTTCTTTAAGTAAAATCCTTTCCAATATAGTACCTCACCACTTCGGCGAAATATTTCTTTTCCATCTGCCTTGCTGTCGAAATCAGCTATTATATCATAATGCGATGCAAATCTGCTTATGAATTCGGTTTCATTAAAAAACCAATGTGGATATGAAGCTTGGTAAATAGTGTGCGGCACTCTTTGTACTGTCAGCTTCGTTTTTCCTTCAGTAAATGCGGTGCGGTCAATCAAAATATTTTCAAAGCCAAATTCCAAAAATTGTTCTATCCATGCAAAAGGGTTAGGCAAAACCTGTAGTACACCTGAAAGAAGTAAACAATGTATTCTATGTGATTCTAATATATCTTCAATCTTGTAGGCGAATTTCAATTGTTTTGTTTCAAAAGAATCTATTCCTACGTCTACAAAATGTTTTTGTTCAACGATGAACCACTGAAAACGGGAAAGACAACTTAAAAAAGCTTTGGTCTGATAAAAGCTGCTTCCCAAGGCACCTCCGAAATCAATAACCGACAGATGACCATTATTGCTAATAGCTATCTTTTGGAGGCAGGCAAGTATTGGCCAGGCATATTGTATTTTGTCGAAGTTTACCGAATCCCGCTCATATGCTGACTCTCTGTTCTGTACCTTTTCTGCAGCATATTTGACCTTATCTAAAATCGCATTTGTATCATAGCCACTTGTTTGAGCTGCTGCCTGTTCCCACGTGTCATATTCCTCCGACCATTCAGTTTGCGGTCCGATTTTTTCGGATGGTCGGACAGTAAAACTTAGAAATGTAAAACGAATTAATTTTTTTATGTATTGCTTTAGTGACATAAGTAACATTTGCTTCAATATGACGTCAAAAAAGCTTAATAAATACCAAAAAGATAATACGAAAGCCCTTGTTTATAAAAGTTCTATTTTATAATCTTTCAAAAAAAATACGCCGCAATCCTGTCCTTCATATCGGGTAAAATCGGACCCTGTATCAAGTACTGAAAATGGGCACTCATCCATTAGAAAGTCCAAGATTTGGGAGCCCGGTATATGTAAGGCCGTCTGCCAGGAATAATTGTTGGGAGTCAGCGTATTCGGGGGTACAGTCAACCTGATAGTCTTTTCTCGTTCCTCAGGTTGCATTATATTTTTGATTGGCAAAAGCAGAGTAAAGACAATCCCTTTTATTGGGTGCTGTACGCATAACGACAACTCTATATCACGGTGCCATGTAAGAACGCGAACTGTAATTTCCAGAATGATCGGATCATTATTGGATATGTTTTTAAGTGGTGCGCCCAGAGCATCAATCACTTTTTGGGATAAAAAATAAACTTCTTTTTTATCTTTCTTATTCGAATCGGCAATATAGTACGGCTGTTCGGTTGCATAGGCTTTCATGTAATAATCAATGACAGTACCAGTAATTCCCTTTTTTATAATTGTGCCCCGGTAAAGTAATATTGTTGTGTCACAAAGCTGCGCTACCGTTCCCATATTATGGCTTACAAATATTACCGTTCTGCCTTCGCCTTTGCTTACATCGTTCATCTTGCCCAGGCATTTTTTCTGGAATTCTGCATCGCCTACTGCCAGCACTTCATCCACAATCAGTATCTCAGATTCCAGGTGTGCAGCTACGGCAAAGGCAAGCCGCACGTACATCCCACTCGAATACCTTTTTACCGGCGTATCAATATATCGTTCCACTCCGGCAAAATCCACAATAGCATCAAAGTGTTTTTTTATCTCGTGCTTGCGCATTCCAAGAATAGCCCCGTTTAAATAGATATTATCCCGTCCACTTAAATCAGGATGAAAACCGGTGCCGACTTCCAATAAGCTGGCGATTCTTCCTTTTACTTTCAGGTTACCGGCCGTAGGGGCTGTTACCCTACTCAATATCTTCAGCAGGGTACTTTTACCAGCGCCGTTTCTACCAATGATCCCTACCGAGTCACCCTGCTCAATGTCGAAGTTGATGTCCCTGAGCGACCACACGTATTCACTGCTTCCTTTTGTGCTTCGGTCGTTCGCCTCCCCAATCTTTAAATACGGATCCTCTTTACCCCGCACGGTATGCCACCAGCGGTTGACATCATGGGTTAATGAGCCCGTACCAATCTGACCCAACCGGTACTGCTTCGACAAATTGCTAACACTGATCGCCTTCGACATGAATTAATTAAATTGGGAATTTTCACAATGCTTTACTAACGCGGAAATCAACATTTTTTACCAGGCGGGCGAAGTAAAAATTCGGCTAGTACTGATTAAAATTAAACCCGAATGTTTTTCTACGCGGTTTGAGATGCAGAAAATTCGTCTCAATCTGCTTTACGGCGTTGGTGAGATTAAAGACTTCATTTATCCTGGGTTTCCGGGGTATAAACTGAAGATGATCTTTCATACCTTGATAAATACTTTCCGGATTGTTCGGCTCGACGTAACAGGCATGTTCACCCAACATTTCCCAGTGTCCTTTTAAGTTACTGCATATAACAGGGCATCCTAATGCTTCGGCTTCAAGCAATGGCATATTGGTGGGTCCAAGAAAGGTTGGCATTACAAGCGCCAGTGCATGCTTGTAAAAAGTATAGATTTCTTCACC
>DASQMG010000489.1:0-1786 GCA_035645595.1 Flavisolibacter sp. | reverse complement strand
CCTATTTCTCTTCCTTCGCTGCCTTCTTCATCTCTTCATCCACCTCTACGCAAGACCCAATAAATCCGGTAAATGTTCCTTCGGTAGTAAAGTTGGGTTTTGCTTTTGTCAATATTTTCTGGTACCTGCCCTTGTGATGTTTTAACCGGTAGGTTAATTCAAATGCCGTTTTTTCCTCAAAACAGGTTTCGTAAATGGCCTGGCAACGGTCAATGTCATCAGGATGCGCATCTTCCAGCCAGGTTTTGCCAATGGCTTCATTCAAGGTAATACCACGAAATTCCAAAAAGGTTTTATTTACAAAAGTGCAAAGTTTTTCAGATCCTGTTACCCATATCATAACCGGTGCATTATCGGCCATGTTGCGGAACCACGCTTCGCGGCCGGCAATAATTTTTTGCGACTGCCGGTACTCCGTAATGTCTTCAATAGCTAATAAAAGCAGGTGTTGCCCATGCGATTTCTGAATCACTTTGCGGCCGTTTACTAAAATAACCTTTTCCCCAATGCCTTTAAAGTAATGGGTTACTTCAAAGTTGTAAAAATCCGTATTGTTAGCCAGGGCTTCATCAAGTAAAACCCGTAACTGCGGCAGGTTCCATTGCTGGTCGCCAAGGTCAAAAAACAGGCGTCCCTCTGTGTCTTCTTCTCTTTCACCAAAGGTTTTGTAAAAGGCTTTGTTAGCCACTTTTACCCGGAGATCGCGGTCTAATATTACCAGCGATTCCCGCATGAATGTAAACACCGATTCGGAATATTCCTGTGCCTCGGCTAATTGTTCGTTGCGTATTTGCAGCTCCTGGTTAATGGTAATCAGTTCTTCGTTGCTCGATTCAATTTCTTCTTTCGATGTTTCGAGTTCTTCGTTAATGCTTTGCAGTTCTTCATTACTGGAAACAATCTCTTCGTTGGCCGATTGCAGTTCTTCATTGGCGGCTTCCTGCGATTCTACAATTGCCCGCATATCTTCCCGCAGGGCGGTTAATTCTGCCTCCAATTGTTTTACCCGCCGGTCTTTTACTGAGCCGTATTCTTTATCGTCTTTCAGTTCATCGGCTTCTTTAAACACAATTAAGAAATAGTCTTCCTCTCCCTCATTTTTTAAGGGCAGGGCTTCAATCGTTACCCGCTGCTGTTTGCCATCGGCGGTAAGTTCGAGGCCCTCTTTTTTTACGGCTTCGCCCGATTTTTTTGACTTGTGTACAATATTGCGAAGCTCAAAGCCAAGACCTTGTTTTGCCATCTTCATCAGGTTAAGGCTGGCTTTGCCGGGCGATGGCTCCAGGAACAAGCCGGTAGAGCCGCGAAAAAGTAAAATATCCAGGTCGTAGTTAACCACCACGCTGGCGGGCGTAAATTTTTTTAACAGCACGGCATCTACAGCCGTATCAAGATCCATCTCATCATTTTTTATCTTTTTTAATGGTGGCAGGCTGGATGAAGCGGAAAGCCTACCTAACTCCGGAACCCGGTAGTTCATTTCAAATGCTGCTTTGGGTGCTGCTTCTTTTTTCTTTCCGTAAATTTTTAATTTTTTATCCAATTGAGAAAAAAGGTAAGCCGATGCACCAACCGTTTCCGACTTACCTAAAATAAGGCAGCCGTTATTGTTAAGCGAGTGATGGAAAGTAGCCATCACTTTTTTCTGCAAAGGGGTATCAAGATAAATCATCAGGTTGCAGCAGGAGATAATATCAAGCCGGGAAAACGGGGGGTCTTTAGCAATGTTATGAGTGGCAAACACGCAGATGTCGCGGATGCTTTTCAGGATGCGGTAATGGCCATC
>DASQMG010000488.1:0-10419 GCA_035645595.1 Flavisolibacter sp. | reverse complement strand
AAACTAAAGCGCTACGTGATCGTTGATTTTTACCTTCCAAAAAACATTCCCAATCCTTCATCGCTTTCGTTACTGGTAATTAATGATGGGCAAAGCTTGGATGAAATGCCTTTTGCGCCGCAGCTTAACGGCTTGTTGTCGTCGGGCCAGATTGAACCCTTGCTATGCGTGGCTATTCATTGCAATAAGGACCGCCGGGAGGAATACGGAACGGCCACTACCCTTGATTATGAGGGCCGGGGCAAAAAGTCGGCGGCCCACCAGTCATTTATTGTGGACGAATTGCTTCCTTTTGTTTACAAAGAATACAGCGTTGAAAGTTTCAGCAGAAAAGCCATTGCCGGATTCTCTTTAGGGGGCCTGTCGGCCATTGATACCTTATGGAATTACCCCGATGTATTTTCCACCGCCGGTGTTTTTTCGGGCTCGCTCTGGTGGCGTACAAAGGACTTAGGCGACGGTTATAACGACGCTACAGACCGCATCATGCACGGGCAGGTACGCACAGGTAAATATGTGCCCGGCTTGCGTTTTTATTTTGCAACTGGTTCTTTAGATGAAACAGCTGACAGAAATAACAATGGTATCATTGATTCTATTGATGATACGCTCGATTTAATAAAAGAATTTGTAGGTAAGGGTTACAATGAGCAAAAAGATATTTGTTACGTGAACTACGAGGACGGTCGCCACGATATACCCACCTGGGGAAAAGCAATGCCGGGTTTTTTGATGTGGGCTTTTGGAAGATTGGAAGTCAGCGACAGGACAGGTATGTCAAGCGGGACAAACGCGCCGCACCCGTTGGCTAACCCAGGATAACAGGATAAATATCCAGGAGAACACTAAGCTGCTTGTGTTGACTGTCGGGAGATATAGTCGTCCTGCTCACAGACAAACAACGATCGTATAAAATAAGAAATCCCTCCGTTTTAATGGAGGGATTTTTTGTTGGTTGTGGTTTATGATTTAAAAATTTACACGTAAGCCCAGTTGACTTGTCCAGCGAGGCGCAAAACTTGGCGCTGTGCTGGTACTGATGAATGCCTCTGTCTGCGGTTGTGCAGCGGTTGGGGTAAATCTATATTGCGGTGTCAGGTTAGTGGCGGAAACATACCCGGCGAAACTAATTATACCTAACTGGTCGTTTGAAAGAAAATAAGTGCGCCCCCAGTTTCTGTTCACCAGATTAGTCAGGTTAAACACATCATACGTAAGCTGGAACTGGACGTTTTTACTACCCACCTTTAGATTGAAGTCTTGTGCCAGGCGGAAGTCTACAATATGAGTGAACGAAAGACGGTCGCCGTTGCGTTCTGCAAATCTTCCGCGACGGCTGTTTAGGTATTTATTGTTTTGAATATAAAGTTCCAAGGCATCTTTTTGCTGTTGGGGTGTATAAATAACAGCACTGGCACCACTACCCACAGTATTGTTCAGAAAAGTTGATGCCTGCAATTCCGCAGGTGTGGGAACGTAAATCAAATCATTGGTTGTTGTTGCATTGGCAACGTCGCGAACTGCTGAATTGTTGGAATACACATAACTTATTGGAGCCCCGGATTCTCCGGTGTAAACAAGTGAAAGGGTTGTAGCCAAACGCTTGTTTAGGTAAGAGAATTTTTTAGCAGTAAAAAGCACAATACGGTGGCCTGGCGAGAAATCCGATGTAGAACGTGTGATATTGTTACGGCCATTTACGGTTTCTATAAATTGCCACTGGGAGAAGTTCACAGAACTTGTTTGTTCGTGCAGAACAACTGATTCTCCATAGCTATAATTAGCATTGAACGAAAAACCGTTCTGAAACCGCTTGTCTATTGTTGCTGCGAAATTGTAAGAGAAAGCTTTGGGTTTTTTAGAGTTACTCAATAAAATGGCGTTATCGTACGGGTTAGAACCATTAGCATTTATAGGAATGGTGTTGACGCTTGGATAAACACTACGTGAACCAGTACCCACCGACATGCCGATTGGAGGAAGAATATTGATATTTGTGTAATAAATTTCATTAATTCCTTTGGTAAAGAAGGCGTCAGTGCTTACGGTCCAGCCTGTTCCAAATTGTTTGTCAAAACCGATTGAAGTACGGAATACTTTCGGCAAGCGAAATTCTTTTGAAATCAGGTTTAGTGGCCCTTTGCTTAGGTTAATGCCGACGTCCGTTGCACGATACTGCGCATTTGGATCCGGACGAAAACGAATAGTTGCCAACGCACCTGCATTTTGAGAAGAGCTGGCTGTAAAGCTTCCCTGGTTTCTACCATTATTATTATAAATGCCCCCTGGCCATACTAACGGGATACGGCCGACGAACAAACCTGCGCCTATGCGAACAGTCATTCTCTCGCGTGGAATTTTGTAAGTAAGGCCAAAGCGTGGCGAAATAGCCACCGGAATATTTGGCTTCTGACCCGACCGGGCCCCTTCCAGATTATAGTATTGCGCAAATTTTGGAATTGACACATTATTAGTGAACGTATCTGTCAGCGGCGTTGTAACGAAGGAAAACTTATCGGCACGAATAGCAAAGTTTAACGTCAGGTTTTCTGAGGGTCTGAATTCATCATTCGCAAAAAAAGCAAGACGAAGTGTTTTGAATTTTGCCGCAGCGGCTGTTGTTTCATCCGTTTTATTGTCAATTAACGAATAACCTACCTGATATTGACTTGGACGCCTGTTCTGATAAAATGAATCAATATTTGCGTAAGTATAATTGCCAAACGTATTTTGGATAAACGCGTTATAAACACTGTTCAGCTCATTATCGGTTCCAACAGAGAAGCTGTGCCTTCCTTTTGTAAACCGGTAAATATTCAGAAGATTAAAGTTTTTTTGCGTTAACAGGTTGATGGTAGAACTGTTATCAGGGCCGAAAATAATCCGTTGGTTATTAGTTCCGTCATTGATTGTTACGCGGGGAAACGGATTGCCAAGAGGACTTCTGTCATCTTTCACGTCGGCGAACGTTACCAATAAGCGATTACTGGATCCTGATTTGAAATTGCTCCTGAACTCCCCCGTAAAAGTGTTAGAGGAGGTCGGAAATACGTGGCCATTATTGAAAAAATTAATGGTAGTTGCACTACTTGTGCTGGTATTGAACCGCTGGCCGTCATTATAGCGATAGGTCAACGACAACCGGTTTGACGAACTAAGATTCCAGTCGATTTTACCTAGAATCCGGTTAGCTTCCACTGTTTCAGGGTTGTCGATATATCCGCCGGCATCGTATCCGTACGTTGTTTTTAAGAAACTTTGCAGGGCCACCAGATTAGCGCCTCGGGTATTACCAGTATAACGGCTGGTATCAAACACCTGCGGACGCTGAAAGCGAACAACTTCTGCGTTCAGGAAATAAAACATTTTATTCTTGATAATCGGACCGCCTACACGAAAACCAAAGGTTCTGTCGCGAAAGTTTGGCAATTTCACGGCTGCTTGTTTAGAACCTGTGGGCGTTTTGCCCGCAAGAGCTTCATTTCTATAAAGGAAGTACGCGGATCCTGTAACTGTATTGGTTCCCGATCTTGTAATAGCATTAATTCCTCCACCTGTAAAACCGCTCAACGAAGCATCGTAAGGCGAAATAGAAACCTGGATTTGATCAATAGCATCTAATGATATCGGGGGAATATTCGCCTGCCCGCCATTTGTACCGGAGGCTGACAATCCAAATACATCATTATTTAAAGCCCCATCAATATAAAAAGCATTGTACCTGTTGTTTTGCCCGGCAATAGCGATAGCGCCTTCATTTCTGCGGTCAAGCTTGGCCTGGGGCACCGTTCTCAGCAAATCAGTTATATTTCTGCCTACCGTAGGTAAGTTAGCAACACGGTCCCGGCCAATGTTCGTTTCCACACCACCTTTACTTATTGCAGCACGGTTCGCTGTTACAACTACTGTTGCAAGTTCCGAAGGCCGGGTGCTTAGCTGAATATCTTCTTTTGAACTTTCTCCCAGGGTCAGGAAAAGGTCATCCTTTTTAAAAGCCTGGTAATTTACATAAGAAACAGAGATGGTATAGGGCCCACCCGGATTAAGGTTGTTGAAGTCATATTTCCCACCGTTTCTTGTTTGAGTATTATAAACAGTTCCAGTTGGCACATGGGTTAATGTGATAGTAGCGCCGTTTAATGGTTCGTTATTATCACCCTTAACAAACCCCGTTATACTACTGGTAGTTACCTGGGCTTTAACGAAACCTCCAATAGCCATCGTGCAAAGAAGGGCACAAAAGATTCTCTTGAGCATAAAGTGTTTTTTGTTTTAACAGGTGCAAAGAAAATGATAAAAATTTTAAGAAATTTAGCTAAATATCAACAGTCCGACCCGGAGTTATAGCTCCATCAAGACAAGAGGATATTCCAATTTGCTGCCTCTTTTCGGGATTTAATACTAGCTTAATACAGACTTACCTTTGCGGAAATATTTTTTATGCTGGATAGTATTGAGAGTGCCATTGAAGACATTAAAGCCGGAAAGATGGTGATTGTGGTAGATGATGAGGACCGGGAAAATGAAGGCGATTTCGTAACTGCTTCCCGCAATGCGACACCCGAGGTTATTAACTTTATGAGCAAACATGGCCGCGGATTGATTTGTGTTCCTATGCTGGAAGAGCGGTGCAAGGAACTGGGCCTTGACCTGATGGTAAATAACAACACGGCGCTTCATGAAACAGCATTTACAGTTTCAGTTGACCTTTTAGGCCACGGTTGTACCACAGGGATATCAGCAAACGACCGTTCCAAAACAATACAGGCCTTGATAGATCCTGCAACAAACCCGGCAGATTTAGGCAGGCCCGGACACATATTTCCCCTGATAGCAAAAAAAGGCGGCGTGCTGCGCCGTACAGGCCATACCGAAGCAACTGTAGACCTTGCCCGGCTGGCGGGCTTTGAGCCTTCCGGCGTTTTAGTGGAAATTATGAATGATGACGGCTCCATGGCCCGGCTTCCTCAACTGAAAGTGCTGGCAGAAAAGTTCGACTTTAAAATAATTTCAATTAAAGATTTAATAGAGTACCGTATTAAGCGCGACTCCCTGATTGAAGAAATTGTTCGGGTGGATATGCCTACCCGGTTTGGACATTTTAAGCTGGTGGCCTTCCAGGAAAAGAACTCTGCCAATGAACACCTGGCGTTAATGAAAGGAACGTGGGACGCTGATGAGCCGGTGTTGGTGCGGGTGCACTCGTCCTGCTTTACCGGCGATATCCTGGGCTCACTTCGCTGCGACTGCGGTGAACAACTCCATGGCGCTATGCAACTGGTAGAAGAGGAGGGGAAAGGTATTATATTATATATGAACCAGGAAGGCCGGGGTATTGGCCTGGTTAATAAGTTAAAAGCCTACCGTCTGCAGGAGGAAGGTATGGATACGGTGGAAGCCAACCTGCATCTTGGTTTCCAAACCGACCAAAGAGATTATGGCGTTGGAGCACAGATACTACGACACCTGGGTGTAAGCAAGCTGCGCCTGATTTCTAACAACCCTAAAAAACGCGTAGGGCTTGTTGGATATGGGCTGGAGATAGTAGATAATGTGCCGCTGAAAATCGACTCCAATCCGCATAACGAAAAATACCTGCAGACAAAAAGAGATAAGATGGGACACGAGCTTATATAAAAGATCAATTCAGGATACTATCTGGATTAAGTACCTATTTTGTTAGACGTCCATAGATCGCGTAGTTACATTGGAGATGAGAAAGCGTCAGAGTGAAGTATTAAATGTTTCTATTAAAGTTTGTCGGGCTATTGCAAATTTAAAAACGCCGTATTACATTTGTCCTGTTAAGTACCCTTTATCTTCCTGAACAAAACCTCCCAATACTTTCCTTATATCTATTGTTGCCAAATCTTGAAAAAGGATACTTATCCCGTTTAAGATTCCACCCGTTCCGTAATCCTATTAATGATCAATTTCCAATCCCCGGAAACCCCAAAAAACGGATGAACTGTTTCATCATATTCGTTAATCATTGATCATTTAAACTACCCAACATGAAAACTTTATTACTACTTTCCGTAGGCCTGTTTTGTATTGCCTTAACTGCAAAATGCCAAATTACCGGCGCCTGCGACATTATCTCCATTACAACAGAATATAAATCAAGCAGCCCTTCTGTTATGTACCCCGGCAAATGCGATGTAAAAGTGAACATCTCCTGGGAGCAGGACGCAAATAGCGGAAACAAGTTTACTTATTTCCATATCTGGCAGGCTGCATCTTACCAGGCTTTTGATTATTCTAACCCCGCTAACCCGCCAATGGCAGTTAACCTATCTGCTACTTTAGGTACTATCGTTGTTGCAAACCCTTCTTCAGATAACCCTTCTTTAGTTACTACCTACAACCCTGATGCAACATACACGAAGGTGCTTCCGTTATCAGGTTTCCCACCACTGGTAATAAACAAAACAACTGTAAATAATATAGACCGCTTTACGGTTGAAAATGTGGTATTGGCCGGTGTTACATGTAACACTAATGAAATTTACCAGTTTGTTGCCGATGCCTGGTCAAGCCAGCAAAACCAAGGGAAAAACGTGCATTGTGCAGGTAAAGGAAATCCTTTTTCAATTAATGAAGTAGTTGATAGAAGTTCTGTGAATTGTAGCACCAACACATTGCAAGTGCAGGTTTTATCCAACACACCAACTGTGCAGGGTACCTACCAGGTATTCGCCGATTTAAATACGTTCGGCAATTTTAATCCATCTACCGATGTTGCCATTACAACGCTCCAAAATTTTACCACAAGTAACACTGCACTTGTGAGCGGCGCATGGCAATATAAATTCTTATCTTCTATTACTGTTCCGGCTGCCTACAAAAAAAGCAATTTCTGGATTCAAATCATTCCGAACGGAGGAAAAGCTATACAGATTTTCATCGTTTCCAATAGCTGTGCAACTTTACCGGTAGCGTTGTCAGGGTTTACAGCAAGCCGCAATAAAAATATGGTTAACCTTAAATGGCAAACACTTTCTGAGCAAAATTCAGCAGGCTTCAATGTACAAAGGAATACAGGCGGAAGATGGGTGACTATTGGCTTCCTGCCATCAAAATCAGGAGGAAACAGCAGTACCACGCATTCCTATGAACTTGCCGACGCTAACTCCTTTAATGGAATAAGCCAATACCAGCTGGTGGAAGTTTCAACAGATGGCAAACAGCGGTTAAGTGAGATCAAGGTTGTAAAAGGAGAAACTCAGTCAAATAAAGTTACGGTCTACCCTAATCCAGGTACAGACGGAAAAGTGAACCTTGTATTTGAAAATAGTTCTGCAAGAGATATAACCATCAATGATATGACAGGGAGAGTAGTGAAGCGTTTTACAGGTATTACCAATAATACGATAGTTGTTGAAAACTTGCTGTCAGGCTTTTATAGCGCACAGGTTGTTGATCGTTCAACCAACGAAATCGTTACAGAAAAATTTATCATTAAGAAGCCATAATTGATAGCTTCATTACAAAAAAAGAAGGGTGGCTATGGGCCACCCTTCTTTTTTTGTAATGCTTTTTTACTTGCTTGCCTTTACCGTTAGGAGCTCTACCTCAAAAATCAACGCAGAACCGCCCGGGATAGGACCCTGGTCATTTACACCGTAAGCCATATTGTACGGGATATAAAATTTATACTTTGATCCCTGCGGCATTAACTGCAAGCCTTCTGTCCATCCTTTAATCACACGATTCAGCGGAAACTCAACAGGCTTACCGGACGTCACGGAGCTTTCAAAAACATTTCCACTTGGCAAAGAACCGGTATAGTGTACCAGCACCGTATCGGTAACTGCAGGTCTCACTCCTGTACCTTGCGTTAGCACTTCGTATTGCAAACCTGACGCCGTTGTTTTGATACCGGGTTTTAATTTATTGGTAGCTAAAAAAGAGGTGCCGGCAGTAATGGTTTCTCTCAGCTTGGGGTTAATGTAAAACATGATGGCTTCATTCGCTTGCGCCTCGTTCATCAGGGGCTTTCCCGTCTTAAGCTGAACATCGTTAATAGCTTTTGCAATCAAAGTCGTGTTCAAATTTTTAAATCCTTGCTGTTTATAGAAATTAGCAACACTAAGGCCTATTGCATAAGAGGCCGAGTCGGTAAGGTTCTTAAAAGGTTTTGCCGTGGAGGTAACTGCTTTCTTAGGGGTGGTTTTTTGTGCCTGTACCGATACGGACGCAATAAGGAGTGCGGCAATCAATAGTTTTTGCATATTAAAAATTAAGGCGCAAAAATAGGAGAACAGGTTGTAAAGGTTATTTTAATTTCGGCCATGTTTCAGGCCTCCCTACAACTTTATAAAAATGCCTACAGTGGTATACCAAGGCCTATTTGGTGGCTTTCCCTGGTCATGTTTGTCAATCGAAGTGGGACAATGGTGATACCGTTTCTGACAGTTTACTTAACCACCAGAGGTTACACGCTTACCCAGGCAGGGTTTATAATGGCGGCGTTTGGCATTGGCTCTGTTTTGGGAGGTTATTTGGGTGGCCGCCTCACCGATAGGTTTGGCTTTTACCATGTGCAGTTCTTTAGCCTGTTTCTAAACGGCCTAATGTTTATTGTATTAGGACAAATGCAAACTTTAACGCAGTATGCGGTTTGCATATTTGTGTTAAGCAGTGTTGGTGAAGCTTTTCGTCCGGCAAATGCGGCGGCCATTGCCAGTTATAGTGATGAGAGCAACCGCCTTCGTTGTTATGCGCTCAACCGGTTGGCTATAAACTTAGGATGGTCGATAGGGCCTGCAGTTGGTGGCATATTAGCCAGCTTTAATTACAGCTTACTTTTTTGGGCAGATGGATTAACCTGCATAGGGGCTTCAGCCATTTTACTGGCTGTTCTTTCCTATGTAAAAAAGGAAAAGAATGCTATCGGCCATTCCGAAACAATCACTTCAACGTCTGCATACAAGGATGCAATTTTTATGAAAGGCATGTTTTACCTGTTCCTGATAGCCCTTAGCTTTTTTCAGTTGTTCAGCGTCATCCCGGCATACTACAAAAATGTATTGTTATTGAAGGAAGCTGCTATCGGGTGGATCCTGGCCATGAACGGATTGTTGATCGCCGCATTTGAAATGATACTGGTTTACAAGCTTGAAAACCGTGGACGCACGATAGTTTACATAACAACAGGCGCCTTACTGATAGGCTTTTCGTTTTTGTTTCTTGAACTTGGCAGAACAGCAATGGTAGCTGTAGCAAGTATGATAATTGTAACCATTGGTGAAATGTTTCTATTCCCTTTTCTCAATAATTTTTGGGTAAAGCGCAGTAACCAAAGCAATCGCGGTCAATATGCCGCTGTGTATACAATGGCCTTTGCCACCGCAACTATAATGGCACCAACTATAGCCACACAAATTGCCGACCGGGCCGGCTTTACTACATTATGGGCGGTTGATTTTATATTATGCGGTTTAGCTGCCATAGGTTTTTATAGTTTGAAAAACAAAATAACATGAATGAATTCAGTAAGATCATACAAATACGATGGTCTGACCTAGACCCTAACTTTCACCTCCGCCATTCGGTATATTATGATTGGGGCGCCTTTTGCAGGGTAGAGTTTTTAAACGAGTATGGCCTTACGGCAGATGTAATGGTGCAACTCCGGTTTGGGCCTATTTTATTCAGGGAGGAATGTGTTTTTAGAAAAGAGATAAGGAGTGGCGATGAAGTAAAGATCAACTTGCAGGTACTAAAGTCAAGAAAGGATTATTCGCGTTGGAGCATTCAGCACCAGGTTACTAAGAACGGTGGTACACTTTGCGCTGTTTTAAATGTTGATGGTGCCTGGATGAATGTAGCCGAACGCAAACTGATGTCGCCGCCTGAAAAGGTGATTGAAGTATTTGATAAAATGCCAAAGGGAGAGGAATTTGAATGGCTGGGAGGGTAATGGCGATAAAAATAAAAAATTGTCGCAACACGTAAACGATTCAGGGAGTTTTTTGATACTGGCCTTGTCGTCTGAACACTTTATTATTCGTTGGCATTAAATGAAACGAGAACCTGATTCATCGGCTTACTTCCCTCAAAAGTTTCTATTAGCTTACCCTTTTTATTATACAGCGCCATGTAAGGAAAGTTGCGGATGTTAAAGAAGGTTATTAAAAAATAGGACGGGTCTTTGGCTATCACAACATTTTTTAAGCCTGACAAGCCATAGGCATTTGCAAACTCTTTTATACGGTAAAACGGGTAGGTGCTTACCATAATAATATGGATGTTCTTAAAGCCTTCTTTTTGGGCTTCCAGTTCTTCCGCTTCATGTTTGCAGTGTTCGCAATCAGGGCTGAAGAGCATGATGAGCACTGCCTTCTTTTTAGGAATGTCTTCTTTCGTGTATTTGGTGATGCTATCTGACAGTAACAGTTGCAGCGGGGGCAGGGT
>DASQMG010000487.1:0-17525 GCA_035645595.1 Flavisolibacter sp. | reverse complement strand
TTGATATCATCAATCGTAGAAATGAGTATGAGGAAAGAAACAGAAACCCGTTACGCAAGATTACCGCGGAGGTGTTGAAGAATGTCGTTGACGAGAGAATCGAAGAGTAGCCCCCACCCTCCCCAACTTTTTGGAGAGGGTGGGCCACCACACAGTCCGCACTTGCACAATCTTTTCTTCAATTTTTTAACCCTTCTTTCCCGATTTGTCTTCGCAGCAGTATCGTGTTTTAAAAGTTTTTACCGCGGAGATTATTATATAACTGTATACCCGTTTCATAAGCCAATCTGTCCCCGCAGTGCCAACTTAAAAATGGAATTTTTATCTGCAGGATAAATATCCCGAAAGACTCTATTGCAGGTATGATACAGGTAATGGGTTATTTAAAAAGCCTTATTACAGTAGCTACGTTTTCATTCTTTGCCTGTAGGCAAATAATTCGACTGGTAAGGAATACAAGCCTACGACTCTACTTCCACGCTAAGCCCCTGAAGCAGCGATCTTACTTCATAAGCAAATTTTTATAAAGGTGCTCTTACTGTCAATTTTATTTCCCTGTCTTTACGGGGTGTAATATTCTTAGTGCATTAAAAACAGCCTGGTGCGTAATTGTTGCGTGGTCTTCTTGCGGCAAATAGTCAAAATAAACGTTTACGGTTTTACTCTTACTGTTCTTTATTTTCTCGGCCAATAGATTCGCATCTACTTCCATAACGTGTGGTGTTTCACCTGGCCCAAGCCCTTCTTTTCCTACGCCAATATAAATATCAGTCTGCCTGGAAAAATTCTCGTGCAAAATGCTTGCTGGTTGATTTAGTAAAGAACCGTTGTCCCACCATAAACTTGGACTAATTATTATATACTTGGTAAATAGCGTTGGGCGTTTTAATAGAATTTCTGTCGCTAACAGCCCGGCCAGGGATTGACCAATGATAGTTTTTGAATTATTTGTTTTAAACTTTTTATTTATAAAGGGCTGTAATTCTTTTTCTAAAAAGGCGATGAATTTCTCTGAGTGACCTGTGGTCGGGTATTTTTCCCTATCATTCTTAATTGTTGTGGGATAGGTAAAATCTCTTTTCCTATCTACATTGGCGATTCCTACTACAATCGATTTTGGCACACGGTTAACCCAGGAAAAATTATTAAACTGGATAAGTCCAACAACATGTATAAAGTCCTCATCTGCCGAACCGTCAAGCAAATAAATAACCGGATACTTTGTTGTGTCGTTTTTGTTGTATCCTTCCGGCAGGTAAATATTTAGAATTCTTTTTTCGGATAACTCAGAGGAATGTATCTCGTCGATAAGACCAAGCACAAAGGGCTTACTACTGTCGGTATGAGAGAGCCTGCCTGCCTGGCCGAGAGCCATTGTCGTGACAAAGGTCAGGATGAAAATTGTCGCTGCTACCTTCATTGTTGATTGTTAAGTTTACCGTTCCCAAAAGGGCTAACCGGCTTTATAAGAATACTCTTACATCAAACTTAATTCAAAACAAACTGACATTGCAGAACAAGAAATAGAGTAAATGTTTGAAAATCACTACAGGAAATTTTTCTCCTCCACCCCTTTATTAATCTTATAACTTTCATATACAATCGTCACACTTCCCTTCTTATTCTTACTCTTGTCGTCCACTGGTTTTGCACCTCCTTTTTCATACTCAAACGTAATGCCTTTAGGAAGTTTATAGTCTTTAGTGTTAAACGAAAAAATAACTTTATCCGGCAAGCCCCATGTAGTGTATTTGCGGTAGCTCATACCTATTTCGTAACCGCCACTTTCTTTTGTGTTAACTACTGCTTTGCGAATCACCGCTTCCTTTTCATCAATATATAAAGTAGATAACACTATATCACTGGCTTCATCAGCCGGTATCAGTTTTATAATAGTTGTACTGATGCCATCTACTACAGCTTTGCCACCCGGAATAGTTTGATAGCTTCCTACCGGCAGCAACGAAGCTGTATTAACACTCACCCCGCCTTTTGGAAGGATAGAAATGCCATCGGCCTTCTTTACCTTAAATTTATTGGGTTTTTTAAAAAAGATGGTCACTTTGGAGTCCGGCGCTTTGATAAAAGATACGTCCAGCTTCATGACACCGGCGGCTTCATAGTCGTTCACCTTTTCCATTTTGGCTTTTACTTTTTGCAGCAAGGCTTCTTCGTTTTGAGCAAATGAACTATAGGTAAGAATAAAAACAGTTAAAAAAGTCAACAGAAGTTTCATAGATGATTATTTACGACAGTACATCTTTTTTTCGAAAGAAATACACAGCCAAAGAAACAAAGAGAACAATGTGCAACACCAGCACGCCGGCCGACTTTAACACTTCACGCAGGTCAACCGGGTTATCGAAAAAACCCTTCCAGTTAAGCATGTGGTTGGTAAAAAGATAAGGTTTGAGGGCATTAAAAATAGGGATGTCCATAGTGGTTAAAATGGTAGCTACAATTACTACGCTCATGGCTGCAATAATAGGTCCGATGCTGTTATCGGCAAATACGGAAAACAGGAAAGCAACCGCCGCCACCGTGATCATAGAAAGTGCCGCAAAACCATACGCTGCTGCATAGCGCCATAACACATCGGCCTTATCAAGCAAAATAAACATATCGCTCTTCTGCACCATCAAATCACTAACGCCAAATAGTGCTACCGATACCCCGAGCCCAAGTACGGCCATAAAGGTGAGCAGCAGCAATGTGTAGATAGAAGAAGCCAAAAATTTACTTAGTATTAAACCCGTTCTGCTGATTGGCTTGGTAACCAATAAACGCAGCGTACCCATGTTGGCTTCACCAGCAACCGCATCGCCGGCCACCAGGCAAATCAGCAGCGGCACATGCACTAACAGGGTATGAAGAATGAGATAAAAAACAAAGTAGCCATTAAGTTTATTCCCTTCAATTTCAAAGGCGGTGTTGATGTTACCCAGCATAAATTCCAGGTAGCTTTCCCCATCGGCATACATGGCCAGTTGAATTAAAATAATAATGGCCCCTATAGCCCCAAAAGCAATGTAGGTGCGTGCCTTTTTAAATATTTTGAAAAGCTCAATTCGGGTAAGCGTCAACATGCTGGTTAGCGGTTGTGAGTGATAAAAAATAATCTTCTAAAGAATGTTTGCTGCGCAAGGAAAAAACTTCCACCCCATTTTGCACAAGAAAGATGTTAAGCGCAGGCACTTCCGTACGGTGCATCTTTAATACGATGTTGGCCCCATCTTGAAGGTAAACGCTCCACCGGTTCGCTAATAGCAATATTTTTGTTTGCACATCGTTCGCAGTTTCCAATTGCACCAGCGTATCGCTGGGATGTAGCAAATCTTCTGCTTTCCCTTCTGCTACTTTTTTGCCTTTGTCAATGATCAGCATGCTATCGGCTATCACTTCTATTTCGCTTAACAGGTGCGACGATACAAAAATGGTTTTGCCTTCGTCTTTACTAAGCGATAGCACCAGGTTGCGCACATCGGCAATGCCCTGCGGGTCTAAACCATTGGTGGGTTCATCTAAAATAATCAGTTGTGGGTTGTGTACCAATGTACAGGCAATGCCAAGGCGTTGCTTCATACCCTGCGAAAATGTTTTCACTTTACTGGTAGCTCTTTCGGCTAAACCTACTCTTTCTAACTGCCGCACCAATTCTTTTTTGGTAAGCTTTGCGCCGCTAAGCCTTGCCATAATGCTGATGTTCTCCAATGCTGTAAGGTATTTATACAAATCAGGCTTTTCAATGATGGCGCCTGTTTGCTGCAGTACTTCTTTACGGTGATGAAGAAGATCTTTACCTAAGATAGAAACGCTTCCGGATGTAGGTTGAATAAGGGTAAGCAACATGCGGATGGTGGTTGATTTACCGGCACCGTTCTGCCCCAAAAAACCATACACTTCGCCTTTGGGTACCGAAAAAGAAAGATCATTAACCGCTGTAACTTCTTTAAAAACTTTGGTCAACCCCTGTACGTCAATAATAAAAGACATGGGTGCAAAAGTAGGGGAGGATACCTCACCCTAACCCCTCTCCAGATTAGAACCACTTCCAGTTTCCTTCTCCTCCCCAGGATGGCGTAGCCGGGCGAGGCTTATTGAGGGAAATAACTGACGCACGAAAAGATGCCATGCAACTTTAACGCTGTTTAAAGTGGGAATAACGAACTGTGGAATGTTGGAAATAAACAGTCTTGAATAACAGCCAAATGCAGGGATACATCACGGCGCGACCTAAAAAGTACGAAAGGAAGAACGGCGAAATAGTAAAATGAATAATAACAGCTCTCGTCAGGCCCCCGGCCATCGATAGGCGTTCTAAAACCTGGCTGCCTTCCGGTACAGTAAGGCATCCCTTTCTTCCGTAATTAAATTAAGCATGCTTTCCAGTTCAGCTACGCGGCGTAATTCGTTTTTAAGTGTACGGTTGGCCTCGCTCATTTGATGTATGTCATTGTTGATCTCTTCTAAAAACTGAACTTTCCTTTTAAGTTGCTGGCGTTGCAGGTTAGCTTCAGAAAGTTTGACTTCGGTTTCATTCAGCACTTCGTGCAAACGCCCATTCTCCAGGGCAAGTTCACGGGCTCTTTCTTCTTTCTTCAAAACAGTTTTTTCTAACTGGTCATTCGATTGTTCAAGGCTATCCACTTTTACAGATAACTCTGCCGCCTGCCAGGCCTGCTGCTCCATCTTTTGCACTTTAAGTTGCAGTTCTTGATAGCCCGACTGCACTTCTTCAAAATGGCCTTGCAGCTTGTGCGTTAGTTCTGTTTGCTGGCGAAGCTCTTGTAACTCAGCCTCTTTCTTTTGTAATTCAAACTGTAATTCTCCTATTTCTATATTCGAGGTTGTAGCTGTCTTATCCCCGTAGTGCTCTTCTGCCGGGTACTGGTCGCCTTCTTCATCAGCATAATCTTCAAAATCAGTTTTTGGTTTTTTATCGCTTTTTATCTCTGTTATCTGGTTGATGGCTCTTGTTAACTCCAGTTGCTGCAATTGTAGTATCCCCCGCAGTTCTTTGATTTCCGCTTTTGTTTCATCATCACTGGCAAATGTTGGATAAGTATAGGAAGATGATTTTTTGGACGGCTCATTACCCGTAGGTACAATAAACCCCTCCCGGTCGAAACCTACGCGGAGGCGGGTCTTCTTCTTTTGAGTTTGAGGCAGTAAGTTTTCCAGTCTTTTTTGACTGGCTATAAAAAAGCGGATCGCCAGTAAAAAGGAAAATACAGCTAACGAAAAAATTGCGATTTCAAAAAAGGTAAATGGGGTAACCAGTAATAGTTCCATGCAGTGCGTTCCGGTAAGTATAAGCCGGTAAGCTAATGTTTTTTTTAAAACCGAAGCAGGGAATTCTGCGATCAGGCAGTAACCAGAGTTCCAACCTTTTCTCCCGCCACTACGCGAAGCAGGTTACCAGGTTTGTTCATATCAAAAACCACAATGGGCAAGTCGTTTTCCATACAAAGTGTAAAGGCCGTCATGTCCATTACATTCAGCTTTTGAGAAATGCACTCATCAAAAGTAATTTTACCGTATTTAGTAGCAGTGGGGTCTTTTTCAGGATCGGCAGTGTAAATACCATCTACCCTGGTGCCTTTCATTATTACATCGGCTTTTATTTCAATGGCCCGTAGAGAACCGGCGGTGTCCGTAGTGAAATAGGGGTTTCCGGTACCGGCGCCAAAAATTACCACACGGCCTTTTTCTACGTGGCGAATGGCACGTCGGCGGATATAAGGTTCGGCTATTTGTTCCATTTTGATAGCACTTTGCAGGCGGGTGTAAACACCAATTTTTTCCAACCCGGCTTGCAGTGCCATACCGTTTATTACGGTGGCCAGCATTCCCATGTAGTCGCCATGGGCACGTTCAATGCCTGTTTCTGCTTCGTTCATGCCGCGGTAAATATTACCACCACCTATAACTATGGCTACCTGCACACCTAACTCTGTAATAGATTTAATGTCCTGGGCATACTGATTAATAACACTTGTATCAAAGCCAAAACTTTTATCACCCATTAACGACTCACCGGAAAGTTTAAGAAGGATGCGTTTATATTTTGGAAGCATAGTTTTTTTCTTAGCGTTGCGAAGATAAGAGAGTTTGACGTTCGGGTTTTCCTGTTTGTACATTGCCTTGCCTTATGCCCGTTACAGCTGCATCGGGGACAATTACAAAAATCCCCGGTAGAACTTTTCGACCTTTTTTCCGGCACCTCCACCGGTGGCATTAATAGACTTTATAAAGATTACGGGCCGTTTTTTAAATGCAGCCTTCCGCACTATTGTATATAAATTCATTGGGTTCCCATCTTTGGGTTGCGGCACATCGGTATAGAAGCGATATAAAGATGCTATGAAGAAATACAAGCCGGTAAATTTAGCCGGCTTCGATGATGAAAGAGTATGAGCAGCCATTAATAAATGATTGCTTGGCCCACGAATGCTTCTGCAAAAAATAATGTATATATGCTTGCTATTAAAATTTAATACGTGCATATTTGTAAAACACTTCTTCGTATTCTTCAAGAGAACTTATTGCCGGCTTTTGAATAACTCCAAATTTTTTTATCATACAAGTTTTTGTTACCCTTTGTAGTATAGAGGTTAAAATGATATGCCGAATTTTTGTACCAGGCGGATGGTGGTACTATTTAGCTTCTGTTGTGTCACCCTCTTGTACGTTCGAATCCCTATTGAGCAAATAAAAACCCAGACTTATTCCTTGCATTCAGTAAAAGAATAAACGGTAAGAAAGAATAGTTGCCTCTAATACAAGTAACGATGAAATAAATAGCATAGCCTGACCTTGCTAACATTCCGCAAAAATTTCCGCTTCTTGTTTTATGTAGTGCGTACTGGATGAAAAGATGAACGATGTTATCATGCCTACCCATTTAACCGACAAATTGTAAGCGCACAAAATTTAAATTTTAACCTCAACCAAAAACAATGCAAATTAAAAAACATCTTCTTTTTGATGACAACAACAAGCAGGTAGCCTTTAAAGCCACACCAAATAAAGGCGGCATTTACGTACCTCAATACCTTGTTATCCACTATACAGCGGCCACCACCGCCGCTTCTGCCATTAACTGGTTTTTAAACCCGGTAGCGCAAGCCTCGGCCCATTTGGTAATTGCACAGGATGGAACCATTACACAGTTTGCTCCTTTTAACGTAGTTACCTGGCACGCGGGTAAAAGCGAATGGAAAGGCGTATCAGGATTGAACCAGTTTTCGATAGGCATCGAGTTGGTGAACGGCGGCCGTCTCCGTCAAGGCGGCGATAAATGGACCTGCCCTGTTGACCGTTGCGTAATTCCTAATGATGAAGTAATGTTAGCTACTCATAAAAACGAATCAGTGCAGAGTGCCTGGCACGAGTATGACGGAAGGCAAATGGAAGCTGCCGCCGTGGTAGCTGCCACGCTGGTACAAGCCTACGGTTTAAAAGATGTTTTAGGCCATGACGATATTTCGCCCATCCGCAAGTCCGATCCTGGCCCTGCCTTTCCAATGAGCAGCTTCCGTTCAAGAGCTATGGGTCGCCTTGATGATACAACGGATGAATATGTAACGTCGGCAGAACTGAACATACGGTCGGGGCCCGGAACTACTTTTTCACCGCTGACCATGCCACCCCTGCCGCCCGCTACGCCGGTGCTGGTTTTAAAAACCGAGGGCACCTGGAGCTTTGTAGATGTGCAGGCAACTGTTAATGGTGTTATGGACCTGGAAGGATGGGTTGCCAGTAAGTTTTTAGTGAAAAAATGAGTGAATCAACCAGGGCTTCAAATTGCTATAAATACTATCGGGTAGATGATCCTGTATGCTCATTTTAAAACAGGTTATAGTAAGAAGATAAGTGTATTTGCGTAAGGGGTAGCTGCCTGCCGGGAGATAAAAATCCTTTTGTTGACTTGCTGTAATAACCGGTCGTACCTGCCATAGCCGCCAATAAAGGATTGGAGTGGATAGCCCGGCGGCTCTACGCCGGTATCTCCGGGTGAAAAGTTTGCGAAACACAATTACAATAATGCCGGCGACAAACCAACTAAAATTTAAACACATGAGCGGCTTTCCTATCCTTGATTTAATACTGGGAATAACTTTTATCTATTTTTTACTCAGCATTATCAGTAGCTCTGCAGTAGAGCTGATTTTAACCGGCCTTAATGCCAGGTCTAAAGTTTTGGGCCAATGGCTAAAAACCATCTTCGACAAAAAAATCACGCGGGCT
The DNA here is from genome assembly GCA_035645595.1 of Flavisolibacter sp. GTDB lineage: Bacteria > Bacteroidota > Bacteroidia > Chitinophagales > Chitinophagaceae > Flavisolibacter. Next base: position 9,275 of record DASQMG010000487.1, on the reverse strand, counting down.
GATGGTACAGAGGTTACTCTTGGGCAGGCAATCATGGACCACTGCTCCACAACGGTGTTAACCAAACCCAATGTAGCGCCTTCTTACATTGATGCTAAAAACTTTTCCTCAGCCTTACTTGAAAAAATCACTTTCAATCCGCAAAACCCAAAAAGCATTGCAAAAGATATTGGCGAAGTGATAAAGGCGATTGAGGATACCCCCATACTTTCTACAGAAATGCGGCGAGCTTTATTAAATTATGCTTACGAAACAAAAGAGACTTATGCACACGTAAGTGAAAAAACGGTAAGTGAGGTAGGGCACTTTAGGGCCAAGGTAGAGATCTGGTTTGATACTTCTATGGACAGGCTTAGCGGTACATTAAAGAAAAGGTACGCCCGTCCGTCTACGCTGTTAGTTGCCGCTATAACTGCCATTACATTAAATGCAGATAGCGTATCTATTGCCAAGTACTTGTACAGCAACCCCGAAGCACGTGCTAAATTAGCAGCCCAGGCCGACCAGGTGATAAATGATAGTACCTACATAAAGGCGTTAAACCAGATGCGGGCCGCCAACCTTGATGCAGCGACAATAAAGAGCCTCGAAGCCAACCTTGCCACCGGGGTGCAAAACATAAAAGCTGCAAACGCAGGTTTGGCCGATGCCATCCCTTTAGGTTGGAAGAGTAAAACAACCACGCCTTTAACCTTTGTTTCTGTGCTGTCAAAAATCACAGGGCTGCTGGCAACCATTCTTGCCATATTTATGGGCGCCCCATTCTGGTTTGATATTTTGAATAAAATTGCCAACCTGCGGGGTACCGGCCGCAAGCCTGCATCAAGTGCAGATAGGGAAAAAGTGTAACTGCCTAATTAAAACTTTCCGCTGTAATCAAGTATTTTTAAACGTATAATTCAATCAGCTATTCAACGTTCTAAAACATTTATATATGGCCACATCAACCACCATTACCACAGCGCAAAAAAAGTGCAAGCCTTTTATCCTTCGTGTTATGGTCTTTAGCCCCGAATCGGGTTATAAATTTTCTATTGAAGTCCAAAAAGCATGTACCGATAAAAATGAAGAAGTATGGAAATTACTTTTTGATCTGTCTAAAAAAATCAATCACGAATTTGTAGAACTGGTAACAGTGGAATTTGTTTCCGGCGACCCTAACGATATCGAAAGAATCGCTGCAATTACAGATGAAGGAATGAACCGGGCGCAGGTGCGGGCCTTCCGCGATAATGTTTTTCCGCTGGTTAAACCCTTTGCAGACAGCGGCGAAAAACCTAATGCTGCTGCACAGAAAAAGATTGATGCGGCTATGAAATCTGCCCTTAATGCAAAGTAGCATGCATTTTCAACTAAACATAAAGCGGGGACAATGTTGGCTTCCAAAACAGAAGCGGGAGGGTACAAACGGATTGTGAAGACTAGGTTCCTTCTTGTTTTTGCTATCAATCTGCTACTATCTATTCATGCATTTAGCCAACCCCGCAACTGTATAGAAATTGCGCCCAATGCCGGTTTTACGGTGCGTTCTGTTACTATTGTGGCCCGGTGGGTTCCTGAAGCATTAAAAAAGCAAATAACAGATTTAATTGGGATAGGCCACTCTTTTAGCGATAGCAAGGTTTCAGCGGCCCAGGCATTAATTTCACAAGAATTAAAAGCAGCTGAAAACCGCTTTCCGCCCCGGCTGGCGGGTGCTTTGGCCGTATCATTTATAACGGTTGATTACTGTGCAGTGCCTGATGCGCCAGGGGAGGTGGCTATTGTTTTTTATCCCCGCTATTTACGCATAGATTTATTTAATATTGGCAATAATTTTTTGCCCATACCGCGAAGCCCGAAGCCAACTTTTTATGAAAAAGTTCCCCCGCTGCTACTCGCTTTTACACCTGTAATTGGCTTGAACAGCGACCGCCGTTATGGCCCTTCTGTCGCCATTCAAACTCTTACCGATTTGTTCCATATCCCTGGTCTATCAAAAGGATCAAAAAAATTAAAACTGAATATTGGAGCAGAGGCCCGCAGGTCGTTAACCAACGATTTTTATACGCTTGGGGGTAACCTTGAACTACTGCAACCCATAGCGACTACAACAAACACCGGCTGGCGTATTGGTATGAACTTTTTGACAAAGGCACAACCGCTCGGTAAGGGTAAATACGATTATAAAAACGTTACCCTTCAAGGGGCTTTGCAGGGAAGTACAAAACTGCCTTTTGTAAAAAGATACCTGTTGGGTGGCAACCTTAGTTTTTTAAATAATGACTTTGATACGCTTCCATCAAAACGAGTGCAGAACTCTGAAAGAGGCTACGGAATATTCTTACTTACCGACGGATTGATAAACAAAAACTTTGGCCGGGTAGGTATTTGGGCGCAGTCGGGCATACTAAAAGAAAGCCACACATCTTACCAGCGGCTTTCAGCTAAAATCGCTTACGGCACTTCAATTAAAATAAAAAAAGATGCCCACCAAACCCTGGAGATTGAGGCCGCTGCCGGAGCAGGAAAAGCATGGGGCGCTATACCAACCTATAGCCAGTTTTACGCCGGCAACACGGCCGCTAACTTTTTGTACCAGCCGCTCACAACCCAAATGGGCGCCATGCCCGAAGGCCCGGTTATACGCAGTCTTGGTGAGAAAGAGGGCAACTTACCGGTAAGCACGGGCAGCATAAAGGGAGGCACCACTCACTGGCACCTGAACCTGAATTTTTCCATCCCGATAAAGCGCTGGTCACAACCTTTAGTACCGGCTATAGTCATTAACGAAACAACCGGCGCTACCCTGCAAACAAAATTAAAATCGCTGGCCAAAGGATCGGCCGAATCCGGGGTGGCAATTGACTTAATAGACAACAAAGGCTTCCCCGAAAATGAACAAACCGACAGCATTGCGGAACAGATTGTAGCTAAAGAAATTCTGCCTATGGTTGAATTTGTGACAGACCGCGCCAATGTATTTTCCTTTAAGCCGGTGCTGCTTTTTGATGTAGCCGGAATGGGGCAAGGCGGTATAAGACAAAGAACCTGGGTAGGCGCTGGGGCCGGTTTCCAGGTAACGGTTGTTATTGCCCGTTTGCAGGCAGGTTACATGCATACCGTTTCCCCTTCGTCTGAAGCAGCGAAAGGAGCCTTTTTTTTGCAGTTTGTTTTTCAGAATTTTTATTGAGTGCGTGCGTGTGGGCTTGAACAGTTCTTGCTTTTACCCAGTGCTTTGATTTTGTCGGTCTGCGCATGTTTAAGACTCAGCATAACAATGCCGTAACAAACGATAAACGCATTTATACCTTACATAAACAACGATTTAATCCTGTATAACATTAGAAAAGAAGCATATTCCGTTCTTACTGCCTGATTAAGCAAATTGATAAATAACATAAAAGCCATAGAACTTTGTTATCATCCGCAGCCATTCGCTACCGAGACGAAACACATCGAATAACTGTTTGAGTTGTATGATAGCTACATGGCTGGCTAATTTACTACTGAAAAAAGGGAAGAAAAAAGCGGGCTAAAATAGCGGGCAATCTCACCGTGTCATGTTGGCCTGTTCAGGCAATAACTGTTTTTCTTTGCTTGTTGGCGGGCCACTTCCTTCCGGGTCAAACCATACGGCTTTTACTACTTTTTGCTTTGGATTAAATGGCTCCCTGCCTAACCTTGTTTTTAAAATAATATGCTTATACGCATTAGCCACAATTTCAAACTTATCACTCTTTAAATGTATCTCATCAAACCAACCCTCAAAGCCACCAGCCACGCCGCGGCAATCCACATGATAAAGGTTGGGAAATTTATAGTCACCTGATGGCTCTTTGTAGTTGGCCAGCTTAATAAACATCTCGTTTACTTTGTCAATAAAATAGGCAGTTACAGCTATGTGGCTTTCAATTTTCCGCAGCCCTTTTAGCATTAGTGGTGTGCGCAACCAGTCGCCGGTAGCGGTAGCTTTATTAATGATCCATTGAATCATATCGGGCCCGCGGCGCACTTTGGGAAAAGGAATTACATAATCATATCCTTGTGTTATTACTTTCAGTTCCTTCAATTTTTCAGACCTGTTCAGCGATGATAAGAGGATCCAGTATTGTGTTTGCAGCGTCCACATAAAAGCCTCGAAGGCATCTGATATACACACCTTACAAAATTCGTCGCCCGTCAGTTCTTCATCCACATTAGTATTAATCATAAACGCCAGACGGTTGCTGCCGCAAAAATCATTGCCACCGCCGCTTATTAAAAACACATCGGGTTCAACCAGCGAAAGTTCTTCTACATACTTGCCTTCGTATATAATATTGGTAAGCCAATCTCCGGCAGCCGCAATAGAATACAGGTTGATGGCCTCATCCTCGATGAGCCACTCGTTAATGTCCTTTACATAAAGCGGAAAGCAAAACCAGGAGTCGCCTTCAGCCACAATGGTTTTATAATCTTTGGTTCGCTTACCATCACGTATGCGGCTGAAAAACTTTTTCCTGCGCAGGTCTTGCTTTTTGCGGTTTAGCCAGGCAAGGCTACCTCCCATGGCATTGGATTCGGTGAGAAGCGAATTTTCATTCATGTCGTAAATCTGGCGGATGTTACCCCGCAGATCATCAAACGTAACTGCCTCATCATCTTTTAAGTGCACCAGTTCTAAAAAATCCTGCTCAGTAAACCTGCCTTCCTTTTTAGGGTGCAGCATTTTGTATAGCAACGCTTCTTTTCGTGTTTTTTTTGGCAATGACTCCATCGTAAATAAGTTGGTTTTAATTATTGGTTTTAGGTTACCCTATTAATGGTTTCACTTCCGCTTCTACCTTTATGGCCTTCTCTACTCCTACTTGCATATTTGTTAGCTTTTTAGGCCATCCGGCTGTAAAATCGGTTATATCGCTGCCGGTTAATTTTCCATCAGCCACTGTCCACCTTTCTTCCAGCACTTTGCGCTCCTGCCTTACCTCTTTATTATCGTCGTCGTCATAGTACTCTACTACCAGCGTTGGCCCGTTAAATTTCATTATAGCATAGCCGTTATAGCCCACCGGGTATTTGCCACTGATTTTTTTACGTTCGCGGGCATCATAAACCACCAGGTTACGGGTAGCCCCTTTTTTTGGTGCTTTGTCAACTTCCACAGGCATACCGCTATTACCCATGCATCGGCCAAAAATTTTTAGCCCGTTGTCCAAAACATTTTCGCCATAAAGCGCCATGCGGTGCTCGTGTCCCCAAAACCACAACACATTTCTGTTAGCGCCTACCAGTTCGGCAAGCTGCCCGGCAGGGTTAACATACTCATCTTCAAAGGCAGAAAGCGGCTGGTGATGCGAAAGAAAAATAAGCCCCCGGTTATCTTTTTCCGGCTGTACAACATCCTTTATCCACTCTATTTGCTTATCGTGAAGTTTGAGTTTTTTATTAGAGCCCACACCCAAAAATCCTTTTACCGAAGTATAGCCTGTATCTATGCCAATCACCCGCCAGTACTTATTTTCCAGGCAAAAGAAAGACGCCTCCTGGCCCTTTACTTCACCGGCCTCACTTACTGTCATATAGGGCAGCAATTGGGTAAAATAAGCTTTGCCACTGGAGTACATTTCGTGGTTGCCCAACAAGGCAAAGGAGCCTCTTTTTCCATAGGGCCATGGGGCGCCAAAGCTGCTGTTGAAGTTGCAGGCTATCTCCTTTTCGTTGCCTACATAATATGCATCGCCTAAATGAATGCTGTAATCTCTTTCTCCGCAAAGCGCCGCTACTTTGTGCGACTCCGGCGTATCCGATGCCCAGTCGCCCAACAAGGCCACTGAAACCTCCGTTCCCTGCGTATCATCCATTTTAAAAATGCCATTGTTCCTTTTTAAATCCTGGTAGGTTTGATACGTATAGCGTGTGTTGCCCAGGTGTAATAAGTTTTTCCACAGCCATTGAAAAACATTCTGGTGTACAAGGCCATGCATATTATACCTGGGTGGTTTTTTAGTAATGCTTTCTCTTATGGAATGTAGCTGGTTTACTACCGGCGAGCGGCTTAACCCTATTAGATCTTCCTGCTGTTTCATAAATCAATGCTTTACGTTGTAAATAAATGGTTTGAGGCGGTTTGTTTATTAGTCGTAAAAACCCGGGAGCGGACAACGTAAAAAAAGGATTTGCAACGGGCAGGAAAAAGGCTCAAATTGATTCGCTAGGTGCGCATGAAATCAAGTAGCATAAGTTGAGCAAACAGCACAATCTATGTGAACAGTTATTAAAGTTAATCTCCACTTGTTGAATTGGCAAGCAGAATAGTTGTGTAGATGCAACCACACTATGCCAGATCGAAATGAAAGGAAAGAGTCGTCAAAAAGCAAGGGCCTGCCAAAGGACGCCTTCCTACTAGGTAACCACCTGGTTACGGGCGAAGCTCTGAGGGATGGACTGCAAGTACTATCATTGCATTTATGAACGAAGATTTTGAACTGCCCATTGATTATAAAGGAAAAGAAATGCTGATCACAGCACGTCTTTTACAACAAGGTTACACCTACAAAATAGAAGTGGAAACAGAAGCCGGGAAACTATTGTTTGAAAAGGATGACTTAGGAGAATGGAGGGCTTTAACTGATTATCAAAAAGCCGATGATTTTGGATATATTGATGCTGCCTTGCTTCAGGCAATAGCAACTTCGTTGGAAGCGATTTTTGAATAGCATTACCAACCCGCTATTTTTTTAGCCGGTTGTATTTTTTTAGTAACTCCTGCAGACGGTTATGCGGCAGGGCATAAATAATACTTCCATTAGCCCCCTTCATGGTTTCTGCTGCAATCATCGCGTTAATGATAGCTTCTTCCGTAGCCTGTACAGTTGCTTCATATATTTTATCAAGCCGTTCTTTTGGCACCGCTTTCCATGTTTCCATTGTTCCCTTGTTATTACGTTGCGGTTCTTGCGTACTAAAGGCTAAAAAAATATCACCCGAACTATTACGGCCCAGGCCTCCCGTTCTGGATACGCCTAAGGCTACTCTTTTTGCTACCTGTTTTAACTGGCCCGGCAGCAGTGGTGCATCTGTTCCCACAACTACTATAATTGAACCATCTTTTCTTTTAGTGCCTGCCACCGGCATCAGGTCCGTAATTTCTTGTCCAACAGGAATGCCACCAATCAGCAGATCTTTTCTTCCACCAAAATTGCCCTGTACAAACACGCCAACAGTGTAAGCCGCTGTATCTATTTTAAAAGCCCGCGATGATGTGCCACTGCCGCCTTTAAACAGGAACAGCGACATACCCGTACCACCGCCTACATTACCCTCTGCGATAGGGCCGGTTTGCGCATTATCTAATGCTTCCCATACATGCTCCTTTCGGACATGCAGGCCGTTGATATCATTTAAGATGCCATCCCAGGTCTCTGCCACCACTGGTAAGCCAAATGAAAAATCGTAAAATGAACTATCAGAAAAATTTTTGATGCTCCAGGCCCCGATAGCATCTCTTACAACTCCGATGCTGTTTGTATTGGTAATGCCAATAGGGCCATAGCTGCTGCCGTATTCGTCTATGACCGTGGTGCCGGTCATTTCGCCATCGCCGTTAAGGCAAAACCACCCGGCCGGGTAGGCCTGACTTGTTTTACCCTTTGGCAGAATAACAGTTACACCAGTGCGGATACTTGTACCTGCTGTGTCTTTGTTGAGAGTCTTATAGCCTACCATCACCCCTGCTACATCTGTAATAGAATTGTTGGCCGCCGGTATTCCTTCAAATGGAATACCCAGGTCCCTGGCCCGTACTTTTTTTGATTGCCCCTGCATATTGCAAAAACAAAAAAAGGACAAGGCAAATAAGAGGAGATAACGGTACATGAAAAAGAATTTGCCTGCAAGAAAAGAAAAGTTTTTGAAGGAATAAAAAGGCAGTTAACCTTGTGATCAGCTACTCAATACCTAACCAACAATACCTGTTTGGTTTCATAATTACTTTAGTAACAGCAAAAAAAATCGCTGGCTCTTCAGCCAACGATTATAAAAAGACGGGTGACAAATAAGGTACTATTTCCGCAAGGGAATGGTTACCCCAGCATGTACTCCCAAGTGATTCAGGTTGCTGAAAGCATCCTGGTTAAAAGGCATAACATTATACGATGCACCAATGGTTAAACCAGCTTCACCCGTTTTCTTAAACGGAATATAGATACCAGCTTCGGGCCGGGCAGCAAAGCCAAATTTCGCCCGGGCTTGCCCAAACTCACCCAAAAGTTCTGTGTAAGAAATAAGGTTTCCACCAACGCCCAATGCAGCATAAGGCTGTACCGCCGCGCCTGGAGTAAAACTATATTTCGCCATTGCCAAAAGTGGTAAAGTTTGAATAGAATGGCTTACTACGGCCGATATATCGCTGCCATCGGAAAGCTTGTATAACTGCCGCGGGGTCTTTTGGTAGAAGTCTTGGTAGCCTGTACCAAAGCCTACAGACAATTTATCGTTGATGCCATAAAGCACATCGGCTTTAAAACCACGAATCGACGTCTCGGAAACATTATCTTTAAAAGTACCCATGGGGAGGCCCACATTATAACCAAGGGAAAGCCTTGTTTTTCCCTTCTGCGCCTGTACGGCAGAAGTAGAAAGTATAAAGGCAAAAAGAGCTATACTTATTTTAATGAATTTCATTGCTATTAATTTTTATTGTACTGTTTTTATATAAGGCGACTGATCGAACAAGGCTTGTACCTGGCTGTTAACAGAAGTACTTCTAAAAATGCCCGATCCGCGAATTAACCCGTTCCAGACACCTTTGATAGTTCTGTTGGCAGAAGCGTTTTTCAGGTCAAGCAAATCAATAGAAAGTGCCGCTTCTGTACTTTGATAAAAGCCATAGGAAGGGAAGTTGTACCCATAACCGCCATACCCCCAATAAAAGGGATCGTAAAAACCACCATAGCCACCATAGTAGTTATTAAAATTTACTACATTGGTAGTGGTATTGTATAAGCGGCTAACGTTAATGCCCAGGTCAGGCGATTGTGTATGCGATACTCTTACATACCCCCTTGCTTGCATTGCGGTGCGCACTGCGGTTAATACCTGTAAGTCCCACGCAGTAGTGCCTTTTTCAGTAAGCCTGTTGTCATCAATCACCGAAACAGAATCGACAATGCTATACGTTTTATAAGAGGTAAATACTGCGCTGCTGTCGCGGTTTGTAATATAGATCCGGCTTTCATCTTCTGTCATGTCTTGCAAAGGGTCTTTTTTGCAACCGCTCAATAAGGCAAGGCCGGTGACTGCCAATAGAGCAACCC
>DASQMG010000486.1:0-2888 GCA_035645595.1 Flavisolibacter sp. | reverse complement strand
GTTCGTGACAGGTTCCTCAACTTTTTTGTCATTCTGCTATACTATAACCACAGTATAATGAGATTTGCCGTTCTGCTATCAGAAAAAGGTTATTTTAATCCGTAGTATTTCGGTTTACCAGCATAAAATACAAAGCTTGTTATGAAAAAATTTTATTTCCTGCTTCTTGGGTTGATATTGTTTGTCGCGGCGAACGCTGATGTAACGGTGCCCCGCGTCTTTGGTGACAATATGGTGCTTCAGCGAAACAAACCAATTCCGGTTTGGGGCTGGGCAAAACCAAACGAAAGCGTTGTAATACTATTCAATAAGCAAAAAAAAACAGCTAAGGCAGATAAGAAGGGTAACTGGACCGTGAACCTTTCTCCAGAAACGGCCGGTGGCCCTTACTCATTAACCATCACGGGCAGCAACTCAATTACTTTTTCCAACGTGCTGGTAGGGGAAGTATGGATCTGCAGCGGACAATCAAATATGGAATGGCCATTACAATCTGCAGTTAATGCAGAGGAGGAAATAGCAGCGGCCGACTTCCCGGAAATAAGAAGCCTGAATGTTTCGAAGGCAATAAACGGCCTGCCCGAAAAGGACATAAGAGATGGGAAGTGGCAGATATGTACTCCTGAAAATGCACGTAACTTTTCAGCCGTCGCCTATTTTTTTGCAAGGAAGCTATACCAGGAACTTAAGATCCCGATAGGTTTTATTCATACTTCATGGGGGGGAACACAAGCAGAATCATGGATAAGCCGGCAGGCTTTAGAGAAAAGCGAAGAATTCACGAATGTGCTATCATCCATGCCGGTATTAAACCTTGATTCTATCAACAAAGCAAAGGAGATCCAATTAAAAAAAGATCTTTTGGTGTGGAAGAAGGAATTGATACAACCAGAGGAATTAGGGTCATGGAATGCGTCTAACCTGGATGACAGTAAATGGAGCAAACTACAAGAGCCTGCCATGTGGGAAACCCAGGGTATGAATGCAGTGGACGGCAAACTTTTGTTTCGAAAAACGTTTGTAGTTAACAAGGCCGAAGCAGGCAAGGCCGCAGTACTTGAGCTGGGCAAAATAGACGACAACGATGTTACGTACGTGAACGGCATTAAAGTAGGCGCCACCGAAGGATATACTGCTCTTAGAAAATACACGATTCCTGCGGGAGTATTGAAGGAGGGAAATAATGTGGTTGCTGTCCAAATCGAAGACAACGGAGGCGGAGGGGGATTTTGGGGTGAAACAGGGATGAAAATTATTCTTGGAAAGCGGGAGCAGTCCCTGGCCGGTTTGTGGTCATATAAAATACAAACATTAACCGCTGGCAGCTTAAGTTCTATTCTTAGTCCCAACGCCTATCCCACACTGTTATTTAATGCCATGGTTAATCCCCTTATTCCATTTGCTATGCAGGGCGTTATATGGTATCAGGGCGAATCGAACACTGGCAGGGCGGCGCAATACCAAAAAACCTTTCCATTACTGATAAATGACTGGCGCCAGCACTGGAAGCAAGGGGATTTCCCATTTTATTTTGTTCAGCTGGCCAGCTTTAATGCCGGCGGCAGTACCGAGAAGAACAAAGGTTACGAATGGGCCGAATTACGCGAAGCCCAAACCAAGACCTTATCGCTGCCTAATACCGGGATGGCCGTTACTACCGATATTGGCGACCCTAAAGATATTCATCCCCGAAACAAACAGGATGTTGGGCTAAGGCTTGCATTACTGGCACTTAACAAGACGTATAATAAAGATGTTGTGAGCAGCGGTCCCGTATTTAACTCTATGAAAGCAGAGGGAAACAAATTGGTCTTAACTTTTTCCGGAACAGGAAGTGGCTTAACGACAACTGATAAATATGGCTATGTCAGGGGATTTGAAATTGCCGGTGCTGACCGTAAATATGTTTATGCGAAAGCTTTTATAAAAGGCAATGAGGTAATTGTTTATGCTGATGAAATTAACAACCCGGTAGCCGTTCGTTTTGGATGGTTTGACGATGCCAGCGACAACAACCTGTTTAATAAAGAAGGTCTGCCGGCTGGTCCCTTCACAACCGATACCTGGGAGCGGGTTACTACCAAGATAAAGTATGAAATAAAGTAGAGGGAGGGGTGGCACAGGAAAGGCAACCAATAACAGCTTGACTGGTTGTTACGTTCCCTATTTTTTTCATAAGCTTAATCGCCCGGTGGTGTTTAATATAAAAACAACATTGATGGTGTACCAGTAACATTAGATCTTTATTTGAGCCTGCATTGGAAAAGGGTAAGCAACTGTTTGTTCGGCCATGCCAGGTGGATTGTACTCCAAGACTTAGCTCACAAAGTTGTTAATTTCCCTGCCTGTAAAAGTGTTTCCAAAATAATTGATCCACTAGCAAGCTGCACCAATTTCTTAAAATAATAAGCCTTCAACTTGAATTTCTATATGTAGCACTGTTCAATAAAAAGCCGCCCCGGATTGAATTGCAAAATAGGTCCCAGGCCCTCAAGAAGTCACAATTCCAGGAGGCAGCTGAAATCATGTTGGGAATATTATTTACACTATAAATTACTGCTTAAAACAGGGAAAGAATATTGTGATACTACAGAAAAGGAAAACTAAAGGAGCAGTGATAATAGCGTGTTATCGGCGGAAGCATTCGCAACAATATAGTGTTCACTGAAATTCCCCGATTAAGAATGGCGGGTCGCTTTCTCATGAAAAGCAATGTGAGCTGCATAACATTTGCCATTTCACTGCCGCATATTTCTACTTTGTTTTCGGTTTTTCGTTCTTCGCCGATAGTTTTCTGAAAAACTTGCCTATGCTGTACGTCAGGCTCATAGTAACACAGGCAGGGCAGACTCCAAAACGGAAAAATGTAAGTGTCAGCTTTTTGTACC
>DASQMG010000485.1:0-6170 GCA_035645595.1 Flavisolibacter sp. | reverse complement strand
TAACAAAAGAAATACACATTGCCTTTCTTATTAGTGTAAGTATGCGTTGTGTATTTGAACTGAAAGCCATATTGCACCAATTTGTCTTTTATAACCTTTTGCATCTCTTCCTCGCCTAAAAGCGTTTCTAAAATGCGGCGGTTCTTTAGGAGTGCATTGTTGACGTTGCGAACGATGGTGTTATTGGCAGATTTGAGATTATTGTTATAAGCATTCCGGCAATAATCATTACAGAACTTTTTATCGGCTCGGCCATGAAGCACTTTATCGCAGGCTAAGCATTTCTTTTGTGTAAGCGTTGTTTCCATGTAAAGTTTTTATCTGCCGTTATTCGTTTTGATGCTTATAAAATCTTCGGATAAATTTCCTTCATAATAATTTCCGATGCTTTCACTTTATCAGTGCTACCGCCTGTAACCAGGAATTTAATTTTTCCCTCTTTATCCACGATAATGTTTGCAGGAAACCCATTGTTTAAATTGAGCCTGCGGGTTTCTTTCTCCGTGTCTTTGTCGCCTTTCACTTTATTGTACTACTGGTTCAATCCATCAAATTCAGCTATACACGAAGCGCAGGCTTCAAACCAAAAATTAATAAATACGGTTTTCCCTTTCCACGATTGGTTAGTGAGTGTTGAATCGCCGCTCGAAATACGAAACTCCGGGTAAAGCTTTCCTATGGCTGCTTTTTGTTTTGCCTCAAAGTCTTTCATAAAATCATCCCACTCCTTTTCCTTGCCATTCTTTTGCCCAAAGCATGCAACGCTTAGAAACAAAAAACAAAGTCCCGGCGATAGCTTCATGCAGTTAGTTTGCTCGTCAAGATAATCAATCTTTTATCCGTGTGCAAACGTTTATAAACGCTTCTTTCCGAAAACAAACGACTATATACCGACTACCGTTTTTTCATCATAGCATCTTTGGCCTGTCAACCGGTAACAACTCCTGGTTGATTGAGATAACAAATTCATCACAACAAAAACAAATGTTATGTACGCACTTAAAAACAAAGTTCAACTGATCGGCCACATTGGTAATGCACCTGAAGTTCGCACATCGGAAGGCGGCAAGAAATGGAGCCGTTTCAGCATCGCTACCAATGAAACCTACCGCAATGCAGAAGGTGTAAAAGTTACGGACACACAATGGCACAACCTGGTGGCCTTTGGCAAGGTATCGGAGATAGTTGAAAAATATGTAGCGAAGGGTTCCGAAATAGCTGTTGAAGGCAAGCTGGTGAACCGTAGTTATGTAGACAAGGAAGGCGTAAAAAAATATGTCACGGAAATACATGTTTCAGAGGTATTACTTTTAGGTGCTGCGTCTGGCAAACAAGCTGCTGAAGCCTGATTCAGCAAAAGGGCGGGAATATCTTAGTCGGTACTTTCCTGCCTTTTATTTTAATAAAACAGCAAGAAATAGTACAACTGCCGCTGCTTACCTTACATCTTTCTATTCACACATTTGTAAAAAGCTTTATCTTTTATAAGCTTTAAAACACATGCAGCACGACAGCACCAATACTATTTTTTCCCTCGCCACAGACCTGGTAAATTATACCTCGCGGCACATCTTTCTAACCGGTAAAGCAGGTACGGGGAAAACCACTTTTTTAAAATATATTAAGGAGCATACGAAGAAAAATACCGTGATCGTTGCCCCAACCGGTGTAGCTGCCATCAATGCAAGCGGTGTAACTATGCATTCTTTTTTTCAATTGCCGTTCGGCCCGTTTGTTCCTGCTTCGCAAAACAATTATACCGGCAACGGGCAGGTAACGGACAAGCATAGTCTTTTTAAAAACATTCATTTTGCGGGTAGCAAAAGGGAACTGCTACAGGAATTGGAACTGCTTATTATTGATGAAGTAAGTATGGTGCGCTGCGATATGCTGGATGCGATGGACGTGATCCTGCGTCATTTTCGCAAACAATATGCTGTGCCTTTTGGCGGTGTGCAGGTAGTTTATATTGGCGACTTATTTCAGTTACCACCAGTGGTTCAGCAACAAGAGTGGGCCATTTTAGGAGAGCATTATGCCAGCCCTTTTTTCTTTGAAGCCAAGGTGGTGAAAGAAGCCCCGCCGCTCTATATTGAACTAAAGAAAATCTACCGGCAAAATGAGCAGCACTTTATTGACATACTTAATCGTATTCGGAATAACGTAGCAGAAGCAGGTGACCTGCGGGAGTTAAATAGCCGCTACCAGCCCGGCTTTGCAGCACCAGCGGGAGAAAGTTATATCACACTTTCCACGCACAACCGTAAAGCCGATGTAATTAATGAAGCCGAATTAAAAAAGCTGCCCGGCAAACTCCATGTTTTTAAAGCGGAAGTAACCGGTGAGTTTTCGGAGAAGGCTTTACCCACCGAAGCCAACCTTCAGTTGAAACAAGGTTCCCAGGTAATGTTTGTAAAGAATGATTCAGGCGCTGAGCGCCGCTATTATAATGGCAAACTTGCCACCGTTAAGAAAATAATAAACGATGACATAACGGTTTCCTTTACTGATGGCGAAGAGTTAAAGCTGGAAAAAGAAACCTGGAAAAATATTCGATACAATTACGATAAGGAGAAAGATGATATTGACGAGGAAGAACTGGGCAGCTTTAAGCAATTCCCGATCAGGTTGGCCTGGGCCATTACTATACATAAAAGCCAGGGGCTCACGTTTGATAAAGCAGTAATTGATGCAGGCTCTTCTTTCGCTGCCGGACAGGTGTATGTGGCGCTCAGTCGCTGTACTTCGCTGGAAGGCCTGGTGTTGCATTCAAAAATATTTCCGCATGCAATTGCAACCGATAAAAGAGTATTGGCATTTGCGGAAAGAGAAGCCGATGATTCTTATTTGGAGCAATTGCTTAAAGAAGAAAAGGAAAAATTTCAGGCCGAAGTTTTAATTAAAACATTTAATTGGGATAAGGTAATTTCTGCCCTGCATGACTGGATGCAGATCATCCCCGGAAAAAAATTACCTGATGTTGATGAAGCACTACGACTTTGCCAGGATCTTATTAAAAAAGCTATTGAACAACGGGAGGTTGCAGAAAGGTTTCAGGGGCAGTTGCGGCAATTATTACAAAGTGGTAATAAAGATCTATTACAACAAAGAGTAAATAAAGCTATCTTATATTTTACCAAAGCCTTGGTTGATGATGTCATTCTTCCGCTACAGTCACATTTGTCTGGTCTCCGCTTTGCCAGTAAAGTTGTAAAGTATACAAAAGAGCTCCGGGGAATTGAGGCCGTGCTTTTAAATCACCTTCGGAAATTAAATAGTATCGTATTTGGCGATTTGGTCTTTGTGCAATACGAGGCTCCGGCTGTGAAGCTACAAGCTACTGCCATTGTAAAAACAAAAAAAGAAAAGCCCCAGAAAGGCGCCAGTCATAGAGATACCTTAACGCTGTACCGTGAAGGCAAGTCGGTAGAAGAAATCGCAGCTCTTCGCAATCTTGCAACTGGAACTATTGAAAGTCACCTCGCCAGCTTTATTTATACAGGAGACATGAAACTCGAAGAATTGGTCTCTCCCCAGAAAAGTAAGGCTATCCTCTCGGTGATTGACAGTACAGGGATGACTGCCACAACGATCAAGTACAAATTACCAGATGAATTTTCGTATGGGGAGATAAGGGCCGTGATGAATTATTACCGGCTACAGCAGGAACAAAAAAAGCAACCTACCTAGGCTGGGGTTGCTTCCAATCATCTATAAGGGAATTTATTTACCTGCCCATATACACCATCAAAATTTGTACGTCTGCGGGATTAATGCCGGATATGCGACTGGCCTGCCCTAAAGTTTTGGGTTTCATTTTGTTCAATTTTTCCCGTGCCTCTGCTCCAAGCGACATAATACGCTGGTAATCAAATCTTTCTGGAATTTCTAAGTCTTCTAGCTGGCTCATTTTACTTACCAACTCCTGTTCTTTTTCGATATAAACCTGGTATTTGGTTTGAATTTCAGCTTGCTCTACTGCTTCTGTTTGAAACCCTTCCAATGCTGTCTGTACTTTCGGTAATTCCTTCATTAAGTCCCTTAAACTGATATTAGGGCGAAGTACAATCTTTTCCAGTCGTTGTTTTTCAGAGATAACAGCACTGCCTTTTTCTTCAAAAAATGAGTTTACCTCCGTTGGTTCGAGGGAGGTGGTATTTAGAAGTTTTTTTATTGAATCAACTTCAATGCGCTTTTGCCTCACCTTTTCCATCCGTTCCTGTGATGCCAGCCCCATACGGTAACTCATCTCAGTCAAACGTAAATCAGCGTTATCCTGACGAAGTAGCGTTCTGAACTCTGCCCTTGATGTAAACATCCGGTAGGGTTCCTGTGTGCCTTTACTGATTAAGTCATCTACTAAAACCCCGATATAAGCGTCGCTTCTTTTTAGAATAAATGGCTTTTGCCCCGTCCATTTTAAGTGGGCATTTATACCAGCCATTAATCCCTGGCATGCCGCTTCTTCATATCCGGTTGTTCCATTTATTTGGCCTGCAAAAAACAGGTTTTGAAGCCCTTTTGTTTCCAGGCTATAATTCAATTGTGTGGGAGGGAAAAAGTCGTACTCAATAGCATAACCAGGTCGGAAGAACTTTACATTTTCAAAGCCTGGAACTTTCGTCATGGCCTGGTGCTGCACCTCCTCAGGTAGTGAAGTTGAAAAACCATTCACATAGATCTCTACCGTGTTCCAGCCTTCCGGCTCTACAAAAAGCTGGTGACGTTCCCTTTCTGCAAAGCGATTAATCTTATCCTCTATACTTGGACAGTATCGTGGGCCGACTCCTTCAATTCTTCCGGCATACATAGGACTTCTGTCAAACCCGGTCTTTAAAATATCATGTACTTCAGGTGAGGTGTATGTTATCCAACAACTTTTTTGGGCGCGCGGCTTTGATGTATTTAGGTACGAAAACCCGGTTATATCGTCGTCCCCTTTTTGTTCCTCCATTTTCGTATAATCAAGTGAACGGCCATCGACCCGTGGCGGCGTGCCTGTTTTCAAACGATCGCTCTCAAATCCCAGACTGACTAGTTGTTCTGTGATTCCCTCAGCAGCTCGCTCAGCGACCCGCCCACCGCCCAGTCTTTTTTCCCCTATATGAATTACGCCGTTTAAAAAGGTGCCGTTAGTCAGCACTACCGTTTTGCTCTTAATGTTGTGACCTAAACTTGTAATGACGCCCTTCACAATATCGTTTTCTACCACTAGGCTTTTGACCATATCCTGGTAGAAATCGACGTTTGGAGTTTCTTCTAGCATTTCCCGCCATTTTATTGCGAATAACATCCTGTCATTTTGGGAACGTGGACTCCACATAGCCGGGCCTTTGGATTTGTTTAGCATCCTGAATTGAATCATGGAAGCGTCTGATACAATTCCCGAGTATCCTCCTATAGCGTCGATTTCCCTTACTATTTGGCCTTTTGCAATACCCCCCATCGCAGGGTTGCAGCTCATTTGAGCGATGGTTTGCAGGTTCATCGTTATAAGAAGCACCTTTGAACCCAGATTGGCCGCGGCGGCTGCGGCCTCGCAGCCAGCGTGACCCGCTCCAACTACAATAACATCATATTCTTGAAACATAGTTGGCAAATTTATTTTAATGGTGGTCCCGAATCTTGTTAATCTTTAACCCCATTTCACGTGAAACAAAATACTCCGCTAAGCACCGGTTTTCCATAACCTTCATTACATCGCCGTCTTTGAAAGTTTTGTCTTTGAACCCACAGAGATGTAGCGCACCATGAAAAATCACACGGTGTAATTCCTTTTTAAACGAAGTACCATAGGCTTTCGCGTTCTCCCTAACTCTTTCCACACTTATATAGATATCAGCAATTAATGGCTCATCAACTGCCGACAATTCAAAACTGATAATGTCGGTGTAAGTATTATGGCGCAAATACTCCCTATTAAGACCAAGCAGGTATTTATCCGAGCAAAATATATAGTTGATTGCTTCCACCCCTTTATTATGCTTCCTGAATAAGGCAAATAAAAAATCCTTCACTTTTGTTCTATCTCTGAAATGAAGCGATGGGACGAGATAATGAAAACTAATCCTACTTATCCCTGATTTTTGCATTGAGTAAAATTCGGAAAGCCTTGCCATGATTAAATTAGCTTTGAAAATAATTATGACGCTATCACAATTAAAAGCCGG
>DASQMG010000484.1:0-2017 GCA_035645595.1 Flavisolibacter sp. | reverse complement strand
TACTGGTTTGAACGCGGAAACGGCTACAGGTTTGCGCTTTCGGCAGGTTCACCTTGATTTTCATACCAGCGGCTTAATTGAAGATGTAGCGAAATCTTTCGATGCGGAGGAGTTTGCCAGCACACTTAAGAAAGCCCATGTGAATTCTGTTACAAGCTTTGCCCGGTGCCATCATGGCTATTTGTACTATGACTCCAAAAAACATCCGGAGCGAATACATCCTCATCTTACGCATCGGAATTTATTGAAGGAACAAATAGAAGCCTGCCATAAGCAAAACATTCGCGTACCGATATATACCACAGTGCAGTGGGATTATTACACGGCACAAAAGCACCCGGAGTGGCTTGTTCGTGACGAGAACGGAGCGCCAATAGCCATGGGCAACAGCAACGTCTTTCAGCCCGGATTTTATAATCACCTGGATGTGGCAACACCGTATATAGATTTTTTGAAGGACCACATTAAGGATTTGTTTGAAGCTGTTCCTGTAGACGGGCTTTTTTTAGACATCCACCATATAATGGCCAACGCAAATAACGGTGCTATCGAGGGCATGTTGAAAAAAGGGTTAGATCCTACAAAAGAAGCGGTAAGATTGCAGTATGACAAGGAAGTTTTAAAAGCGTATAAACAAGACCTTACCGCCTTTATCAGAAAGCTTGATAAAGACTGCACTATATTTTACAACAGTGGTCACGTGGGGCCTCATATCCGCGATACTGTTCCATCAAATACACACCTTGAATTAGAGTCCCTGCCGTCGGGTGGCTGGGGTTATTTGCACCTGCCCTTAACCGCACGATATGCAAGGAACCTGGGTGAAGACATTATGGGCATGACCGGTAAGTTTCATACATCATGGGGCGACTTTCATTCATTAAAAAATGCTGCAGCACTTGAGTTTGAAACGTCAATGATGTTAGCACTAAATGCAAAATGTTCTATAGGCGATCAGCTTCACCCCAAAGGGGCGCTTGACAAAGCCACTTATGATTTGATTGGAGGAGCTTACAGTAAAGTGGCCCAGAAAGAAGCCTGGTGCGACGGTGCAAAAGCAGTTACAGAAATTGGTGTATTGAGCACAGAAGAATATGGCGTGCCTGGAATGGGAGGACGAACGCCGGAAGCAATGATGGGCATCATCCGCATTCTACAGGAAGGTGCAAGGCAGTTTGACATCCTGGATTCCGCAAGCGACTATAAGAAGTATAAGATTCTTATTCTTCCTGATAATATCCCCGTAAGCAACGCCCTTAATGAAAAACTTCAAACATATTTATATGGCGGAGGATCATTGATCTCTTCCTTCCAATCCGGGCTAAATGCGGATGGTAAAAATTTTAACCTCGGCGGGCTTGGTGTTTCCCTTGTTGGAGAGGCCCCGTATAGCCCCGATTTTATTGTACCTAAAGCAGTCCTGGCTAAAGGGTTGCCGGACACAGAACTCGTGATGTATTTGAAAGGGCTGCAGGTTAAAGCCCTGCCTGGATCAGAAGTACTGGCAGATGCAAATGTGCCCTATTTTAACCGCCGGTGGGATCATTTTTCTTCGCATAAGCACACGCCTTCTGCCGGAAAAGTTGGTTATCCGGCCGTAATTAAAAATGGAAGAAGCATTTATTTTATGCATCCCTTGTTTACCCAATATCAGCGAAACGCACCAAGATGGTGTAAGCAATTAGTGTTAAATGCGATTGATTTACTGCACCCCGATACACTGGTAAGGCATTCTGGTCCTTCTTCAGTTATTGCTTTGCTTAATAAGCAAGAGGTTAAAAAAAGAACGGTACTGCACTTGCTGCATTATATTCCTGAAAGGCGGGGGACGGAGTTTGATATTATTGAAGACGTAATTCCACTTTATAATCTTAAGGTATCGGTTAAGATAGATGGTAAAGTAAATAATGTTACGCTGGTTCCACAGAATACAGCTATTCCATTCAGATTAAATAACCAACGAATTGAGTTTGATGTAAAAGAGGTAACGGGACACCAGATGATTGCTTTTGGTTAG
>DASQMG010000483.1:0-10533 GCA_035645595.1 Flavisolibacter sp. | reverse complement strand
CAGTGTGTCTTTAAATGCCTCGATAGTTTGAAAAGGTGCCTGCCTTCGTTTATCAATAATGGTACGGGCCAATGTTTTTGAATTGGTTACTTCACCGTATTGTTCAAAGAGTTTATGCAATTCCGCTTCACTATATTTATTCAGAACGTCTGCCGCTGTTTTTTCCTGGCGCTGATCCATACGCATATCAAGTGCACCATCAAAACGGATTGAAAATCCACGGCTCGCTTCATCAAACTGGTAACTGCTTACACCAAGGTCAGCCAGCACCCCATCGACTTCGGTTATACCATTTAAGCGTAAAAAGCGCTGCAGGTGCCGAAAGTTCTGCGGTACAAAAACCACCCTCGTATCATCCGGCAGGTTTTGTTGAGCATCCGCATCCTGGTCAAAGGCAAGCAGCCTTCCCTTTTCACCTAATTTTTGAAGAATGGCTCTCGAGTGCCCGCCTCCTCCAAAAGTGCAATCCACATAAACTCCCGATGGCTTTATCTCTAAATGCTCTATCACTTCGTTCAGCAAAACAGGTATATGGTATTCCGAAGCAAAAGACGCTATATCATCCTCGTCTTTCATTGCTTTGGTTCACCTCCCATTACTTTTTGCGCCAACGTACTGAACTCTGTCGGCGAATATGTATCAAAGAACTGTTGGTAGGCCTCTTTTGACCATATTTCAATTTTATCAACACCCGATGTAAGAACCATGTCCTTTCCCAGCCCGGCATATTCTTTTAAATTGGGCGGAAGCAGCAATCTTCCCGCAGAATCAATTTCTACTTCGGTAGCGCCATTCAAAAAGTAACGGACAAAACTCCTTACTTCCGGATCGAACGTATTTAAAGAACTGATTTTTGAAAACACAGGTTCCCAGGCTTGTTTAGGATATAGACTCAGACATTTCTCAAACCCCCTGTTGATGACGAAATGTGTATTTTCGCCCTCCGGCAATTGTTTCTTTAAACCTGCCGGAAGCAGAAAGCGACCTTTTGCGTCAAGTGTAACTTCATATTCGCCAAGGAAGCCTGTCATTTACAATGATTTGGGAAAGAGTTTTAAGATTTGACACAAAATAACACTTTTTACCACTTTCATACTTTGATTTCGGTGGGTATAGTTATCCACGTTGTGACATTGTAGCTAACCCTCATATTTCACTGTGTTTCACAAACAAACTAATTTGGTTCAAAAATTTTAATGTGAATTGGATGTTGATTAACGTGGATAAAGCGGCAGTAATTCACAAATAGCTTTAAATAGTAGCGCCAGTCAAGGGCAAAGCATTATGAACTTGCAGGAAATTTTAATCAGGGACTTCACCTATACCCTACCCTCACATCGAATAGCCCATCACCCATTGGCGGAACGTGCCGCTTCCAGGCAGCTGGTGTATAAAAGTGGGACCATAACAGACGGCTTATTTTTTAATTTGGTACACCAGCTACCGGCAGATTCGCTCCTTATTTTTAACAACACAAAAGTTATAGAAGCCCGTATTCTTTTTCAGAAAGAAAGCGGCGGACAGATTGAAATTTTTTGCCTGGAGCCATTTGAGCAAAGCATGGAGACAGCGCTACAACAAAGCGGAACTACACATTGGAAATGCCTGGTGGGAGGTGCCTCTAAATGGAAGCCGGGACAAATCCTGAAAAAACAATTAGTCATTAACGGGAAACAGACAGAATTCAGGGCCGTGTTCCAGCAGAAACTGGATGATGGTTTTATGATCCAGTTCAACTGGGATGCGGCCGAATTACACTTTATAGAAATATTACATGGGGCAGGTGCGGTTCCCCTGCCACCTTATATTAAACGAACTGCCGATTTAATGGATGCCGATCGTTATCAAACCATTTTTGGAAAGCAGGATGGCTCAGTGGCAGCGCCAACAGCGGCCTTACATTTTACTGATGAAATTTTCACGCAATTTGAAAGCAAACAAATAGATACAGCATTTATTACTTTAAATGTAGGGGCCGGAACTTTTAAGCCGGTAAAAACAGAAACAATAGCAGGGCACTTAATGCACGGTGAAGATTTTACTATTACCAAAGAGGTGTTGGTGAAACTAATAACAGATAAGAAGGTGATAGCTGTAGGCACTACGTCGCTACGAACAATAGAAAGCATTTATTGGCTGGGCGTAAAGCTGATGAAAGGTTTTCTAAATGAAAAATGGGTGCTGGAGCAGTGGGAGGCTTATGATTTGGATAGCTCAATCACCTACAAAGAAAGCCTGCAGGGAATTATTAACTGGATGAATGCTCGTTTAATGAACGAATTACATTGCCGAACCAGCCTGCTGATTGTGCCTGGTTACGAATTTAAGATACCCGTTGGCCTGATAACAAATTTTCACCAGCCGCAATCCACTTTACTCCTCTTAGTGGCGGCCTTCATCGGCGATGACTGGAAGAAAGTATATGCCTATGCTATGGATAACGGGTACCGGTTTTTAAGTTATGGAGATAGCAGTTTGTTGTGGAAGGACTAGTGAACCGGTGATCGGTTTATCAGTTAATTGTACGGATCAATCAACGGATCAACTTCTTTCTTTCAGCGGCAACTCAATAGTGAACACACTGCCCTTTCCCAGAACACTTTCTGGTTTTATACTCCCATCGTGGGCCTCAATTACCTGCTTTACATAACTCAATCCTAAACCGAAACCTTTTACATTATGTATGTTGCCCGTATGAGCCCGGTAGAACTTTTCAAAAATCCTTTTTACAGTTTCCTTTGTCATGCCAATGCCGTTATCCTCAATTACCATAACAAATTTCTTTGGGCCCGATGAGGTACTTAAAGAAATATGAGGCGGTACATCATCCCTGGAATATTTCACAGCATTATCCAACAAGTTGTTTACAAGGTTGGAGATATGAACTTCGTCACCATCAATCAAATCGCTTTCCGCATCTAAATGAACTTCCATATCACCGCCCTTTTCCTGCAAGCGCAGCGCAAAATTATCTGCCACATCCTCAATAATCTGGTGAATGTTCAGCGGCTTTTTATTTAACTGAATTTCCTGCCGGTCCATTAATGCTGACTTCAATATCGTTTCTACCTGCCGGTTCATGCGCTGGTTTTCTTCTTTAATAATACCACTGAAATACATCAGCTTTTCCGGGCTGCCAATTACCTTAGGGTTTTTTAAAGCATCCACCGCCAGTGAGATAGTGGCAATGGGTGTTTTAAATTCATGCGTCATGTTATTGATGAAATCGTTCTTGATTACATTCAGCTTCTTCTGTCGTATCATAGTATACACGGTAAGTCCAAATGCGCTCACAATAACAAGGGTAAATAAAATACCCATGATAATATTGGGGCGAAGGTCTTTAAACACCAATTTTTTTATTGGTATCACCAGGATGATCACTTCATCACTTGTCAGGTTTTCACTTGCCGAACCGCTTGGCGGGCTGATGTAATGCGTTACTGAATAATAGGATGTAGTATCATTATACCATTTTTCGAAGTCAGCAGATTTTCTTTCGATGGGGGCAATGGCGTCTGTACCAAAACTTGCCAACCCAAACTGATAGGGTGTATGCTCCATCCGTTGCGCAACGAGCACAGCATCAATTTTAGCTTTTATATCGTCGGCCGTTAGCCGGCTACCAATAGTGTAAGGCTTTGTTTGCTCTAATGAAAATTCATCGAAGCCTGGAAAAGGCTTTGTGGTAATATTATAGCCCTTTGCCTGCGAAAGCTCATTGGCAACCAGTTCAGTAACATCCCGGAGTTTTTCTCTTACCTGCTCTTCTTTAGCTACTATCATATTCTGCAGCCAGGAGATTTGTATAAGTATAATGCCAATCAGGGAAAGGGTAATAAGCGCAATGATTATGGGGAAGATTCGTTTCACTGGGAGCAATAGCTGAAAAAAATTGTTCCAGACAAAAATAGGCGGAACGGCAGCACTTTGGTGGCACAAGTTTGTTATACATGATTTTTAACAACTATAGCAACAGCTTTATGACAGAACCAGCATCCGGTGTATTATTAATTGCAGACCCGTTTTTAAAAGACCCCAACTTTATGCGCACGGTAGTTTTATTAACCGAGCATCGCGAAGACGGGACAGTAGGTTTTGTACTAAACCGCCAGTATGAAAATACACTGGATGAATTGCTGCCCGATGTTGAAGGGCACAAATTGCCTGTGTATTATGGTGGTCCAGTGCAAATGAATACCATCCACTTTTTACATTGTTATCCCGATGAGATTTCGGGGGGCGTGGAAGTGATAAAGGGAGTGTTTTGGGGAGGTGATTTCGATGCAGTGATCCAGCTGATAAACAGTGGTAAGGTTGACCCTGCAAGACTTCGTTTTTATATAGGGTATTCGGGTTGGAGTGCCGGACAACTGGCAACAGAAATGGATGAAAAAACATGGCTCACAGTAGAGGCTGTAAAGAAATTAATTTTTCATCCCAATGCCGAGGAAATATGGAAAGACTCGCTTAAACATATTGGTGGTGAAGCCGAAATGATGATAAATTTTCCAATAGACCCCCTTTTAAATTAGCCCGTCTGTCTCTTACAATCGCGCATCTCATCGGTAATAAAAAAAATTATTATCACACAATCCTGTTCTGTATTGAAAAGGGCACTACTTTTACGCAAACGATTGCGCTGCCATGGCTGAACCTATTTTCAAAGCCACTATTATTGACATTGCCAATAAACTCAATGTAACTCCTTCCACTGTTTCCAGGGCATTGAACGATCATGCTACAATAAGTGATGCCACAAAAAAAGCCGTACTAAAGACGGCAAAAAAATTAAACTATCATCCTAATAAAATAGCTTCTTCTTTACGGTCAGGCACATCAAAAATTATTGGTGTTATCATACCAAGTGCCGAAATAAACTTCTTTGGCTCTGTAGTACATGGTATTGAAAAAATAGCCAGCGAAAGAGATTACAATGTTCTTCTCTACCAATCGAATGAAGACCTGGAATTTGAAAAAAAAGGCATAGCCACTTTCTTGCGTTCAAGAGTGGATGGGGTATTTGCATCGTTATCAAAAGAAACTAAAAACCTTGATCATTATAAGGAGGTAAAGGACCGGGGCATACCGTTATTATTATTCGACCGGGCAAGCGATGATCTGGAAGTGCCTTCGATCGTGATTGATGATTATAAAGGCGCCGCTATGGCTGTCAACCATTTGATTGAACAGGGGTGCAGTTGCATCGCCCATATAGCGGGGCCACAGCATATACATATTTTTAAAGAACGGCTCAAAGGTTACCAGGATGCTTTAAAAGCGGCGGGCATTTCTTACGATAAAAGCCTGGTTGTTTATGGAGAAGTTAGTGTGGAGTCGGGTCGGCGTTGCATGCAGGCGTTAGTGGCGGATTCCGCTAAAGTTGACGGTGTATTTGCTGTAGAAGATTTTACTGCTTTAGGCGCTATGCAGTACCTTAAGGAAGCAGGTAAAAGGCTTCCGGGGGATGTATGCCTGATAGGGTTTGCCAATGAAGCCTTTGGCCAGTACATCACTCCTTCCCTTTCAACCGTAAACCAGCAAACAATTAAAATGGGAGAAGAAGCTGCCAAGCTTTTTTTCAGGCTGAACGAGAATAAACACTTCTATAAAAATGGTGCAGAAAAACTAATACTGGAGCCTGAATTAATTATTCGGGAATCAAGCAACCGTAGTTAAATCAAACGAAACAAGTATATGGTTAACCAATGTATAAGCTCTTATTTCACTCAAATAGAAACCACTTTTTAAATTAAACTGCAAATCATGAAAAAAAAGAATCGATTGCTTTCATTGGGCATCAACACTGTTCTGGCTTTACTGTTCAGTGTAAGCGTGTATGCCCAGCAAACTGTGAGCGGTATTATCCGCGACGATAAAAATGCACCCGTGGCGGGGGTGACAGTAACAGTTAAAGGAACTAGCCGCTCTGCTGTTACAGACGCTGGTGGACGCTACACCATCACCGCCTCTCCCACCGATGTTCTTGTGTTTTCCTCTGTGGGTTTTGTGCCCAAGGAAGTGGATGTAGCAAGCCGTACAACTGTTGATTACTCGCTGCAGACAAATGTTATTTCTGGTGATGAAGTAGTGATTATCGGTTACCAAAGTGTACGCAAGAAGGATTTAACAGGTGCCGTCGGTGTTATTAACCCGGCTACTGCCAACCGCAACGTATCCAATACTATTGCAGAAAGTATCCAGGGTCTTACCCCGGGTGTAACTGTACGTAACTCGGGAGCACCTGGTGGTGGTGCCAAGATTGATATTAGGGGCGCGGGCACGTTTGCTGGTAATAATCCGCTTTACATTATAGATGGTATGTATAGCGATGCTACACCGGATTTTAATCCGCAGGATGTAGAGTCTATACAAATTTTGAAAGATGCTTCTGCTGCTGCTATTTATGGAAGCCGTGCCGCCAATGGTGTTATAATTATCACCACTAAAAAAGGACGGCAAGGACCACTTGTAGTAAACGGAAGCATTAAAAGCGGGGTTCAAACTTTGAGTAATCGCTATGAAATGATGAACGCAACTGAATACCGCGATCTCGCTACAAAACTTTATCAGGCTGGCGGTTCCCCGGTGCCCACTTCACTTAGTACTCAATTTGATCCATCAATAAACACCGATTGGCAGGAGGAGTTTTTACGCCAGGGTGCTATTGGTGAGTATAACCTTGCGCTATCAGGTGCAATTAAGAAAAAGGTGAATTTTTATATAAGCGGAAATCATTTTCAGAACAAAGGCCCTGTTATTGACAACAGTTTTTCACGTAGCGGTTTCCGTATTAATACAAGCACCAAATTGGGCCGCTTTTCTATTGGTCAGAACCTGTTGTTAAGTTGGACAAAAGAAGACCCCATTGCAAATGCAGGTGTAGGTGTAAATCCTTTTGTTGATATGATCAGCATGCCTCCGGTTGTAGCACTGCTAGGTGAGCGCTACAGAAGTGCAGAAAATCCAGGAGGCTGGGGAATTGGTTTAAATAACGCTTACCTAAGCACCCTTACTGCCAACGTACCGGCCCTCCAAAGCCTCGATCAGTTTGAGCAGGAAAACTTTAAGGTCCGTGGTAATGCTTACCTGGACTTCAGAATTTTAGAAGGCCTGACATATCGGTTCAATTTTGGTTTGGAAAAAACACTTGACCGTGGGTTAGGAACCCGGCAGCCAGGAACGGTTCGCCAGGGAACTCCCTCGCCAAACAACAATAGATTATCTACGTTTCGCAGCAGAGGTGAATTTGAATCAAAACTGTTTGAACACACTGTGAATTACGACAAGAATTTTGGTGCACACAAGCTGAGTGCGGTGGCGGGTTTTACCAACCAAACATTTGATCAGCCAATTTTCAGATATACAACTATTGCAGGTACTCCGGAAGTCGCAGACCCCTATACAAACAAATGGAACAACATTGGCGTGTTAGGGAGAGTTAATTACAGCTATGAAGACCGGTACTTAACAAGCCTTACTTTTCGCCGCGATGGAAGTTCATTATTTGGTAGGGATTACCGATGGGGCAACTTCCCTTCGGCTTCCGTAGCGTGGCGTATTTCAAGAGAAAAATTTTGGACAGTCACTGCAATTAACGACCTGAAACTACGTGCTTCGTATGGATCGTTGGGTAATTCAGAATTTTTACAACCGTGGTTGTACTACGCTCAAATTAATCCTTTTCCGCGTGCCGTATTTGGAGCTACTGAAGTAGAGCAGCTTGGCGCCACGGTTACCCGCCTGGCTAACAGCGATCTTCGTTGGGAGCGGAAGAATACTACCAATATTGGTTTGGATGCTGCATTCTTGAATAACCGCTTCACACTAACAGCAGAATATTTTATTTCAAAGTCAAAAGATGTACTTGTTGATCTACCTATCAGTGCTACAACCGGCAATGCTGGTGGCAATCCTGCAGTAAATGCGGCCACTCTGCAAAATAAAGGGTTTGAACTGGCGCTGGGCTATCGTCCAAAACCCGGCCGTAATTTCCGTTGGGATGCCACGCTAAACTTCACCACCATCAATAACGAAGTAATTGCTTTTGGTAATGAAACCACCAAATACACACAATCAGGAGATGCCCGTACACAATTAGGCCGCTCTATTGGTGAATGGTATGTACTAAAAACTTCCGGCATTTTTCAAAACCAGGCAGAGATTGATGCGCACAAGGGAAAAACGGGCCAGGTGCTTCAGGCATGGTCTAAACCAGGTGACATTCGCTACATAGATGTAGACGATGACGGCGTAATTGATTTAGATAAAGACCGTTATTATGCAGGCTCTCCCTGGGCGGATTTTGAAACAGGCCTGCAGCTTAACTTTAGTTACAAAGGCCTTTCGTTAAACATGCAGTGGTATGCGGTGGTAGGTAACGAACTTTATAACCGGCCCCGTTTTACGGTTGACCGTATGAGCCAGAATACAAACTTTCGCAGGGGAGCCACAATCTGGACAGCAGCTAATCCAAGCAACGAATGGCCACGAGCCGCCATTATATCGGGAACCAATACTGACAAAGGACTTGATTACAATGTACTGCCGCAAAGCGACCGCTGGCTGGAAGATGGCTCTTACCTCCGTCTCCGTAATTTGGAAATCGGTTACAATGTTGGCAAATCATTACTAGACCGCATCGGGTTTAAAAGCACCCGTGTATTTGTAAGTGGTCAAAACCTGTTGACCTTTACAAAATACTCAGGACTGGACCCCGACATTACAGGTGTAAATATTTTTGAACGTGGGCTTGATAATGGCCAATATCCTGCTTTGCGCATTATTTCAGCAGGGATAAATTTTGGATTTTAATGCTCAAATCTTAAAAATAAAACGACAATGAATCACATCACTAAATACTTGTTGGCCGCAGCCTTTGCCGCTTCGCTGGGCTCGTGTAAAAAATCACTGGAATTGGATATTGAAAATCCAAACCGGGTAGATGAATCAAACTTTTGGAAAACCGGTACTGATGCTCTAAAAGGCGTTAATGCTGTGTACGGAAATTTTTACCGCAACGGGCCAAGCCGCTGGCTACCATATTATCTGGATGTCCGCTCGGATGATGGATATTCCACCTCTCCTTGGAATGAGTTACGCAGCATCAGTGGCTTAAACATTACCGATTATAGTTTTGAAGTACAGGCCGAAACATGGGGCCACCATTGGCGTGGTGTTTACCGTGCTAACCAGGTAATTGCAAATGTGCCGGACATTGAAATGGATGCTGCCACACGCGACCGTTATGCTGCGGAAGCTAAGTTTTTGCGTGCCTGGTATTACTATAACCTTGTTACAATCTGGGGTAACGTTCCGCTAATTCTTGCGCCATCAAAACCAAATGACAAACCAGCACAGGTAGCGCAAACTCAGGTTTGGGCACAAATTGAAAAAGACCTCACAGAAGCAGCAGCTGTTTTGCCTACGGCCTATACCGGCGATGATCTTGGCCGGGCAACAAAAGGAGCTGCATACGGCTTGTTAGGCCGCTCTTATCTGCAACAAGGCAAAAATCAACAGGCCGTTGATGCCCTTGCCTGGCTGGTAACAGGGCCGGGAGCAGCATTATATGGATTGATACCAACTTACTACGACAACTTTCGACACACTACAGAGAACAATAGGGAATCCGTGTTTGAAATTCAATTTAAGTTGAGACCTGAAAATGGAGGCGATGATGGCCCAACCAGTAATGTAGGTACGAGCAGGGCACCATTTTTTGCACCACCGGGCCATGGTTTTAATGATGCCAATATGCACCGTTGGGTATTGAATGAATTTCACCAGGAAAGAACAGTTGGCGGCCAGAGAGACCCACGTCTTGCTGTAACAGCGCTTTATGATAGCACAGACGTAGGTGGTCCAAATACAACCTTAGTGTACGGATCAAGTTTTACTTCAAAAAATTACGATGCCGGCACCCGGTCACGGGTTTGGTATCGAAAATATTTAAATGATGAATTGCGCATCAACGAATTTGAAGTATTTAACGGTCCGAAAAATTTCCGCAGCATCCGGTATGCCGATGTATTACTCATGTATGCTGAGGCGCTAAATAATTTAGGGCGAACTGCAGAAGCTTATCCTTTTGTTGACAGGGTGCGGGAACGTGCCGGGTTGGCCAAATTAAGTGTAGCAAGACCGGGACTTTCCCAACCGGCTTTCCTACGACAAATTATGCATGAACGTATTACCGAATTAACTGGTGAATGTACCCGTTGGAACGATCTTGCACGCTGGGGCTATTTTGATGATGCCGCTAAATTGGCCGAATTAAAGGCAAGAGATCCGGAGTTTAATAATTTTCAAATTCCAAGGAATAAATACATGCCTATTCCACAGTCGGAAATTGACATAAACCCTAACCTGGTTCAAAACCCAGGCTGGCAATAATAACTTCCCGTTGCGCTGCAAGCCTCTTGCAGCGCAACTTTTTTCAAATCTTACTATATGAAGAAATTCATCTTCTTTTCCTTTGCCTTCTTTATATTTTTCAATGCATCAGCCCAAAGCATTTGGCCTGCCGCGAAA